>DASVPH010000001.1:0-15458 GCA_036382945.1 Casimicrobiaceae bacterium
CCGCCAGTCCTGCTCGACGCGGGCGAGGTTTTCCGAGGCACGCGTGCCTCGGCCTCATTGAAGCCAGCTCGCATTGCTCTCGATCCACTTGGCCTCGATCGGTTTTCCGAGGCACGCGTGCCTCGGCCGCATTGACGCGACACGGCGCGCGGCCAGGAAGCGCAGGCCATGCATGGTTTTCCGAGGCACGCGTGCCTCGGCCTCATTGAAGCCTGCTCGGTGTCGTAGTTCACCGGAGAACCTTCGCCGTTTTCCGAGGCACGCGTGATCTGCTTGGATCAAGTCCGATTCATGCGCGAGCGTCTGAGTTTCGATACGCTGAAGGAACGTTTGCGAGTGCTCTTGCTGCATTTGCAACAAGCGCCGTGGCAAATAGGCAGCGAAAAATCGGTGGTTAAGCTCGAAGCGCTGGAAGCACTTCAATACGTCGCAATGGCTGGACCGCTCGAGCGGTCGCGTTTTGTCGCCATGACTGGATTGAGAGAGCGAACCGGCCGCCGTGTGGTGACAAGTCTGCTCGATTACGGCGTGCTGTCAGCAGAACCGCCGAGAGGGCCAATCGCATTCGCGTTGCCGCTCGCGGCGCTCGGATACCTCTTCCCGAACCTGTGGCCCGAGGCGGAAACCGAGTAATGTGGTGCCGGGGCTAAGGAGTCATGTGAAAATAACTTGATCAATCATTTCGTCCGCTGCGGAAGGATCGCGTAGTTCCAGTCGTCGTGAAACTCGGCATGCTTGAGATTCAGCGCATCGATCTGCGCGTCGGGCACTTTGATTCCGGTCGGATATTTCCCCGAGTCCAGCTCGGCGCGAATTCGCAACCCAGTGCGAGTCCGGCTGTTCGCAATCAGGTTGACGATGACCTCATGACTCACCAGTGGGCGACCGCGATGGCAGCGTATTGCCGCCAGCACGGCTTGAGTTACGCGGCATTCGTGTGGTGACGTCGGCGGCTTGAGAAGGCGATCGCGTCGGCATCGCCGTTGACGCTGATCCCAGCGGCTACGCCGACGTCGAGCGGCGGTGCGATCGTGGTCCGTTTGCCGAGTGGGATCGGTATCGAAGTCGAGCGCAGGGTTGATGTTGCGCTGTTGAGTGCGGCGGTGCACAGCGTGTGGAATTGAATGCAACAGCGCAACAATTGATCTACATCAAAGCAGTTTTCCCGGATTAACGATAGGAATGACGCCGCCCGGGCGCGTTGGTCCGGGGCGTTCGTTGCGGCGGTCGGGACCACCCTATTCAGGCGGAGGGGACGATGAAAAAATTTCTGCTTTTGCTCTCGATTCTCGCGCTGGGCGGCGTTTTCGGGCAAGGGGCCGCCACGGCGGCCGAGCCCGGCAAGATCAAGGTGGGTATCCTGCTCCCGCTCACTGGGACGTTTGCGGCGGTGGCCGAGACGCAGAGGAACGGCGCGTTGCTGGCGGTGGATGTCGTCAACCAGAAGGGCGGGCTCAATATGCCCTGGGGCAAGGTGGCGGTTGAAGCCGTCATCGCCGATGACGAGGCCAAGCTGGACGTGGGCGTCCGCCGCTACCGCTACATGGTGTCGGAAGGAGTCAAGGGCGTCGGCGGCCAGACCTGGGCGCCGCTCGTGTACGCCATCAATGCCATAGTGACCAAGGAGCCGATGCCCTACTTCCCCGTCGCCGTCATGGCCAAGGAAGCGTTCCAGAAGGGCAAGCTCGCCGATTCCACCTTCGCCACCGCCTTCAGCCCGTGGACGGTTGGCTACATGGCCGGCCAGGCGGCCGTCAAGACGCTGGGCAAGAAGCGGATCTTCTTTCTGGCCCGCGCCGATAGCTGGGGCTGGGACATGCGCGACGGCGTCACCGCCGCCGCCAAGGAATTCGGCGCAGAAATCGTCGGCTACGACGAGGTTTCGCTGGGGACCAGTGACTACACCACTGTCTTGCAGAAAGTCCAGGCGGCAAAGCCGGACGTTTTCATCTCCGCTCAATTCGCTGCCGATGCCGTGGCGCTGTTGAAGCAGGTCTATCAGATGGGGCTCAACAAGGAAATGACCATTTTCAACGCCTTCATCACGAACGTCGTCGCCAGGGGCATTCCCCCCGAGGCCCTGGAAGGGGTTTACGCGATGCACTATTTCTACTACGACCTCGCCGACTTCCCCGACAAGGAAGTGGCGAAGAGCGCCCGGGAGTTCACCAATCTGTATCAGGCGAAATACAAGGTGCCGCCCGATGCTTACGCGACGATCGCCTATATCGCGTACACGGAGATGTTCAGGGGGTTCGAGGCCGCGAAATCCTTTGATCCGAAGAAATTGTCCGCGGCCCTGATGGCGAATAAAGGCCAGTTCAACACGATCAAGGGCCCCGCCAGATGGCGCGACGATCACGCGGCCGTGTACAAGTACGCCGCCTTCCTGGTGAAAGGGAAAGGTCCCGCGGAGCGCAAGAACGAATGGGATCTTTTCACGGTTATCGGCTCCCAGGGCGGCGAGTCGGTGATGCCGCCGCTGAAGTCTCTCGGTTACTGAGGACGGCCTTGCCTGGCAGACTGTCGGTGCAAAGTCCGACAAGCTCCTAAAGGGCGAACTTCCCGCAACCCCGCCCCGGCGAGCGGCTCGTCCGTTCACCGGGCAAAGTCCAGATGAGGGCCGGCCGTGAGTAGCGGGTCGGGCACAGAAATCATCCGCGCCAGGGGGGTTACGAAACGCTTCGGCGCGCTGGTCGCCGTTGACGGAGTCGATTATTCGCTGCGTGAACACGAGGTCGCGGGAATCATCGGGTCCAACGGGGCAGGAAAGACCACCCTCTTCAACCTGCTGACGGGATATTTCCCACCGGACGAGGGGGCCATCCTGCACAAAGGCGAAGACGTCACCCGCATGACGCCGCAGGACCGGGTTGCGCGGGGGCTGATGCGCACCTTCCAGCTCACCTCCACCTTCGACAACCTGAGCGTGATCGACAACCTGGTGCTCGCTTTTTTCAGGGCGCACCGGAAGTCGTCGTTGCTGCATCTGCTGCTCAACACCTGCAAGGGGCAGCGCAACCAGGACAAGGTCGTCGCGATCCTGGAGACCTTCGGGCTTGAGCCCGTGCGCGACCGTCAGGTGAGGCATCTCAGCCTGGGCGAAAAGAGACGCCTGGAGATCGCGATGGCGGTCCTGGCGGAGCCGGAGGTGCTGCTGCTGGACGAGCCCCTGGCGGGTCTGTCGGAATCCGAGATCAAGGGCGTTCTCGACGTGCTGGGCGGGCGCGTCGGCAAGCAGACGATCCTGATCGTGGAACACAAGATTTCGCACGTGAAGGACTTCGTGCAGAGACTGACCGTCATGCACGAGGGCAGGATCATCGCGGACGGCGGCTACGAGGAATGCCTGCGGCACCCCGAGGTGCGAAGAAGTTACTGGCAGATCGACGCCGCCTAGGAGGAAGCGCATGCCACCGGATAGCGGCGCCGCGCCCGATGACGGCGAAATACTGAGCGTCAGGGGTCTCACCGTCTCGTACGGCGAGGCGAAGGTACTGTTCGATGTCGGTCTGGGCGTGAAGCCGAGGCAGGTCGTCGCGTGCGTTGGGCGCAACGGCGCCGGCAAGACCACGCTGCTCAAGGCAATCGTCGGATTTCTGAAACCGCTCTCCGGATCGATCAGTTCCGGCCACACCCGTCTGACGGGCATGCCGTCCTACGATATCGCGAGGATGGGCATCAAGTACGTGCCGCAGGACAAGAAAGTGTTTTCCGACCTGACGGTCAGGGAGAACCTGGAGCTCGGCAGCTACGCCACGAAGGACTACAACTGGGACCGCGTCACCGACTATTTTCCCAAACTGAAGCAGCTCATGGACCGCAAGGGCGGTTATCTGAGCGGCGGCGAGCGCCAGATGCTGATGATCGGCAGGGCCATGCTGGGCAGCCCGAAAGTGCTGCTGATCGACGAGCCGACCGAGGGACTGGCGCCGAGCATCGTCGCGCACCTGAAGGACGTTTTCGCCGAACTGGGCCGGAACACGGCGCTGGTGATCGTGGAGCAGAACCTGCCCCTGGTCTGCGCGATCGCCAGCAAAGTCTATGCGCTGAAAGAGGGGCGCATCGTCGCCGAGCTCGCCGGCGAATCCATCCGGCCGGAGGCCTGTGAGCCTTATCTCTAGCAACTCGAGGATAGCCGCATGATGAATGCGCTGCGCTGGTGGTGGGGCATCCTGCTGGCGTTTTCTCTGGTGGGATTGTCGCGGCTGTTTCTGCCCCTGCCCTTCCTCAATGAGGTCGTCATCTTCTCGATCTACACCATCGGCTGCAACTTCCTTCTGGGACGCGTCGGGTTTCTCTCCTTCGGGCAGCCGGCTTACCTGGCGGCGGGCGCCTACGGGACTGCGTTCTATCTCTTCTACTTCGGCGCCAATCCCTACGCAGGCATCGTAGCGGGCGTCCTCTCGGGGCTGACGCTGTCCGTCGCCGTCGGCCCCCTTTTCGTCAGATTGCGCAGCGACTACTTCGCGCTGGTGAACCTCGCGCTGGCGGTGATCATCTATTACCTTATGCAGAAGGTGCTGGCTGACATCACCAAAGGCGACAACGGGCTGTGGTTCCTGACCAACATGTCCTCCACGCCGGTGCTGGACATCTCCCGGCCGGACCAGTTCTTCGTCTTCGCTCTTCTGGTCGCGCTCGGCGTGTGGGCCTTTTTCAAGTATCTCGACGACTCGATCTTCGGCGCCTGCTGCCTGGCGACCAAGATCAACGAGGACAAGCTGAGGTTCCTCGGCTACGGCAATTACGGCATCCGGCTGCTCGCTTTTGTCATCGCCAATACGACCACCGCCCTGGCCGGCGCACTGTACGGGGTCTATCTCGGGTTCGTGAGCCCGGAGATCACCAGCCCGGCGCGCGTCGCCGATCCGGTGGTGGTCACGGTACTCGGCGGGCCCGGCACGCTCTACGGGCCCCTCGTGGGCGCGGCCGCCTATACCGGCATGAAGGACGTGATCAGCAACCTTATCGGCAACTGGGAGCTGTTCATCGGGTTCCTGCTGGTGTTCATCATGCTCGCCGGGGAAAAAGGCATCTGGGGCACGCTGCAGCCCGCGCTGGAAAAGCTGTTTCGCAGGAAGGACGGCGCGGTTGCGGCCGGCGTAAAGCGGCGCTCATGATGGACCTGAAACTGCTCGCCTCCGGCGTCATTTTCGGGCTGAGCATCGGCAGCATCTTTTTCCTGACGACGATCGGCCTGTCCCTGTGCTTCGGCCTGATGCGCATCATCAGCCTCGATCAGCTTCTCTATTACTCGGTCGGGGCGTACATCACCTACTCCGTCAGCCTCGCGACGGCCGACCTGTGGTCCGGCATGCTGGCGGGGATGATCGTCGCGGGCATCGTCAGCTTCGCCGTGGAGCGGCTCATTTTCCCGCGCATGTACGAACGCGAGCTCACCTTCAGCCTGATCACGTCGTTCGGGATCCTGATCGGCGGCATCGGCGTCATCAAGTTCTTCTGGGGCGTGGTGCCCCGTCCGGTCGCCGTCTCGACGCTGGCCCAGGTCAACATTGTCGGCACAGAGGTCCCGGCCTACCGCCTGATCGTCATCGGCATCGCCGGTCTCGTGTACGCCGGAATCTGGCTGTTCCTGAACCGCACCATTATCGGCAAGGCGATCCGCGCCGGCATCGAGAACGTGGAGCACGTGGAAGGCTTGGGCATCAACGTGTCGCGGCTCTTCACTGTTACGTTCGTCACCGCCGCCGCGCTCTCCGGGCTGGCCGGAGGACTGAACGCGCCGCTCATCATGGTCGATCCCCAGATGGGGCTCGATGTGCTCGCGTTCGCGTTCATGGTCGTCATCATCGGCGGCCTGGGCAGCATCAAGGGCACCCTGGTGTCCGCCTTGCTCGTCGGGCAGGTCGTCTCGCTGGGGTCCCTCATCTACGCGCCCCTGGCGCAGATGGCGCCCTTTGCGATCATGCTGCTGATTCTCCTGGTCAAGCCGACCGGGCTCTACGGCAGCGCGTTGCTGAAACGATGAAACCGGGGCCGGGAAATGCGGGCGTTTGATCTCGTTACCGCCACGGATGCGCGTCACGCGGTTGCGCTGCTCGCCGAGCACGGCCCGTCGGTCAAGATTCTCGCGGGAGGCACCGACCTGCTGGTGGATCTGAAGCTCGCGACCGATGTTCCGCAGGTGGTCGTGGATATTTCGCGGGCGGAGGACCTGAAACAGATCGCGATGACCGATCAGGGGCTCACCATCGGGGCGCTCGCCACTCATACCCAGATCATGCGCTCGCCGCTCATCCGGGACCTCGTCCCGGTGCTCGCCGCCGCGGCGCGCACCATCGGCGCGGTGCAGACGCGCAACCTCGGCACGCTCGGCGGCAATCTCGCGACCGGCGTGCCGTCGATGGACAGCGGGCCGGCGCTCTACGCGCTCGAGGCGCTCATCACGATGATCGGGGCCGCGGGACGCCGGCGGGTGCCGATCGCGGAATTTTTCGTCGGGCCGCGCAAGACCATCCTCAAGCCCGATGAGCTGCTGGCAGAGGTCGTCATCCCCGAAGTGAATCTCGGCAAGCCCGCGGACTTCCAGAAGTTCGGTTTGCGCAAGGGGCAGGCGCTCGCACTCGCAAGCGTCGCGGCGAGCTGCCGCGTCGATCGGGACTGGCACGCCTTCGTCGCGCCGCGCATCGCGCTCGGCGCGGTCGCGCCGACGGTCATGCGCGCTCCGCAGGCCGAGGCCTATCTCGAGGGCCGCCGGATCACGCCGGAGGCGATGGCGGAAGCGGGTCGGATTGCCGCTGCAGAAGCGAGGCCGATCACGGATTTCCGCGCCCCGGCGCAATATCGGCGCGAGCTCGTCGCGGTGCTGACCGGCCGCGCGCTGGCCGGCGCCTGCGCGCGCGCCGGGACCGGGCGCGAGGAGGGGCCCAAGTGACCGAAGTGACGATCCGGGTCAACGGCGAATCGCGCACGGCGAGCGTGCCGCCCGAAACGACGTTGCTCGCGCTGCTGCGCGAGCGCTTCAACCTTACGGGCGCCAAGCTCGGCTGCGATGCGGGCGACTGCGGCGCGTGCACGGTGATCGTGGACGGACAGGCGGTCAACGCCTGCCTGATGCTGGCCGCCCAGGCGGACGGGCGCGAGGTGCTGACGATCGAGGGACTCGCCAAGCGCGACCGGCTGCATCCGATCCAGCAGGCCTTCGAGGACGGCGGAGCGCTGCAATGCGGGTTCTGCGGACCCGGCGTCATCCTGTCGGCCAGGGCCCTGCTCGACGGGAATCCCGATCCGACGCGCAACGAGATCCGCGAGGCGATCGCCGGCAACCTGTGCCGGTGCACCGGTTACACAAAGATGATCGAGGCCATCCAGCAGGCCGCGCGCATGCTGCGCGCGGAGGCGGGCAGACACGCCGCGCCCGGGGTCGAGCAGGAGGGCGCGCGGTGACGGTCAACCCGCCGCGCCGGGCCGCGGCGCTGATGGCGCAGCAGCGTTTCCCGGCGAAGCTCCTCCACACTCACACGTTTCCGTTCGCGGAGGTGCCGGCCGCCATCCGCTGCGCAGCGGAGCGCGCCGGGGACCCGATCAAGGTCGTGGTGAAGGTGTAGCTGATGCCGGAAATCAGCGACAAAGAAACGGGAATCGCTCTGGAGGCCCTGCGGCGGGCCGACCAGGAGATGCGGCTGCCCGCCGTTGAGCCGGCCGCGCCCTATCCGGTCGAGGTGCTGGTGCCGCAGGCGCGCCTGCAGACGCCTGCCGTCGGGCAGCGCGCGAGCCGCTCCGACGCGCGCCTGCACGGGCTGGGGCAGACCCGCTACATAGACGACCTCTCGTTCCCCGGCATGCTGCACGCCCGGATCAAGCGCGCGGGCGTCGCCTCGGCGCGCATCGTGCGCATCGACACCAGCGCCGCGGAAGCTATGCCGGGCGTGATGGCGGTGCTGACCGGCCGCGACATTCCGGTCAACAGCTTCGGGCCTTCGTTGCAGGACCAGCCCGTGCTCGCCGATGAGAGGGTGTATCACGCCGGCGACGGCGTCGCCGCGGTGGCCGCGGTCACCGAGGAGATCGCGGTGGCCGCGCTCGACAAAGTCAGGATCGAGTACGAAACGCTGCCGGCGGTGTTTGATCCGCTGGAAGCGATGCGCGAGGATGCGCCGAAGCTGCACCCGCCGGGGGGCAACATCTACGCAACCAAGCTCATCAGGAAGGGCGACGTCGGCCAGGGGTTCGCCGCCTCCGACCATGTTTTCGAGGGCCACTACCGCACCCAGATGGTCGAGCACGTGTCGCTCGAGCCGCACGCCGCGATCGCCGAGTGGGACCCGAACGAGCGCGTCACGATCTGGTGCACGATCGGCCGGATCACGCTCGCGCGCGCCGACGTCTCGCGCACACTCAATCACCCGATGAACCGCATCCGCCTGATCGGCACGATCGTCGGCGGCAACTTCGGCGGCAAGAACGAGATCACGCAGGAACCGGTGCTCGCGCTGCTGTCGAGGAAGACGGGGCGCCCGGTCAAGGGCGTCTTCACGCGCGGCGAGGAGTTCGCCTCCACCACCACGCGCCACCCGATCGTCATGGACTACCGGACCGGCGTTAGCCGGGACGGCCGGATCCTCGCGCGCGAGGTGCGGCTCGTGCTCGACGGGGGCGCTTACTGCTCGTGGAGCGAGACCGCGCTCGGCAAGGCAGCGATCCTCTCGGCCGGCCCCTACCGGATCGACAACCTGCGGGTCGAGGCCTACGCCGTCTATACCAACAAGACGATGACCGGCGCGATGCGGGGGTTCGGCGCGCCGCAGGTGTGCTTCGGCTACGAGTCGCACATGGACGACATCGCGCAGGCGCTCGGCATCGATCCGCTCGAAATCCGCCTGCGCAACGCGTTCGTGGAGGGCTCGCCGAGCCCCACCGGGCAGGTGCTGCACAGCGTCGCGGTGAAGGAGTCGCTGCTCACGGCGGCGGAGCGCTTCGGGTGGAAGGAGGCGCGGCCGTGAAACGGCGCGGACGCGGCATCGCGTGCATGTGGTACCCGATCGGGTTCACGGTCACGGCGAACCCCAGCGCGGCGACAGTCAAGATCAACGAGGATGGGACCGCGACCGTGCTCACGGGCACCGTGGAGACGGGGCAGGGCTCGCTCACCGTGCTCGGCCAGATCGCGGCCGAGGAGCTCGGCATCGCCACCGACGACGTGTACGTCGTCTCGGGCGACACGGACGCGACGCCCATGGACGCCGGCGCGATCGCGAGCCGCACGACCTATGTCACCGGCAACGCGGTGCGGCTCGCCGCCGGGAAGGCGAAGGCCATCCTGTTCGAAGCCGCGGCGCCGCTGCTGGGCGTGCGGGCGGACCAGCTCGACGCGCGCGACCGCAAGATCCAGGTGAAGGGCTTCCCGCAGCGCGGCCTTGCCATCGGGGAGACGGCGCACCACGCGCAGGTGGTGATGGGGCAGCCCGCGATCGGGGCCGCGTCCTGGAACCCGCCGACCGTGGCGATGGACCCGGAGACCGGCCAGGGCAAGCCCTTCAGCACCTATGTTTACGCGACCCAGATCGCGGAAGTCGAGGTGGATGACGAGACGGGCGAGGTGGAAGTGCTGCGCATCGTCGCGGCGCACGATTGCGGCACCGCGATCAACCCGATGCTGGTCGAGGGCCAGGTCGAGGGCGGCATTTCGATGGGGGTCGGTTTCGCGTTGCACGAACAAATGCTGTTCGACCAGGTCGGCCGACTGATCAACCCCAACCTCACCAACTACATCGTGCCCACGAGCCTCGATATGCCGGAGATCGAGGTCGCCATCGTGAAGAGCTTCGACCCGACGGGCCCGTTCGGCGCCAAGGGGGTCGGCGAGCCGACGTCGGTGCCGACCGCGGCGGCGATCCTCAATGCGATCCATGACGCGGTCGGCGTGCGCATCACTTCGCTGCCCGCCACTCCCGACAAGGTGCTTGCCGCCCTCCAGGCGAAGGGCGCGCGCAAAACACTCCCGCATTCCTGACGCGCCGCGAATCGGGCCGGCGGCGGTCCCGCGGAACACGCGGCGGCAACTGCGGGGCGGATGACCTGGCCGCTTTTCCTTTATCCGACGCGGCGAAGACTTTCCGCGGCTCACGACCTGCTACGTTCCTGCGGCCTCCCGCACACTCCGTGCGCCTGCGACGATCCGCTCGGTCAAACGAACTGAAGCGGGAGGTTGCCCTGCGCTGTGCCGCCCGGGGCCTCTATGACGGGGAAGCGCAGCCGCATCGTCAATAACGCCCTCAAGCAGTGGTTTCACAGGCGTTCGAGACGCGACGCGGCGCGCCGCATGGACGAGCTGCGTACGTTTATCCCGCCGGCTTCGACAGCGCAGATCGTGGCCTGGGTACGCAAGGAACGGGAACGTACGGAGTGAAGGTACTCGTTCCCGATGCCTCGGTCCTGTTGAAGTGGGTTATCCCCACGGTCGAGAAAGGCCACGATAGCGCTATCCAGGTACGCGAGGCGGCAATTGCCGGTGACGTCGCCCTGGTCGTGCCGCCGCTGTGGCTTTACGAAGTTGGTAATACATTGGCCCGGCACTTTCCTGACCACGCACCGCGGCTGCTCGAGGCGCTGGTCGCCTTCGGGCTCGTCGAGAAGCCCGCAACGAAGGCGTGGCGGGAACAGGCGCTCGCGCTGACCCGCGAATACGCGGTCACTTTTTACGATGCCGCATACCACGCCCTGGCGCTGGTCGAGGGAGGGACCTTCGTCACTGCCGACGGCAACTACGTCGCAAGGACCCAATCCGCCGGCGCGGTGATGTTGCTCGGCGCCTCGCCCTGACGCGCGCTCAAGCGACCGCTGTCGCGCCTGATGCAGTTCCGCACGCGATCGCTCTTGGGAGACCCATGAAACCCGATGGTCGCCCGTCAGCACGCGCTGCGGACGAGGACGCCGCTCTTGCCGACCTGCCCGAGGTGAAGGCGAAAATGCGCGAGATGATGGCGAAGCACTACGAGCAATGGCTGAGCGAGAGCATCCGCGCGCTCGGCAACAAAACACCGCTCGAAGCGGTGAGAGATCCCGCCGGCCGTGAAGCGGTCGAGGCGCTGGTGCGGCAGGCCGAGCGCGAGGGGCGCGGATGAGACCACCGCTCGACCCGGAGATCATCAGGAAGCTCCGGGAACGTCTGCGGTTGAAGTAGGGAGTCTGTCCATACCTTTCGTTCGCGGGTGTCGCCGCCTCGACCGTCACGGCGAACGAGCTCCTTGTCGTCAAGTAACGAATTCGTCGAAACCTCGTTGGTCGGCGTGTGCCGCGGCTTCGGGTTTTGGCCTCGCGCTTGCTCCGGCACGCTCCTTGCATCTGCTCACCATCCTATTGACACGGCGCCTATTTCGATTATAATAGAAAGTTCGAACCATCCGAGAGCAACCGATGGCCAATGAGAATGACAACGTGCCCCGCTACGCCGACATGCTGTCGGCCATGGGCACCGAGCCGCGACTGCGCATCATGCGCCTGCTTCTCTCTGCTCATCTAGACGGAATGGTCGTGGGCGACATCGCGCGTGAGCTCGGCATCCCGAGCTCCACGCTCTCGCATCACCTGGACAAACTCAAGAACGAGCACCTCGTGAACGTCCGCCGCGAAGGTACGTTCCTGCGCTACTCCGCGAACACCACCGCGCTGCAGGAGCTACTCAAATTCTTGTACGCGGAATGCTGCACCCGCAACCGGGCGATCGAGCCTCGCCGGATCGTCGCCGCCCTTAACGAAAGGAATCGACATGGCTGTTGCAACGACTGATGTCAAGGACGTGGTACGCGAAAAGTATGGACAGGCCGCACAGCGCGTGCGCTCCGGTCAGGGCAACGGCTGCTGCGGGAATCGGAGCGCGATCGAGTGCTGCGATCCGATCACGTCCAATCTCTACAACGCCACGGAAGCCGGTGAGGTGCCCGAAGCGGCGCTGCAGGCATCGCTCGGCTGCGGCAACCCGACCGCGCTCGCCGAACTGAAACCCGGCGAAACGGTGCTCGACCTCGGATCGGGCGGCGGCATCGACGTACTGCTGTCCGCCAAGCGCGTCGGGCTGACCGGCAAGGCGTACGGGCTCGACATGACCGACGAAATGCTCGCGCTCGCCCAAGAAAACCGGCGCAAGAGCGGCTTGACCAACGTCGAATTCCTGAAAGGCGAGATCGAGCACATTCCGCTGCCCGACAATTCGGTCGACGTGATCATCTCGAATTGCGTCATCAACCTCTCGGGCGACAAGGATCAGGTGCTGAAGGAAGCGTTTCGCGTGCTGCGTCCGGGTGGTCGCTTCGCGGTATCCGACGTCGTCGTCCGTGGCGAGGTGCCCGCCGCGATCCGCAAGAGCATGGAGCTGTGGGTCGGCTGCGTTGCCGGCGCACTGTCCGATCAAGAGTACCGCGACAAGCTCGCTAGCGCCGGATTCGAAGACATCGGCATCGAGATCACGCGCGTGTACGACGCCAACGACGCGCGAGCATTTCTTGCCGGCGAAGGCTTCAACGGCGACGAGCTGGTGAACGCGGTCGACGGCAAGTTCGTGAGTGCATTCGTGCGCGCGAGCAAGCCGAAGAGTTGCTGCGCTTCGACGTGCTGCGCCGGCTGAATCGCAGGGTCGGGCGGGACTCTCGCCGGTCCCGCCCGGCGAGACGAATCAAGATGTCCGCGCGCGTCCGCCTTGCTCGAAACCCATGAGCCGCGCTCCGTTCGCCTGTGCGCTTCGCGCGTGGTACGACCACCAGTCGGAGCTCAAGGCTACCTGATCCATCGGCTCGGCGATCCGCCACTCGCCGAAGACCTGCTGCAGGAGGTCTTCATCAAGGCGATGCGCGAGGGCGAAAAGTTCTGCGCCCTTGCAAATACGCGCGCCTGGCTGTTTCAGGTCGCGCGCAATACGCTGGCCTTACATTCCGCACTTTGCTGAGCGCATTTTCGCGTAACTTGCCCGGCGTGGGCCGGGCTCATCGATCGTTTGGTGCCTAGGCGTCGATGAGTCGTTCGGTTTCTGCCTCCCAAGCACGCAGCAGCTTCTTGACCTTCCGATAGTTGGCAGTGGTTTTCCGAGGCACGCGCGCCTCGGCCTCATTGAAGCCCTTCCATGCAGTCTACCCACAAGCGGAATCCGCCGGTTTTCCGAGCCACGCGCGCCTCGGCCTCATTGAAGCGACTATCGCATTCTTCCAACGACGAGCCCGCGGCGCCCCGCACCTTGCACATTGATTGTGATCGACCCGCCGAGTCCATGCTTTGGGAGAGCTGCCAGCTGGTCGGTGCCGAGCGATGCCGCTACGCGATGCGAGAGCTTGGCCGCCGGACAAAAATGTCCGATAATGGCAGTGTGGGCTCGGAACCTGCCGCGAGGAGTACTTGCCGCTGGGCAGACGACGATGCTTGGTGCGGCCGAACACGAACGCGCCAGCGTAGCGCGGGTTGTGGATGATCTGTCGCGCGCGACAGTGCAGAAGCTCGGCCCACACGAGCTCGCCCTTGTGCGCACCGCTGCGCAGCCTGCGCGGGAACAGCAGCTCCTTGTCGTGGAACTCCTTGACCACCGCCAGGCAGGAGCCGGTGCGTCTGAAGGTCTCGAAGAACAGCCGTACCGCTGCCTGCACTTGAGCGTCCGGATCGAGGATGACGCAGTCCCGAGCATCATGCACGAAGCCAACCGGCACCATCTGCTTGAGCTCGCCACGCCGGGCGCGGCTCAGGATGCCGCCGCGAAGGCGCGCCTTGAGGACATGCAGTTCGGCTTCGCTCATCGTCCCCTTCAGGCCGAGCAGCAGGCGGTCGTTGAAGTGCGCCGGATCATACAGCCCGTCCTCGTCCAGAATGAGCGTGTCGGCGAGCGCACACAGCTCGAGCAGGCGATGCCAGTCGGTGTTGTTGCGCGCGAGGCGCGACACTTCAAGTCCGAGTACGATCCCCACACGACCAAGACTGACCTCAGTGACCAGGCGCTGGAAGCCCTCACGGTCGGCGGCACTCGCCGCGGATTGCCCCAGGTCGCTGTCGATGACGACGATGCGGTCGAGCGGCCAGCCGAGCGCGACGGCGCGCTCGCGCAGCGCATACTGGGGCTGCGTGCTCTCGGTGTTCTCGAAGACCTGGCGCAGCGTCGACTGGCGCACGTACAGGTACGCCAGGCGCGACAGATGCGCGGTGGTGATCTTCTGATGAGCCTCGCTGTTCAGTGACATGGCACACATCCTTCCGTCGCTGAGGAGCAATCAACACGACGAGTCGACAGCACGAGACTCGCCAGAAGCGCAGTGAGATCGTGGCGCGGCACACCGGACAGGCACGTCGGCGTGATGCTGTGCCCGGCGGGGCGCCCGGGCGCCGGCGGCCGTACAGCGGGGGCAGTGTGCTGGGCCACTGATGCGCGGATCACGGCATCCACTGCCTTGAGCCACCCTGGCATGCCCTCGCGCAACAGCAGGGCAAGGCCCACACCGCGCGGTTGAGCTGCCAGATCTGACCGCGCCATCGCCTGTTGCTCCAATGACTTGTGAACGAAGCAGCTCGTATTGCGCCGTGTAGTGGCGTGGATCGGGCGCAGCCGGCTGGGCGATCACGAGCGTTTTTTTTCCTGCTGCTTCAAGAAGGGGAGCAGGCGTCGCAGGATGCTGCGCGGGTGGGCGCGGATGCCGCAGCGCTCGGCCAGCACCGCGGCCAACTGCGCCCCGCTCGGCATGCGTTCGGCCTCGCGCACCACCTGCGCCAGGACGGCAAGGGCCTCCTCGGTAAGCTTGTGCGGGCGCTTCGGGCCGCGCTTGCGGGGCAAAAGGCCTGGCAGGCCCTCGCGGTTGAACAGCTCCCGCGTCACGTAGTAGACCGGCCGGGACACTCCGAAGGCTTCTGCCGCTTCCACCACGGCACGTCCGTCCTTCTCGACGCTGCGCAGCATCTCGTACTTGACCTGTACCAGATCGTTCGGATCGAAGAACACGCTGTCGCGAAACAGCGCATCGGTCACCGAGCGTGGGTGGTGGTGGGCAGCGCCTTGGGCCTGCAGGGCTTGCTGACGGCGCGTACGCTGGCGTGAGCCTGATGCCATCCGGCTTCCTCGGAGAAGTGACCGCTTCTATGTCTTTATAATTATATGCTACGCTCGGGTAACAATCAAGAATAGAATGCCGTAGCGCTATGAGATGCGCCACCCTATGCCCATTCGCCGTTAGCGTTTAGACATATTTATCAAGACACACTGTACGTAATTCGCCTAACACGACGACACCTCCTTCTGCCGCAGGCACTCATCGACGAGCTTGCGTAGCTGACGCAGCCGATCGCTACGGAAGAAGGCGCGACCGGCACCGACCGTGACTACGAGGTCGGGCTCCAGAACATCAGTCCACTCGAGCGGCAGCGTGCGTAGCCGCCCGTCGGGGCCCGCGTACGACACGCGGTCTCCACCCCAGTTGTTGCGCACGGCCAGGAGCTCAAAGCTCCTGCCTCGCAGCGGATGGAACGGATGG
>DASVPH010000002.1:0-4255 GCA_036382945.1 Casimicrobiaceae bacterium
GCGTACGAGTCAGTGGCGGCCGTTGGAGACGCCGCCGTCGCGGAGCTGGCGAAGCGGCACCCGGCGACGTAGAGCCGCTGATGAAGCAATCCCGTCGCGAGTGCCTGGCGCAGCACCGCCTTCTCGTTCGAGGTGTCGCCCGCGAACGCGCGCTCCACAGCGAGCTTGGCGCACGCATGGGCGAACTTGCGCTTCGCGTCGTCGGTAGCCGAACGCACGAAGCTCGCGATCCCGTCGTGGAGCATGTCGAGGCGCACATCGTCGGCGCTCTGCACTAGATCGGCCATCAGTACACCTTCCCGCTCAGGCAAGTACTCGCCGGGAGCGCCTTCGCCCTGAGGATCGCGTCTTCGCACTCTTGACAGATCGGACGCCCGGCTGCGACGGCGACGAGCCCTTTGCCGACATGCCCGATTATGTTGATCTCGGCGTGGATGCCGGCCGAGCCCTTGGCGATCTCGCCGCCGATCGTCTTCGCTACCTTCGCGACAGTCGGGCGGAAGTAGGAGCCCTCGCTGCTTCCGAGGACGACTGCGCCGCTCTCGCTCACGCCTGCCGCCATTGTGACGCGCCCCTTCTGGTTGTCGGCGAGCGCCGCCTGTAGCTGCGCGGCGATCGGGGCCGCCTTCGCTTTGGCGGCGAGGAACGCCGGATCCTTCGGATCGCGCTGGGCCTTCGCTGGGTCCTTGCCCTTCTTGTCGTCCTTGCTGCCGACACCGGGCAGTGGGAGCTGATTGGCGTTGGCTTCCTTCTTCTTCGAGAGGCTGACCGCGCCGTCCTTGAGCTTCGCGCCGATCGGTGGTGCCTGCTCCTTGCCGGCATGGCCGTGCTCGTCCTTGCCGCCGCCGTGCAGTTCGTCTGCGACGTGATCAGAGACTGCGTCCGCTTCCTGCTCGGCTGCTTCACCCGGCTGCGAGACGTGCGCCGCCTCCTCGCCTTGCTTCCCGTCGGAGTCGCCGCGTGCGCCGCCTTCTGCTTTCTTTCGGTGAATGCGCTGCTGATGCCGCATCGCCATCGCTCGGCGTAGGAAACCCTGCGGACCGTCGAAAATTCCGCGCTGCTGCTCCTCGCTCTGCTCGCGATCTTGCTCGCGCTCGGAGCCTGGAAGTCTCTCGCGCTCGTTGCTCACGGTCGCCGCTGATTGTCGCCCGGCGCCGCCTAGAGATCCAGCGCCGCCGTCGGCGCGCAGGGCTCGGCGTCGAGCGGTGCTACAGCGTCGAGGTCGAGGTTGATGGTGTAGCGCTTGCGGCGCGGCAACTGGAGAACTCGCGTCGCCGCTTCCTCGCTGCGCGCGCCGACAACGCGCGCGGCGGCGCCATCGCGGACGGTCTCCACCGTCTGGCGGTTGGGTTGGTGCATGATCTTATTATCGGCGGGCGTCGCGAAAAGTTTCTGGGGAAAGGGAAGAAGAAAGATAAAGGTCACCTGTCCGCGCCGACTCTGCTTCTTCGGGCGGCTTCACAATCGGGCGCTGCGGGCGCCGGCTTCGCCTGACGGGTCCGCGATTTACGCCGTCGGCAGACGCGGCGCGGCTCCTCCGACCTGTCGAGATTGGCTCGTCGAGCAGCAGGGAATCGGACCAAGCGATTGGAGCTTCCCACGAAAGTGGGCTCCCACGTTTCTGGAGGGGCCTCGTCGGGCCATTGCTTTGTTTGAGGCTCCGAGGGTGCATAGCTTGCGCAGGGGGCCACGTCGTCGCGGACGACGGGCCAAACTTATCGATGATGCTGTCCCTCGTGAGTTCGCCATTCCCATGCTGGTGCGCTCGCGACCGTTTCTCGGCACGGCCGGAGCGCTTCACGCCATCCGGCGCGCCGCGACGTTTATCGTCGAGGATCGGTAGCGTTTGCTCGCGTCGTAAACTTCCTCCTTTTTCCACATCGATAGCGCCGTCGCCGCCAGCCGCCGCGCGATCGTGATGCGCGCGATCGCCGGCTTGAGCCCGCGGCCCACGAGCTGCTGGTAATCCTGCTTGAGCGGGTGATCGTCGTCGAGGTGCCCGACGTGCAGCGCCGCGCCCTTGAAGACCTCCTTCATTACCGGATTGCGATTCCGGTTGAGTCCGCGCGTCTGCGGCGCGCCGCTGCGCACGAAGCGGCCGTGCAGCATCATCCAGTCCGCCGACGACTGCGTGACCACCGCCAGGCCGCAGTACGCCCAAAACTGCCGCTTTGAGCGAAAGCGCGTTGGCGTCACCACCGTCGCCACGATGTACGCCGCGCGAATGATCCCGATGCACGGGATGGTCATCAGCCGCTCGACGATGCCGTGGTGGCTCGCCTCCTCGCGCAGCCGCTCCGTCGCTCCGCGATGCAGCTCGAGGACCGCGTCGAGCTGCGCGCCCATCATCTCCGCCAGGGGCCGGTGCTTGACGCCCAACCGCTCCAGCCACTTCTCCCGTCGCTGCGGGTCGTAGAGCTCGTCGCCCTCGACGTGCAGGCCCCGCGCTCGAAACGCCGCCTTGATCCGGTTCTTCGCGCGAATCACGTCGGACGTGATCATCCGGTGCGCCCGCACGCACTCGCGCAGCGCCGTGTACGGCCCCGTGCTCTTGTACACGATGCGATCGAGCGTGCCCTTGCGCAGCCGCTCCGCCAGTGCGAAAGCGTCGCGCGAGTCCGACTTCGGCCCGTGCTTGCGCACCGGCATCGTCACCACCACCTCGTCGACGTTCGGGCGCAGCGTCTCGTACACCCACGCGCTCTGCGTCCCTTCCTCGGTGCAAGCGTGCACTTCGGCCCCGATGCTCGTCAGTCGCTGCATCACGTCGATGAGCGCCGTCGCCGTCGTCGGCACCACCGTCACGTGCAGCCGCTTGCCGGCCTCGTCGACCACCGCCACCGTCGTCGACTGCGCGTGCACGTCCAGTCCCAGGTATAGTCGCTTCACGGGTCTCCTCCTCGGCAATCGTGTGTCTTGGTCGACCCGATTTTGCCGTGAAGCGAGACCCGTTCTCTTCTTCCGCCGTCGTCGCGCGGGCGCCTCGCGCGCCCGCGGCAATAGCTCTCGCAGCGTCGCGCGCAGGCGGCGTCAAGGGTGCAGCCGCGGAGCGGGCGCGCGCAGCGCGACCCTTGATGCCGTCGAGCACGGCGCTTTCTCCGTCGTCCGCCACGCGTCGCCTCCTCCTACGCCGGCCGCGCTTCGCCGCCGCCGCCCCCTTTCCTACAACGCTTGCGTGGAGGCTGCGACATACCGCCGCACACCACCGCCAAGCACGACCGGCCGTGACTGTGGCACGATAGATGGGCCCATGCCCTCGAAGCGCCAGCTCCTCGGCCTCCTCACCCGACCCGAACTCCAAGCCCTCGCCGACGACCATCAACTCGACGTCGCCGACCGCCGCGTCAGAGATCAGCTCGTTGACGCCGCCGCTGGGTCGCGAAAGGTCGTCCTTGCCGATGTGCTCGCGTCCTACTCGCGTGACCGGCTCAAGGGGCTGTGCCGCGAGCTGAGCCTCGACGACACCGGCAAGGAGAAGGGCGTGCTCGTCGAGAGACTGACGGGGCAGGGGGCGCCGCCAGCCGACTCGAAGGCGCCGACCAATGGCAAAGCCCGCGTCGAGCCGCAACAGATGCCGCTCCTCAAGCCCGGCAAACTCAACCGCGACGAGCTTGAGCGCTATCTCTGGTCTGCCGCCGACATCCTGCGCGGCTCCATCGACTCCTCGGACTACAAGAGCTACATCTTCGGCTTCCTCTTCTTGAAGCGGCTCTCCGACCGCTTCGACGAGGAGTGCGAGGCCGTTAAGGCGGCCGGCAGCGACCCCGAGGACCGCGACGAACACGAATTTTTTGTGCCCAAGCGAGCCCGGTGGTCCCAGATCCAGCGCGCGGCCACCGACCTCGGCACCGTGCTCAACACCGCCTGCCACGCCCTGGAGGCGGACAACCACTCCCTCGATGGCGTCCTCGCCGGGATCGACTTCAACGATGAGCGCAAGCTCGGCGACGCCAAGCAGCGCGACACTGTCCTCGCGCGCCTGGTTCAACACTTCGCCAGTCTCAACCTGCGCAACGACAACCTGTCCGAGCCGGATCTCCTCGGGCGCGCGTACGAGTACCTCATCGAGAAATTCGCCGACGACGCCGGCAAGAAAGGCGGCGAATTCTATACCCCCAGGAAGGTTGTTCAGCTCATCGTCGAGCTGCTCGCTCCGACGGAAGGGATGCGGGTGTGCGATCCGACCTGCGGGTCAGGCGGCATGTTGATAGAGGCGGCCCATTACGTCGAGCGCAACGGCGGCAACCCGAAGAAC
>DASVPH010000003.1:0-6638 GCA_036382945.1 Casimicrobiaceae bacterium
ATGCGCGTCCTCGAACCCGGCGGCCTTGAGCTGCGCGGTAACCACTTCCGGATTGGCCATGGAAAACGGGCCGGGGCCGCAGGTCTGCGCGTTCTCGCCGGGCGGCGGCAGAAAGTTCAATACCACTTTCTTCGGAATTGACATCCAGGGGTTGTCATCGATCGTGCGCCAGGTGATGAACATCAGCCGTCCGCCGGGTTTCAGTGCGCTCCTGATGTTGCGCATCGCGGCGACCGGATTGCTGAAGAACATCATGCCGAAGCGCGAAAAGCAGAAGTCGTACTCGGGCTCGAAGCGATGCGTCTGCACGTCGGCGGCGACGAAGCGGACGTTGGCGAGGCCCGCTTCCGCCGCGTCCTTCCTGCCCTTCTCCAGGAACGCGTCGCAGCAATCCAGCCCGAGCACCGACCCGCCCGGGCCCACCCTCTTCGCGAGCTGGATCGCGGTGTCGCCCCAGCCGCAGCCCACGTCGAGCGCCTTCGCGCCCTGGGCGATCGCGAGCCTGCGCAGTGGAACCTCGCTGTGATAGCTCAACCCGTCGAGCAGAATGTTGCGGAAGCGCTCGAACTTGGCGACGAGCACGTTGTTCCAGAAGGCAGTGAACTCGTCATTGGCGAGGGCGGCGTCGGTCATGGCGTCAGCTCCCGAGCGGCGAGTGGCAGCTTCGCTCATCGCTCGTTCGATCGCGACAGACGATACTCCAATCCGCTCCGGCGCGCATCCCGGCACCGCTGTCGCGTATACTGTCGCGGCTGTCCGAGCCACCGCCTCACTCGTGCACGCCGCGACACTGCTCCGCACTCCCGAGGTTTCGCTGCGCTGGGTCCCGGTCTGGCGCCGCAACCTGCTGGTCTGGCGCAAGCTCGCGCTCGCCTCGGTCCTGGGCAACATCGCCGATCCTCTGCTCTACATGCTGGCGCTCGGCTACGGCATCGGCGCCTTCGTGCCCGAGATCGGCGGCATGAAGTACATCGCGTTCATCGGCACCGGCATGGTCTGCCAGAGCGCGATGTTCACCTCCTCGTTCGAGGCGATGTACTCGGCGTTCTCGCGCATGCACGTGCAGCGCACCTGGGACGCGATCATCAACGCGCCGATCTCGCTCGACGACGTCATCTTCGCCGAGTGGGTCTGGGCCGCGACCAAGAGCCTGCTGTCGGTGCTGGCGATCCTGCTCGTCATCCTGGGCCTGGGCTTCGGCCACTCGTGGCTCGCCGTGTGGGTGCTTCCGCTCGGGTTCATCACCGGGCTCACCTTCGCCGGCTTCGGGCTGGTGATGACCTCGCTCGCGCGCAACTACGATTTCTTCACCTATTCGCTTACGCTGTTCCAGACGCCGATGCTGCTGCTCTCCGGCGTGTTCTTCCCGGTCGATCAGATGCCGCCGGCGCTGCAGGCCGTGGCCGCGGTGCTGCCACTGTCGCACGCGATCGACATCGCCCGGCCGCTGCTCGCGGGCAAGATCCCCGCTAACGTCGCGCTGCACGTCGCGGTGCTGCTCGCGTACGCGTTCGTGACCTACTTCATCGCGCTCGTCCTGACGCGGCGGCGATTGCTCAGATGACGCGACTGTTCGAAAGCAACACGCAAACTGCAGGCCGTGTCATCCCGGGCGAGCGACAGCGAGGCCCGAGATCCCAGTTAACCTCGCCGGAGCACAACACGAAACCTGGGCGCCGGCCGCAGCCTGCCAACGCATGTCTTAAGCCGGGGCCGGGGCGACGATAACGATGCTCTGGATCAAATCGCTGCACATAATCTTCATGGTGAGCTGGTATGCTGGGCTGTTCTACCTGCCGCGGCTGTTCGTGTATCACGCGCTCACCACCGACTCGCCCGGCATCGAGCGCTTCAAAGTGATGGAGCGCAAGCTCTACTACGGCATCATGACGCCGAGCGCGATCCTGACCGTCGTCTTCGGCGCCTGGCTGTGGCTGGGCTACGGCATCACCGGCGGGTGGCTGTACGCCAAGCTCGCCCTGGTCGCGATCCTGGTCGCGCACCACGTGTGGCTGGGCAAGCTCATGCGCGACTTCCGCGACGACCGCAACCGGCACGGCGACGTGTTCTATCGCTGGATCAACGAGATTCCCGCGCTGCCGATCCTCATCGCCGTCGTGCTGCTGGTGCTGTTCAAGCCGTTCTGACGGGCACGCGGTGACCGAGCGTTACTTCGCCCCGTGCCCGCGAGGGCTCGAAGCGCCGCTCGCCGAGGAGCTGAAGGCGCTGGGCGCCGCATCGGTGGCGCCGACCGACGGCGGCGTCGCGTTCGCAGGCGCGCTCGAGCTGGCCTACCGCGCGAACCTGGAAAGCCGTCTCGCGAGCCGCATCCTGTGGCGCGTGGGCGGCGGCCGCTACCGCAACGAGCGCGACGTCTACGAGCTCGCGCACGCGCTCGACTGGCCGCGCTGGTTTCGCGCCGAGCGCACGCTGCGGGTCGACGTCGCCGCGACGCGCTCGCCGCTGCCGAGCCTCGAGTTCGCCACGCTCCGAATCAAGGATGCGGTGTGCGATCGCCACCGAGCCGTCGCAGGCAAGCGCCCCAGCGTGAGCAAGGAGCGCCCCGATGTGCGGGTGCATGGGTATCTCACGACGGACCAGGCGACGTTCTATCTCGACACCTCGGGCGAGCCGCTGTTCAAGCGCGGCTATCGGCGCGAGACCGCGGAGGCACCGCTGCGCGAGAATCTCGCCGCAGGATTGCTCCGACTCGCCGCTTGGCAGCCTGGCACCGCGCTCCTCGATCCGTTCTGCGGCAGCGGCACGATCGCCATCGAAGCGGCGCTGATCGCGCTCGACGTCGCGCCGGGACTCAAGCGCACCTTCGGCTTTCAGAAGCTCGACTGGTACGACGGCCCGACCTGGCAGCGGATCAAGCAGGCCGCGCAGCGCCGCATGAAGAGCGTCGCGCCGGCGGCAATTCACGCGAGCGACGACGATCCGCGGGCGATTCAGCAGTGCGGTGCCAACCTCGCGGCGGCCGGGCTTGCCGGCGCGGTCGCGCTCGAGCGTGCCGACGCGCTGTCGCGCACGGCGCCCGCACCGGCCGGGACTATCGTCACCAATCCGCCGTACGGGGCGCGCCTCGCGGAGTCCTCCGCGCTGGCAGAGCTCTACCCGCGGCTGGGCGATGCCCTGAAGCGCCACTTCGCGGGCTGGACCGCGTACCTCCTGAGCGGCGATCCGCGGTTACCGAAGCTGATCGGGCTCAAGGCGAGCCGGCGCACGCCGCTCTTCAACGGCGCCCTCGAATGCCGGCTCTACGAATATCGCCTGGTCGCGGGCTCGGCGCGCGCGGTGATAAAATGAGCGCCGCTTCGTACGACCCATGTTCGGAACCGCGCCATGATGCTACCGAGTCGCCATTACGAATCCGAGCACACCAAGTTCATGCGCGAGCTCCTACGCCAGCGGCCCGAGCTCGTCGAGAAGCAGCGCGAGGGGCGGGCGATGTGGTGGGACAAGACCCCGCGCGAGCTCGCCGAAGAACGCGAGATGGATCAGGGCCGCGTCGCGCAGTCGCCGTACGTTTACTCCAACCCGTGACCGGTTAAGCGCTCGGCAACGCCTCGCCGTAGATGAAGTAGTGCTCGGTCTGGCGGATGTCGGCGCGCCAGCCGATCGTCGCCAGCTTCGCTCTTAGCTCATCGGGCCGGTAGAAGAGCTTGACGATGCGGAACTCACGTCCGTCGTTGAGCTTGCGCGTCACCACACCTGCGTCGCGTCGCGGCGGCGCGTGGTCCTTCGCGGTCGAGGCCGGATCGAACGCCGAGTCGATCAGGTAGGCGACGCCGCCGGGAGCGAGCGCGGCCGCGACGGCGTTCCAGAACGCCGCGAAGCGCTCTTCCGGCACGTGCGAGAGCCAGAAGCTGAAGAACACCGCGTCGTAGCGCCGCGCCGGTCGCCAGGAGAAAAGATCCGCTTGGACGTACTCGACGTTCGCCGCCGCGACCCGACCGCGATTGATCGCGATCACTTCCGGTGACGCGTCCACGGCGGTGAGCTGCGCGACGCGCGGCGCGAGGCGCCGCGTGAACAATCCGGTACCGCAGGCGAGCTCCAGCACCGCCCGCGGGCCCCGCGCGGCGAGCCAGGTCTCGAGCGCCCGCTCGACCGCGCCCACCTCGGTTTGCCACTGCGCATTGAACTCCGGGCCGCGATCGTAGCGGCCGGTGCGGAACCACCACTCGTCGTACTCGCCGGCGCGCGCCCGGTAGTAGTCGATCTGGTCCTGGAGAATGCCGCCGGCGGACATCGCGGCGATGATAAGCGATGCGATGCCGCGCGACAAACATGGGCGAGCCCTCGGACATTGCCGGAGCTCGCGTGCGTGCCCTGGCGCGATGCCGGATGTGTAGGTCGTTCGGCAATCCCGAGGTAGGCCGCGGTCCGACGCGCCTTGCGCTCCTGCACCTCGCGCCCGAAATAGGAGCCATCGGCGATACCTGCGAAGCGAACGCATGCATTGCCGCCGCTGAACTTGTGCACCCCGGCACCGGCCTCAACGTTATGGTTGTAGATCGAGCAGAAGGAGGTCGACGATGAGATTTCCTCTATTTGCTGCGGCGTTCAGCGCTGCGCTGCTCGCAGGTTGCGCGACCGAAG
Organism: Casimicrobiaceae bacterium; assembly: GCA_036382945.1. GTDB lineage: Bacteria > Pseudomonadota > Gammaproteobacteria > Burkholderiales > Casimicrobiaceae > PALSA-1003. The sequence goes on from DASVPH010000003.1 coordinate 4,606, forward strand.
GCCCCTATTACGGCGGCTACGCGTATGACTACGGTTACTATGGGCCGGACTACTACGGGCCGAGCTACTTCAGCTTCTACTATCGCGGCGGCGACGGCGACCACCAGCGAGGGTGGAGCGGCGGCACCCGATCGTGGCAGCAGGGCTCGGTGCAGGTGCAGCCATGGTCGCCAAGCCCGAGCGTGAGCCAGCCGCGCATCCGCAGCGGGAACCATCAGGCCCAAAGCGGAGCCCGCGCCGAGCGGCATGAACGCGCCGCGCGCCAGTCAAACCGCCAGTCGAGCCGCATCGCGCAGCGCCCCGCACCCGAGCGCGAGCACGGAGGTTGATCGGTAAGATGGCGGCACGGGCGTAGATCGCCCGTGGGGGCTGTGGCTGCACGGCCATCCTCAGCGCTCCCATTACAATAGCCGCCTCTGATTGCGCTTCTAGGAGCCGGCCGCCATGGCCGTTGAAGTCGATGACGGCGCAGGCGGCGGAGCGCCGCGTGCCCCCACGCCGCTACGGCCGAGGCTCGGCGATCGGGCCCACATCGCGGCGGCGCTTCTCGTCGTCGCGGCGCTGGCGATCGCGGGCTGGCCGGCGTCGCGACAAGCGCAGGCTCCGTCGTCGCCGGCCGCGCCCGCCGTCACGATCGGCGCGATCGACACGCCGTCGGCGGAAGCGATCGTCGGCACCGCGGTTCACGTCTCCGGCTGGGCGCTCGATCCCGAAGGCGTGCGCAGCGTCGAAGTTCGCGTCGACGGCAAGCCTTATCCTGCGAAGTACGGCATCCCGCGCCCCGACGTCGCGCAGGTGAAGCCCGGGTTTCCGGACTCGGCCGCGTCGGGTTTCGCTTTCGACGGCGAATTCGGCGGGCTCGCGCCCGAGCGGCACGATCTGGCGGTGGTCGCCATCAGCCGCAGCGGGCGCGAGACTGTGCTCGGCCGCAAAGGCGTCATACCACCCGCCGCGATGGAGCAATGGCGCGCGCTCTACGCAGAGCGAGGCGCCGATCGCAATCCGCCCTTCTACATCATCCCCGCGCTCTCGGCGATCGGGCTCGGCGGCGCCTCCGAGCTGGACACCGCCTATACCGAGTATCTCTCGCCGACGTTCAAGGTCGGCATGCGCGTGCCGATCCTCTACTTGCGCACCACGCTGGGCGCCGCGAAGGACTGGGTGTTCGATCCGGATTGGGATATCGAGCGGCGGTGCGGCAAGAAGCGCATCGCCGAGGATTCGCTGTCGAGCGTCCTCAAATACTCGCTCGAGCACAAGCTGCCGGTGCTCTTCACGCTCAACGGCGGCGTGTGGGCCGATGCCGCGTGCGACGCCCCCGAGTGGGACGTGAACGACCATCTCGAGCAGGATGTCGCCAACGCCCAGTGGAACGAGAACAACGAGGTGATGCCCGACGACTACCTCCAGCAACTCACCGGCTCGATGCAATCCCCGCAGCTCGGCCGCTCGCTGACGTTCAACGTCTACGCCACGCAGAACCGCTATTACAAGCGGCGCAACCTGCAAGCTGCGGCGCGGCAGGTCATGGCGTTCGCGCGAGAGCACCCGGAGCTCTTCATCGGCATCGCGCTCGACGCCGACACCTACCTCAATCCCTTCTTCGACGAGAAGCAGTGGTACGACTACAACCCGGGAACGCTCAAGCAGTTCCGGCAATGGCTCGCCGGCAGCGGGCCGTATGCGGGCAAGCCGCCGCCCGGCGTGCCTGATCTCTCCCGCTACCGCCGCAAGCAGCCGCTTTCGCTCGCGGAGGTGCGCAAGCTCTCCGGCAAGCCCTGGCGCAGGTGGGACGAGGTCGATCCGCCGCGCGTTTTCCCGCGCCTAGCAGTCTGTCGGACTTTCGTTTCTGGAAATATTGCCTACACTGAATTGCATTGATGCCCTTCCGTGAGTGAGTCCATGGCGCGCTTTGTTCCGGTCGATCGCGATACGCAATTTTTGTTTCCGCCGAGCGTGCAGGAGTGGCTGCCGGAAGATCATCTGGCGCGGTTCGTGGTCGACGTGGTTGAGCAGCTGGATTTGGCGGAGCT
>DASVPH010000004.1:0-5973 GCA_036382945.1 Casimicrobiaceae bacterium
CGGCCGGTAGTCGATGTCGAGCACGGTGCGCACGTCGTTCTTCCGCGCCCGCTCGAGCGCGAGCGAGCTCACGCGGTTGATGTACTCGGTGGAAAGATGCGTCCCGGTGATGAGGAGCGCCTTGGATCGCGCGATGTAGGCCTCCTCGACGTCGGCCTCGGTTATCGCCATGTCGGCGCAGTTCTCGCGCAGGAAGATGAGCGGAAAGGTGTCGCGGTCCTTGATGCCGAGCACGACCGCGCCGGTGAGTCGGGTCGGATCGACGCTGACGTGAGAGACGTCGCAGCCCTCGCGCGCGATGGTTTCGATCAGGAACGCTCCCAGCGCGTCGTCGCCGACGCGTGAGATCAACCCCGCCTTCAGCCCCAGGCGGGCGCAGCCGAAGGCGGTGTTGGCCGAAGAGCCGCCCAGGTACTTGGCGAAGCTCGTGACGTCCTCGAGCCGGGCGCCGATCTGCTGGGCGTAGAAATCGACCGCGAAGCGTCCGAGGCAGATGATGTCCATGGCGCGGCCGGCGGCGAAGGGGGTCGGGTTGCGCATGGGTTACCGCAGTCGGCGCGGGCGGCGGCGCGTCGCGACAGAAGCCGGGCGCGGTTCGCCGAAAGACACAATTAAAGCATGAGATCTCGGGCGGCGCATCGAGCTGTTTCCCGACTCGCGCCGCCGGGCCAGGCCGACGCGCTTCCCGGGCCGAGCCCACGCAGGCAAACCGGGTTCGGGAATCTTGTCGCTGCGGAGCGCTCCAACCCATACAGGTTCCTCAGTTTCGTTTGCCAGGGCGTGTATCCTTGAACCATCGGCCCGAACGCGGAGCGTCCGACCCACGCCCGCCGGCTTGGCGGACCGAGCGGTCTGGCTTCGCCCGGGTCGCGGCTGCGGCCACGACGCTGGGCAGGGTCCGAAGCCGCGCGCGCGACATCGAGCCGCGCGTCACGACCGACGAACCGAGGATCCCGATGCCGCTGTCCGCTCGCTACGTCGCCGCGCTGGACATCGCCCGCAGCGCCGGTGAGTTCGCTCGCAATTTCTTCGCGCAGCGCGAAACGCTGGTCGCCGAGCACAAGGGGGCGCAGGACTTCGTGAGCCGCGCCGATCGCGCGGTCGAGGATCTGATTCGTTCCCACCTCGCGGCGGCGTTTCCCGGCGACGCGTTCCTGGGTGAAGAGACCGCGGTCGGCTTCACGGGGGCGCTCGATCACGTCTGGGTGGTCGATCCGATCGACGGCACGCACAACTTCCTGCGCGGCGTGCGCTACTACTGCGTGTCGATCGCCTACGTGGAAAACGACCAGCGCGAGATCGGCGTCGTCTATGATCCTGAGCACGACGAGCTCTTCCATGCCCGGCGCGGCCTCGGTGCGTGGTGCGAGCGCAAAGGCGGCGACCTGCATCTGCAAGCGAGCGCCTGCGACGATCTGGCCCAGGCATTCGTCTGCGTCGGCCATCACGACCGCGCGCCCGAGCCGCGCGTGCTCGCGCTGCGGCACGCGCTAATGGACGCCGGCGTGGCGACCCGTAACATGGGCGCGGGCGCGCTGCAACTCGCGCACGTCGCCGCGGGCCGCTTCGATGGGTTCATCGAGTATTCGCTCAACGCCTGGGATGCGATGGCGGGGTTGCTGCTGGTCGAGGAGGCGGGCGGCTACGCCGCGCCGTTCCCGGGCCCACGGGGGATGCGCGTGCCCGCCCCGGTGCTCGGCTGCGCCAAGGGCATCAGCGCGGCGCTCACGAAGATCGTGAGCGCGTGGTAGCCCCCCAGTGTGCGTCATCCCGGCCCCCGATTCAAGCGTTCGGGGGCAGGCTTCGGCCGGGATCCAATCGGCGTCGGTGAACGCTCCATAGGGGCGAAATTGGGCCCCGGCCGGAGCCTGCCCCGGCATGCCTAAAGCCGGGGCCGGGGCGACAAGCCATACCGTCGTTCCCGCGGCCTTTAGTCCCCGCGAAAGCGGGGAGGGAATCCAGCGTCGTCCACTCGCAAAGTCACTGGGTCCCCGCCTTCGCGGGGACGACGTTACGGCTTCTTCGCGAAATCGCCCGCGAACACTTCGACGAACGCGTCGGGCCGCACGTACTTGCGCAGCGCGGCGTTGACCTCCGCGGTCGTGAGCGCCGCGATCTTGGCATCGATCTCGCCCGCGTAGGCGAAAGTCCGGCCGAGATACGCCTGCCGGGTGAGCTCGTAGGCGAGACCGCTATCCTGCGCCCGGGCGAGCGTGCGCTCCTGCAGCAGCGCCTTCTTCGCGTCGGCGACTTCCCGGTCGGTGAACCCGTCGCGCACGGCGCGCGTGAGCTCCTCGCTGAGCGCCGAGTGCAGTCGCGACAGGTTCTCCGGCGCGAAGATCGCCTCGACGACCAGGGGCGTATTGGGCTCGAAGCTGCTGGGCTCGAGCGCGGAATACACCCCATAGCTCAGGCCCTCGCGCTGGCGAATGCGCTCCCAGAGCCGCGAGCTGGACGAGCCGCCGAGAATGTAGTTCGCGACCCTGAGCGCCGGGAAATCGGGACTCGTGTCGTTGATCGGCAGCGCCAGCTCGCCCGCGAGGACGGCGTTGGCCTTGTCGGGCGTTTCCTCGCGGATCTCGATAGCGCGCTTGACGATGAGCGGTTTCGGCACCCGCGTGTACGGCGCGGCGCTCTTCCAGGTTCCGAACAGCTCCTCGAGCAGCGGCTTCACCGCCGCCGCATCGAAGTCGCCGACCAGCGCCAGCTCGGCATTCGTGCCCCCGGCGAAGCGCCTGTAGAAATCCCTGACCGCGTCGAGCGTCGCCGATTCGATCTGCGTGACCTCTTCGTCGACGGTCGGCATGTAGCGCACGTCGCCTTCGGGATACGGATTGTCGTAGCGCTGCAGCGCGCGCGAGGCGACGTCCTGCGGATCGCTGCGCCGGCCCTCGACATCGGTCAGACGCTCGCGCTTGAGCTTCTCGAACTCGGCGGCGGGAAACGCGGGCTCGCGCAGCATTTCCGCGGCGAGGCGCAGCGTATCGGGGAGCTTCCCGCGCACCGTATTTCCGCGCACGTCGGTGCGCGTGGCGTCGCCGGAGATCGACAAGCGCGCGCGGTAGCGGTCGAGCGCGTCTTCGATCTGCTGCCGGCTGCGCTTGGCCGTGCCGCGCGAGAGCATCGACGCCGCGAGCGAGCCCACGGTATCCTTGCCGAGGAGCGCGCGCTCGTCGCCCTGGTGCAGCCGAAGATAGAGCTGCACGGTTTCGCCGCGCGTCCTCTTCGCGAGCAGCGCCACCTTCATGCCGTTGGCGAGCGTGAAGCGCTGCGTGCGCGCCTCGAGATTCGCCGGCGTCGGATCGAACGCCTCGCCGGCGGCGACCGGCGCGTCGCCCTTGTAGTCCTTGACCATCGCCGCGATGTCGACGGCGACCTGCTGCGGCGCGCGGTCGGGCTTCGCGTCCGGGATGAATTCGCCGACGGTGCGGTTGGACGGTTTCAGGTACGCGACCGCGACGCGCTGCACGTCGGCTGCGGTGAGCTTGCGCCAACGGTCGCGCTCGAGGAAGAACAACCGCCAGTCGCCGCTCGCGATCGATTCCGAGAGCGCGGTCCCGAAGCGCTGCGGGTTCGCCAGCACGCGCTCGAACTCGTTGAGCGAGCGCGCCCGGACGCGATCGACCTCCGCTTCGGTGATCGGCTCGGTCTTGACGTTCTCCAGGGTGGCGAGCAGCGCGTCGCGCGCCTTCACCAACGAATCCTCGCTCGCCACTTGCGCGATGAACATCGCCACCCCCGGATCGCGCAGGCCCCAGTTCTCGCCCTCGACCGTGCTGGCGAGCTTGGCGTCGACCAGCGCCCGGTAGAGCCGGCCGGCGGGCGCGATGGTCATGATCTCGGTCAGCGCATCCAGCGCCACGAAGTCGGGGCTCGCCTCGGGCACGGTGTGATAGAGCGCGCCGACGATCTGCGTGTCGCCGACGCGGCGCAGCACGACCCGCCGCTCGCCGTCCTGCACCGGCTCTTCGGTGTAGAGGCGAGGCAGTTGCCGCGCCGGGCGCGGGATCGGTCCGAAGTATTTCGCGATCGAGCGCAGCGCCGCATCGGGGTCGAACGCCCCGGCGACGATCAGCGCCGCGTTGTCGGGCTGGTAGTAGGTGCGGTAGAACGCCCGCAGCCGCTCGATGCTGACGTTCTCGATGTCGGAGCGCGCGCCGATCGTCTCCTTGCCGTAGTTGTGCCAGTCGAACGCGGCGGAGAGCATGCGCTGGACGAGAACGCCGTGCGGATTGTTCTCGCCGTTCTCCATCTCGTTGCGCACCACCGTCATCTCGCTTTCGAGATCCTTGCGGGCGAGGGAGGCGTTGACCATGCGATCGGCCTCCAGCGCGAGCGACCAGTCGAGGCTCTCCGCCGAAGCCGGGAAGGTCTCGTGGTAATTGGTGCGATCGAACCCGGTCGAGCCGTTGAAATCCATCCCGCGCCGGCCGAGCTCGGTCATGATGTTGGGGTACGCCGGCGTGCCCTTGAACATCAGGTGCTCGAGCAGGTGCGCCATGCCCGTTTCGCCGTAGTTCTCCTGCCGCGAGCCGACGAGATAGGTGACGTTGACGGTGGTCTTGGGCTGCGTCGCGTCGGGGAAGAGCAGCACGGTAAGGCCGTTGGCCAGCGTGTACTGGGTGACGCCTTCGACGGTGGGGCCCTGGTCGATGCCGGCGGGCAGCGTGGCGCCGGCCGCGGTCGAGACGAGGGCGAGCGGCAGGGCAAGACGGGCGAGCGAGCGGGCTGAGAGCATGCGCGGAATCTCTGGGCGAGCCGAACAAAATCAATGGGAGAGCAGCGGGCGCCGGAGCGAGCGCGTACTCACCCTGGTCCGACCACGGATGACCCACGCTCACCTTCCCTGCGGCGCAAGCAATGGAGCGTCCGCGCCGGCATTGGTTCCCTGCCCCTGGCCGATTCCTGTCCCCGTCGCCGGCGGGGTGGAGCCGGAAGCCTCTCCCATGTAAGCGAGCGGTCGCTCGCGGTCCAACGCCGACCCCGCCGGGGGGTGGACCTCGGCGCGAGAGCTGTCATGCGGCTCGAACGCGGTTTCGAGTGCGGGCCGAGTGGCGTTCGACGGTCAGTGCCCCGTCGCCGCAAAAGCAAGGGCGGTGCGCTCGCGGCCGAGCGCGATCAGCTCCTCGGCGCGCCAGAACTCGTGAAACCCGCACGCGTTGCGCGGAATCTCGACCGTGACATCGGGCGAATAGGCGGCTAGCCGGAGACGCGCGATGGTGTTCTGCATCGCCTCCATCGACGCGAAGCCAACGGCGACGATGCCGCGTGCCGGGGCACCGGGCGGCCGGGATAGCTGCAGGCTTTCGACGAAGGCACGAATGCGCTGCCGGTAGCCGGCGCCGTCCGGGATCGATCCGCTCGGCGGCGGCGACGCCCGCAGCTCGGCAGGACCGCTCAAATCGACGGCCACGGTGAGATCGGTCGCGTCGTCGAGCGTGGGCGCGATCGGAACCGGATTCACCAGGCCGCCGTCGACGAGCTTGCGGCCGCCGTAGTCGAAGGGCGTGAAGATCAGCGGTGTGGCGATCGAGGCGCGGATGACATCGAATAACTTTACTTCGCGCAACCACACTTCCTCGCCGGACGCGAGATCGGTCGCGACCGCGGTAAACGCGAGCGGCAGCTCCTCGATGGCGAAATCGCCGATCAGCTCGCGCAGGACGCTCATGACGCGCTCGCCCTTGAACAGGCCGGCGCGGCCGAACGCCGGGTCGAGCAGGCGCACCACCTGCATGCGCTCGAACGCCAGCACCCACTCGGCGAACACCTCGAGCTTGCCCGCGGCATAGGTTCCCCCGACGAGCGCGCCCATGGACGAGCCCGCGATCGAGCGGATGTCGTAACCGTTTTCGGTGAGCCACTGGATCGCACCGACGTGCGCGAGGCCGCGGGCGCCGCCGCTGCCCAGGACGAGCGATACCGTCTTCGAATCCGCCACGATGGTACGTGAGGCGCGCGAGGTCGATCCAT
>DASVPH010000005.1:0-39186 GCA_036382945.1 Casimicrobiaceae bacterium
GCGCCGGGGAAGGACAGGTAGTTACGAGCGGGCGAACGAGCGTCGCGTTCGCAATGCCAAGGTCGGGATTTCGATCCATCTCTGCCTGGCACGCTGTTTGCACCCTCGTCGTCCGAGACGCAAAGGGTGCGGGCGATTCGAGCAAGCGCTGTGGCGGACCGAGCCTCCGGCCTTGCGCCGCCGTGCCCTCCCCAACGCAATGGGACAGAAACCAACCAAATTCGGCGTCCGCGCTCGAGCCGGGACGCGGCTGCTGTAGTCAACGGACCGCACGCATGCGCGGCACCTACGACCTCGTGCTCGTCGGTCTTTCGATCGGCGTGGCGGTCATCGCGTCCTACGTCGCGCTCGATCTGGCGTCCCGGGTCACCGCCTCGCGGGGTACTCCTGCCGCGCGCCATTGGCTTGCGGGCGGTGGCTTTTCCATGGGTATCGGCATCTGGTCGATGCACATCATCGGCATGCTGGCCTTCCGCCTGCCGATCTCGCCCGGCTACGACACCGGGGGCACGCTGCTATCGCTGCTGATCGCCGTCATCGTCTCGGCGTTCGCGTTGTGGACGGTAAGCCGAGGCACGCTGAGTGTTGAGAGGCTGCTGAGGGCCGGTATCTGCATGGGCCTCGGCATGGTTGCCATGCACTACACCGGCATCGAGTCGATCGAGATCGAGCCGTCGATCCGCTACGAAGCGACCCTGGTCATCGCCTCGATCGTGATCGCCGTGGCGGCATCGCTTATCGCGCTCTGGATCGCATTCGCGTTGCGCTCCGAGACATCGCTGTCAGCGGCCCGGAAGAGGCTGGCCGGAGCCCTGGTGATGAGCGGCGCGATCGCCGGCATGCACTACACCGCCATGGCGGCGGCGAGCTTCGCGCCCGACAGCTACGTCGTCAACGATCCTTTCAGCATCACGACCGGTGCGTCGCTCGCGGCGACCATCGGCGCGTTCACCGTCGTGTTGCTGGTGGCCACACTGATCGCCGCGATCGTCGACGCCCGGCTTGCCGACCGCTCGGCGCGCATGGCCGGGGAGATTCGCAAGACGAATCTCGCGCTCGAGCGGCGCACCGCGGAGCTCTCGCGCGCGAACGAGCGCTTGAGGCAGGAGGCCGCGGAGCGGGCCCATGCTCGGCGCGCCTTGCAGGAGAGCGAGGAGCGCTACCGCACTCTCACCGCGCTGTCGTCGGACTGGACCTGGGAACAGGACGCCGAGCTTAGATTCGTGAGCCTGTCGGACAAGCTTCCGGCGTATTGCGGCCTTGCGCACGAGGGTCACATCGGCAAGACCCGCTGGGAGCTGCCCAACTCCGAGCCGATCAACACGACCTGGGCGGAGCACAAGGCGCTGCTTCAGGCGCACAAGGAATTCCGCAATCTCCTCATCAAGCGCATCGACGCGGAGAGCAAGGCGCATTACGCCTGCACCAGCGGCAGCCCGATCTTCGATGCGTCCGGCAACTTCACCGGGTACCGGGGCGTGGCCTCCGACGTTACCGAGCGGTTGCAGGCCGAAGAGCGCTTCCGCGCCACCTTCGAGCAGGCTGCCGTCGGGCTCGCCCACGTCTCGCTCGATGGGCGGCACCTGATGGCCAATCGGAAGTACTGCCAGATGCTCGGTTACACGCAAGAGGAGTTGCTCGCGCTCCCCACCGACGCGGTCACCGCGCGCGACGGCCCCGGAGCGCTGCCCGCGCTTCGCGCCGATCTCATCGACGGTGCGATCGATCACTACTCGGGCGAGAAGAAGTTCTTCCGCAAGGATGGCAGCCCGATCTGGGTCAACCGCACGGTCTCGCTGGCGCGCGATGCGCGCGGGGAGCCGCTGTACTACATTCGCGTCATCGAAGACATCTCGGAGCGCAAGGCGGTCGACGCCGCGCGAGCGCAAAGCAGCGCCGAGTTCGGTGCGCTGTTCAATCAGGCCGCCGTGGGCATGGCGCAAACCGACATGCGCGGCGTGTTCCTGCGGGTCAACCAGAAGCTGTGCACCATGCTCGGCTACTCGGCCGACGAGCTCTTGGGCCTCAAGTTCCAGCAGATCACCCACGTCGACGATCTTCAGCGCAATGTCGAGCTGCTGCGCGGCTTCGCCGCCGGCGAGCTCGCCGAGTACACCTACGAGAAGCGCTACGTGTGCAAGGACGGCTCGCCGCTGTGGGTGAGCGTCACCATGTCGCGCGTGTCGACCGGACCCGACGCGTCCCCGACCGCGCTGGCCGTGATCGAGGACATCTCCCAGCGCAAGCGCGCCGAAGAGCGCTTGATGTATCTGGCGCAGTACGATGCGCTCACGGGGCTCCCCAATCGCACCCTGGTACACGATCGGCTGGCCCAGGCGATCGCCCGTGCCAGGCGCAGCGGCCAGATGCTCGCCGTGTTGTTCCTCGATCTGGACGACTTCAGCGACGTGAACGACTCGCTGGGGCACGCCGCCGGAGACCGGGTGCTGCAGACCGCCGCCGCGTTGCTCCACGCATCGCTGCGCGAAGTCGACACCATCGGGCGGCTGGGCGGCGACGAATTCGCGATCGTGCTGGAAAACGTCACCGGGGAGGACCAGGCGACCACGGTCGCGGACAAGATCAAGAAAGCGTTCCTGGAACCGATGGCCGTCGACGGTCGGGAGATCTTCGTGAGCGCCAGCGTCGGCATCGCCGTCTATCCGCAGTGCGGGGAGACGGTCGACGCGCTGCTGCAAAGCGCGGACGTGGCGATGTATCACGCCAAGGGTCAGGGCCGCAACGCCCACGCCTTTGCCAGCGCCACCATGACCGCGGAGGCGAGCGAGCGGTTCCAGACCGTCGCGCTCCTGCGGCGGGGATTGGAGCGTCAGGAATTCGCGTTGCACTATCAACCCATCGTCGATCTGAAAAGCCGCGCCATCATCGGCGCCGAGGCGCTCATCCGTCTCTATTCGGAAGAGCACGGCCTGATCCCGCCGGGCAAGTTCATTGCGCTCGCCGAGGCCACCGGGTTGATCGTGCCGATCGGCGAATGGGCGCTCAAGACCGCGTGCCTGCAAGCGAAGACCTGGCAGGCGCCGGGACAGCCGCCGGTGTTGGTCGCGGTCAACCTGTCGGCGCGCCAGCTTCGCACCCGGGGGCTGGTGGATACGATCGCGCGAACGCTCGCCGAAACCGCGCTCGCTCCGGCGCTGCTCAAGCTCGAGATCACCGAAAGCCAGATCATGGGGGACGCGCGCGAGGTGATGGAGACGCTCGCGGCGATGCGCGCGCTCGGCGTGGGCCTGGCGATGGACGACTTCGGCACCGGCTACTCGTCGCTCGGCAATCTTGCCAAGCTGCCGGTCGACGTGCTCAAGATCGACCGGGCCTTCGTCGCCCGGATGCTGGACGACTCGGACGCCATGGCGCTGGTGTCGACGATCCTCACGCTGGCGCGATCGCTGCGGTTGAAGGTCGTCGCCGAAGGCGTGGAAACCGAGCAGCAGGAGAGGGCCCTGCGGCTGCTGCGCTGCGACCAGATGCAGGGCTACCTCTTCAGCCGGCCGCTCCCGGCGGCCGAGTTCGCGGCCCTGCTCGCCAAGCATCGGAGCGCGACCAACGACGCTTGGGGAGGCTCGCGCGGCAAGGCAGAGAAAGCCGGCGCCTCCTGACGTCCGCTCGAGGCAACTCGCCCGACGGACCGGTTGTCTGTAGCATTGTCCGCTCCGTTCCCGCTACGCGTACTGAATCTCGTCGTGTCTCCGACACACGCCGGCTTCGTGCTGGCATCCGCGCTGTTCTTCGCCCTGCATCCGGCCGCGGCGCTGCCGGCGACAGGCGGCCAGGAAATCCAGGTCGACGTGCGCAAGAACGGCTCGGAGATCGCGGTCCGCGTCGACTGCCCGGTCAACGCCCCGCTCGCCTTGGTGTGGGCGGTGCTGACCGACTACGACCACATGGCTCGGTTCATCACCAATCTCGAGGTGAGCAGCGTGCGTGAGCGCGACGGCGACACGCTGCAGGTCTTCCAGAAGGGCCGTGCGTCGCGCGGCCTGCTGACGTTCAGCTTCGAGAATCTGCGCGAGATCCGCCTGATACCGTATCGCGAGATCCGCTCGCGCCTGATCAGCGGTGACCTCAAGGCTTCGGAGTTCACGACCCGTGTGGTCGACGACGGGACGCAGGTGCACATCCTCAACAGCGGCCGCTTCGTGCCCAACGTCTGGGTGCCGCCGATGATCGGGCCGGCGCTGATCGAAGCCGAGACGCGCAAGCAGTTCGACGAGATCCGGGCCGAGATCCTGCGCCGCCAGGAGCGCTGAGCCGGTCTTTCCGCGAGCGGCGCGGCCGGGCCGACTTCCGTTCCAACGAAGCACGTCGACTCCTTCGCCGCGTACGCCCTCGCCGTGACCTTCGTAACATCGTCACCACATCGTCAGCATTGCGTCAGCTCGGCGACAGGTGCCGCGCGTACGATCGTTTTCGGCCAAGACCCGCGCGGCCCGTGATCGCTCTCCCGGTGCGACAAGCGGCGTCAAGTTGCAGGGTCGGCGCCAACAACCTCGAAGAGGCGATCGCGCTGGCAAGCTTCGCGGATCGGACGGTGAATCATCCTCGGCGGGCGTCGCTCGGCCGCCTTGCCTGCGGTTGCGTCTCGGGTCTGCTGCTTTGCGCAGAGCTCGCTTACGGCGGCGGCTTCGATCACCGCGTCGAGTACGACAACAGCGGCATCTGGAAGCGCAGCAACCAGCAGGTGCTGCAATACGGGCTGATCGGCGGCGAGATCGCCGGCGCGCTCTGGCTCGGCGGCGAGGACCGGCTCGGCAAGACGTTTTGGCAGGCGATCGACGCCTCCGCGGTCGGCGGAGTCACCAGCGAGGCGATGAAGCGCATCTTCACCCGCTCGCGCCCGACGCAGTCTCCCAATCCCGATCTCTGGTTCCAGGGCAGAGGCCATTACAGCTTCCCGAGCGGCGAGGTCACTACCGTCACCGCGATCGTGACGCCGTTCGTGCTCGAATACGGACGCGACTACCCCGCGGTCTATGCGCTGGAGCTACTTCCCGCGTACGATGCGATCGCCCGCGTCAAGGCGCGCGCGCACTGGCAGACCGACGTGCTGGCGAGCTTCGCTCTCGGTACGGCCGCCGGATACCTCGCGCATGAGCGTGAGAGCCCGGTGATCCTCGGTGTGCTGCCCCACGGCTTCATGGTTGGGCTGCGCAAGCAGTTCTAGCTCTGGGACGCGCGGCACTCATGCCCTAGGAGCGCTGCACGGACGGGGCTAGAATTTCCGGCGGACCCGTCACCCATAGAAATCGATGCGTATCCTGGTCGTCGAAGACGACGCTTTGCTTTCCCAGGGCCTCACCCGTGCCCTCAGCCGCGCCGGACACGCCGTCGATCACGCCGAGACGGGCGTCCAGGCCGACAAGATGCTGCGCTCGGCGTCCTACGCGCTGGTCGTGCTCGACATCGGGCTTCCGGACATCGACGGCTTCGAAGTGCTGCGGCGGCTGCGGCTGCGCCACTCGGCGACCAACGTGCTGGTGCTCACCGCGCGCGACGCCATCGAGGACCGTGTCCACGGCCTCGATCTCGGCGCCGACGATTATCTGACCAAGCCGTTTTCGGTCACCGAGCTCGAGGCCCGGGTGCGCGCGCTGCTGCGCCGGTCCTCGCTCCCCGCGGGCGCGGTCTCCATGGGGCGCCTCACCGTGGACGTGGAAGCGAAGAGCGTCCGCTGCAACGGCAAGCCGGTCGAGCTGACGGTGCGCGAATGGGCGCTGCTCGAGCTGTTCATGGCACGGCCGGGACGCGTGCTATCCAAGGAGCAGATCGCGCAGCAGCTCGCCGACTACGACGCGCAGTTGAGCCCGAACGCGATCGAAGTCTACGTCTCTCGCCTGCGCGCGAAGATCGAGGCGGCGGGCGTGCACATCCGGACTGTGCGCGGCTTCGGCTATCTCTGGGAGTCCGGCGATGGATGACGCTTCGGCCCGGCGCGGAAGCATCCGCCGGCGGCTGCTGCTCTTCCTGATTCCCTCGCTGCTGCTCCTGGTTCTCGGCGCCTCGGCGTTGACGTATTTCGTCGCGCTGCAGGTGGCCACCTCGGCGTACGACCGGTCGCTCCTCGACCCCGCGCTCGACATGGCCGCCAACGTGAAGATGGAGGCCGACGGGCCGCGGCTCGCGCTGCTCGAGCAGGCGCAGGAGGCGCTGCTCTACGATCACGAGGACACGCTGATCTTCCAGATTCGCGCGCCGGGCGGCGCGGTCATCGCCGGCGACCAAGACCTCAACCCGCCGCCGAACCTGCAGCCGGGCGAGCGCTCGTTCTTCGACAGCCGCTACAAGGGCGAGCCGGTGCGTGTGGCCGCGGTGCGATCCGACAACGGCTTGTACGTGCAGGTCGCCGAGACCTTGCACAAGCGCAATCGGCTGATCTGGGAGATCCTCGCCGCGGGGCTGCTGCCCGCGCTGCTGATCGCGGTCGCCACCTTCGCGCTCGCCTGGACCGGGGTGGCGCGCGGGATCGCGCCGCTGGCATCGGTCCGAACCCAGCTCCTCGGCCGCTCGCCGCGCGACCTCAAGCCGGTGGACGAGCACACGACGCCCACCGAGATCGCGCCTGCGATCGAGGCCCTGAACCGGCTGCTCGGGCAACTGCGCGAATCGAACGAGATGCAGCAGCGCTTCCTCGCCAATGCCGCGCATCAGTTGCGCACGCCGCTCGCCGGGTTGCAGATGCACCTCGAGCTGCTTCTGCGGCGCGACCTCGCCGCCGAGGTGCGCGACGAGGTCGCCGGCATGCACCTCGCGACCGTGCGTGCGAGCCATCTCGCCAATCAACTGCTCGCGCTGGCCAAGGCCGAGGCGAGCGCGGACGACTCCACCTGCACCGCGTCGATCGATCTGTACGCGATTGCCGACCGGGCCGTGCACGAGTGGGTGCAGCGCGCGATCGCGCGCGACATCGACTTGGGGTTCGTCCTCGAGCACGCGCACGTCGCGGGCGACGCGGTCCTGCTCGGAGAGCTGCTCGACAACCTGCTCGACAACGCGCTGCGCTATACGCCACGCGGCGGCGCAGTGACGGTTCGCTGCGGCACGGCGCTCGGGCAGCCGTACTTGAGCGTCGAAGACAACGGACCCGGGATCCCGGAAACGGCGCAAGGGCGGGTTTGCGAGCGGTTCTACCGGGTCCAGGGCACGCCCGGCGACGGGGCGGGCCTGGGGCTCGCGATCGTCAAGGAAGTCGCGCAGAGGCACCGCGCCGCGTTGCAGATCGAATCCCCGGAGGGCAGCGGGCGCGGGACCCGCATCCTCATCCGGTTTCCCGCCGCCGCAGTGGAAATTGCCTGAGAAATCAACGAGAGCTGGCGGAGCCCGCCTCGCCGCCAGCGGCCGCCTCCTTGGCCGTTGGGCGCAGAATATTCCACCCGAGCGTCGGCTGCAGCGGCCTCGGCCTCCTTGCGCGGTTCTCGCAACGTGCACTGCATCGCTCGCTGCTCGCGCCGCCCGTCTGAACCCCCCCGCTGCGGGCGCGTCTAACTGGTTGACCAGGCGAATCCTCTGGTCCAGGTGGTAGTTTGCATCATCGATCGCATACTCGGCCGCTGCACGCGCACGATCTCGGTCGGCGCGTGCACGATCTCGTCGACAGCCATCACCCGTACCACGGCGGCGGCTCTGCGTTCGCGGCACCGCACCTGCGCGCGCTGCTGGAGCTGCTCGAGGCTGAGGGACACGACGTCGTGCAGTTCCGCGAAGAGCTCGCGCGACTGTTACGGGCGTTGGTCCGTGCCCGGCACAGCGGCTTCAATGTCAACGGCGGGAAAACCCCTTGAGAGGCAGGACCGTCGTGGCGCAGAAACATGCCCTCGCCAATTCCCGGCGCGTTCCCCGGGCGGAGATCCGGCCGGGTGCGGTCGTACGCTTGCGCGATCCCGAGGGTCGGTTGCGCGAGGGCGTTGTGCACCATCTCAACGCGTTCCATGAGCCCTTCATTCTCCCCAGCGAGGCGCTGATCGAGCCGTTCTATGCGCACCCGGCCGACATCGAGGAAGTGCTGGGATTCCATCCGGAGCTGATGGGGACCCACGCCGATCCCGAGCGCACTGAGCACCGCCGCCGGCTTCGTCGGTCGAGCCGTCGCCACCGGACGCGCTAGGGCCGAAGGGTTCCCGAAGGCGGACGCGCGTCAGGTCGCGGTCAGCGCCCCACTCTGATAATCGCGGATCGCCTGCTCGATCTCGTCGTGCGTGTTCATGACGAACGGACCGTATTGCACGATGGGTTCCAGCAGCGGCCGGCCGGCGAGCAGGATGACGCGCCCGCCCTCCGGACCGCCGGTCAGCGTGATGGCATCGCCGTCGGAGAGCACGCCCGCGCTGTGCGCCGGCAGGTGCTTCGTCGCGCCGGCCGGGCCGACCTCGACGCTGCCTTCGAATGGGTAGACGAACGCGTGGTATCCGGCTTGGACCGGATGGGCGAACATCGTCTGCGCGGGCAGCTCGACGTCGAAGTACAGCGGGTCCGTGCTGATGCCCTGAATGGGACCGGACGTTGCGCAGCCGTCGATAACGAGCGTGCCTGCGATCACCTTGACGCGGCCACCCCCGGGCAGCGCCACGACCGGGATCTCGTCGGGCTGGATGTCGCGATAGCCGGCGGGCTTCATCTTCTCCTTCGCCGGCAGGTTGATCCAGAGCTGGAAGCCGCGCATGCGCCCCCGCTCCTGCTGCGGCATCTCGGAATGGATGATGCCCCGGCCCGCGGTCATCCATTGCACGCCGCCGCTTTTGAGGTCGCCCTTGTGCCCGAGATGATCTTCGTGGCGCAGGTGGCCGTCGAGCATGTAGGTCACGGTCTCGAAGCCGCGGTGCGGATGTGCCGGAAAGCCGGCGATGTAGTCATCGGGATCGTCGGTGGAGAAGTGATCGAGCATCAGGAACGGGTCGAGCCGGGCCCAAGCCGATTGCCCGAGGCTGCGCTTGAGCTTGACGCCCGCCCCGTCCGAGGTGGCGATCGCTGGAATTGCGCGTTGCAGGGTGCGTGCGGTCATGATGATGCCCGATGCGGGCGCGAGCGTCCGCGGCGAAGAGAGACCGGAACGATGTCCGGAAGATCTGATCGTACTCCCGGCGACCGTGGGCGGGGGAGCGCGAAGCGCGATCCCCGGGATTCGCTCCCCCCGGGCGGCCTCCCTGAACCGCTGGCGGCAGATGTATCGCGACGTGTCGGCCGCAGCGGCGACTCGGACGCTCGACCCCCGCTTCGCTTCGCTCGCGGGTTCCCCTCTCGCTGCTCGCGCCGCTACGACAGCTTCGCCGCGGCGTAGAGGCGACTGGTACGCGGCACGCCCACGAGCAGATATTCCATCTGGTCGGCGAGGATACGGCGGTTGCGCAGGATGAAGTGCTCGTGCCGGTTGGGCACGTAAGGCACGTACAGCAGCGGCATCCCCGCAAGCTCGGGCGAGCGGTTGGCCTTCCTGGTGTTACAGCGCCGGCAGGCGGTCACCGAATTCGTCCACACGTCGCGACCGCCGCGCGACACGGGGATGACATGGTCGCGCGAGAGGTCGCGGAGCTGGAAGCGCAGGCCGCAATACGCGCACAGTTGGCGATCGCGCGCGAAGAGCAGCGCGTTGGTGAGTCCCGGCGTATGGAAATGCCCACCCGGAATGGTGCCCTTGATGGCGAGAATCGACTTGGTGGCGATGCGCGAGCGCGTCCCGTTGCGCTGCCAGCCGCCGCGGAATTCACGCACCACGTCGCCCAGCGACCAGGCGACAAGCTGCTTGGCGTGGTAGACGATCGCGTCCTCGAGCGCGACCCACGCCTGCGGCAAGCCTGCCATGTCGACGGTCAAGACCAGCGGTTCCACGTTCCTGCCTTGCCCCTGCACCGGACGAAGAAAGATTCGTGCCAATCCTACCGGGGATAGTCCCGGGCGTCCAGATGCAAAGCGGCGGTTGCCCTGCGTGTCGAATTGAGGCAAGGTTAGCGGCGCCAAAAAAAATGGACCGGCGCGGGCCGGCGAGACCGGCGGCCCGCTGGCCCGGCTTTCGATCGACCGCTCATGCCACCGATCCGAACCGTGCGCGCGTGCACCACTGCGCTGGCGCTGGCGATCACCGCGGTATCGGCTCGGGCTCAACCGGTGACGGTGATCGAGTTCTACAACCCCGCGCTCGATCACTACTTCATGAGCTCGCTGCAGGCCGACATCGACGCGCTCGACTCCGGTCGCTTCTTCGGCTGGTCGCGCACCGGGCTGACGTTCCGGGCGTTCGGCGATCCGGTGAGCGGCGGTCCCGGCGTGAACCCGGTGTGTCGCTTCTACATCCCGCCGCCGGCGGACTCGCACTTCTTCTCCGCGGTGCCGGCCGAGTGCGCGGCGGTGCTGGCCAAGACTGCGACCGATCCGAACTACAGAAGCTTCGCCTACGAGACACCCGGCGCGTTCTACATCGCCGTACCGGACCTGACGACCGGCGCGTGCGCCGCAGGCACGATCCCCGTGTACCGCTTATGGAACGAGCGCGCCGACTCCAACCATCGCTACACGACCGATCCCGCGACCCGGGCGTTGATGCTCGCCAAGGGCTACCTCGCCGAGGGTTACGGCTCCGACGGCGTGGTGATGTGCACGACGGGCGCGACCAAGGGCGACACGACCGCGCGCGCGACCGGCTTCTCGCCGTTCGCGCCCGGCTGCGACGGTGTGGCGCCGACCGGCGTGCTGTACGGCGGCGCGGAAGTCGAGCCGATGGTCGCGCGCGATCCGCGCGATCCGAATCATCTGATCGGCGTGTGGCAGCAGGACCGGTGGTCGGATGGTGGAGCGGCAGGGCTGGCGACCGGCGTGTCCCTCGACGGCGGCCGCACTTGGTCGCGCACCGCGGCACCGCTGTCGCGCTGCACCGGCGGTAATGGCGCCAACGGCGGCGACTATCCGCGTGCCAGCGATCCGTGGGTGAGCATCGCTGCGGACGGCGCTGCGTACCAGATCGCGCTCGCCTTCGGCGGCGGACTCTTCCAGCCCGGCTCGTTCGGTGCAGTGCTGGTGAGCCGCTCGGCCGATGGCGGGCGCACATGGGGGCCCGCGACGACGCTGATCCGCGACGGCAGCGCGGCGTTCAACGACAAGGAATCGATCACCGCGGACCCGAGCGATGCCAATCTCGCGTATGCGACGTGGGAGCGACTGATCGGCAGCGAGAACGGCCCCGCGCCGACGTGGTTCGCGCGCACGACCAACGCCGGCGCGAGCTGGGAGCCCGCGCGCGCGATCTACGACCCGGGTGCCAATGCGTCGACGCTCAACAATCAGATCGTCGTGCTGCCCGATGGAACGCTGGTGCTCTTCTTCTCGGAGTTCGCCACCGTCGGCGACGTGACGACGGTGCGGCTGCGGGTGATTCGCTCGTTGGACAAGGGCGTGAGCTGGTCGGCGCCGATCACCATCGCACCATCGTTGGCGCGAGGCGCTAGCGTCCCCGAGACCGGCACGCCGATCCGCGATGCGGCCAATCTCGGCTCGATCGCGGCCGGGAAGAGCGGGCTTCTCGCCGTCGCCTGGCAGGACTCGCGCTTCTCCGGCGGCGCGCGCGACGGGGTCGCGTTTTCGCGCTCCGCCGACGGCGGACTCACCTGGACGCCGCCGGTCGAGATCAACAGCGTTTCCGGCGTGCAGGCGATCGTGCCGACGCTGGCGATCCGCGACGACGGCCTGATCGGCGTGACCTACTACGACTTCCGCGGTCACGTGCCCGGCGCGGCGACGCTTGCGACCGACCACTGGCTTACCACCTCGATCGACGGCGCGACCTGGAACGAGAGCCATGTCGGCGGGCCGTTCGATCTTGCCACTGCTCCGTTCTCGCAAGGCCTGTTCCTCGGCGACTACCAGGCGCTGACCTCGATCGATA
Organism: Casimicrobiaceae bacterium; assembly: GCA_036382945.1. Lineage (GTDB taxonomy): Bacteria > Pseudomonadota > Gammaproteobacteria > Burkholderiales > Casimicrobiaceae > PALSA-1003. The sequence continues at coordinate 11,885 of DASVPH010000005.1, forward strand.
ACACGTTCGTGCCGTTCTACGCAGCGGGCAACGGCGCAAGCCCGGGTAACCTGACCGACGTTTTCTCCACGCTGCTGACAACCTCGGGGGTGCTCCCCTCGGGCGCGGAAGCAGCCAAGCAAGCCGCGATCGTGCGCACGACCCGCGCGGCAACCGCTGCGCCGTTGACGATGACGCCGGAGCTCACGCGGATCCTGAGCGAATCGGCACGACTGACGCTCAGGCGCCGGCTGCCGGGGCGCCAGCCGTAGGGGCCCGGGGTGAGCGGAGCGAGCCCCGGGGCGGCCTTTCACCATGTTGCGGCCCCGGGGTTCGCGCGAAGCGCTCAGCTGCCGCGGCCTCCTTGCACGCTGGTGCGCACTCGTAGCGTCGCGCGTCGGCCACCTGCGGCGACTCGCCACGCGCGATCCCCGCTTCGCTGCGCTCGCGGGGCCCCTCGCTGCGGGCTCGCGCCGCTACTCGTAGACGGCCTCGTTCGCGCTCACGCGCACTTTCGGTTTGCGCTCGTCGGAGAACACGTTGGCGACATCGAGCGTCTCGCGCACGCCGATATCGTTGCCGTGCCTGGCGAGGAAGCGCCTGGCTGCCGTGCGGCCTTCGCCGTGCAGGCGCTTGAGCCAGGCGCGTGAGCGCTCGAGCGCCGAGCCCTGCGCGAGCAGTCCGCGCGATGGCGGGCCGATGCGGTGCAGGCGCAGATCGAGCACGCTCGCGCCGCCGTCGCCGCGTGCGGCCACGCCACGCATCGCGGAGATCGCCTGCATTTCGGCGACCAGGCTCGAGTTGAACACGATCTCGCCGACCCGCTGCCGGATCGACGGCGCGTCGCGCGGCAGGTCGTCGGTGCTGTCGGGCACGAGCTGCACGACGATCAGGTCGCGGGCGATGCCGCTGTGGATCATCGGCCACAGCGTCGGGTTGCCGAGGTAGCCGCCGTCCCAGTACGGCTCGCCGTCGATTTCCACGGCCTGGAAGAGCTGCGGCATGCACGCAGAGGCGAGCAGGACGTCGATCGTCATCGCCTCGTTCGAAATCACGCGCGGCAAGCCCGTCTTCACGTTGGTGACGGTCACGAAGAGCGCCGGCGCGGCCCTGCTGCGGACGGCGTCGACATCGACGTGGGCTGCGATCGCATCGCGCAGCGGATTGATCCCGAGCGGATTGGCGTTGTACGGCGACAGCGCACCGGTCGACACCAGCCAGGCGCCCATCGATTCGCGCCAAGTGCGCTCGACCGGACCCCAGAGCTCGCGCCCCAGATCGGCGACCGCGGGAGAAGCGATCCGCAGCCAGAAGGCGCAGAGCGCTTCGCGTGCCTGCGCCGGCGAACCCTTGGCCAGCGCGCCGGCGACGATTGCGGCATTGATCGCGCCGGCGCTGGTGCCGGAGAGCTGCGACACCGCGACGCTGCGGCTAGCCAGCAGGGCGTCGAGGACACCCCAGGTGTAGGCACCCCACGAGCCGCCCCCCTGGAGCGCGAGCCCGATCGGCTTGCGCGCAGGCTGGAGACGGGGTTGAAGTCGAGCGACACGAGCTGTCATAGGTAAACGGTCGCTCGGGGTTCGCGCCCCAGGCGACAGCCTTAAAGTTAGGAGTAAGCGGTTGCTACGGTGTCAGCCGGAGCGACCGGAAGCCCCTCGGTCGGCCAAGCTCTTGAATTGTTCGCGAGACCGCTTACTCGTTGGTTGAGTCGATGGGTCCACGGTAGTCAGCCATGTGGCATTGCACAACGCCACAATACCTACCGACGATCGCGTAATCCAATAGTAAACTCTTAAGCTTGCGATCGGTTATTCCAATGGAACCAATTCGGATTGTTGCAATGCAATAACGCGGTCCGGCCGATGCCGAACGGGCGAACTTGGGTTTGGCCGCTGCCCATGGGCTGTGGAAGCGTGGATCGGCAAGGGCACGTGGTGCGTGGCGGTGCCCGCGATGCACTCGCGCGAGCCGGCCTCTCCGGACGCTACACGACCCGCCGAAGGGCCCTGGGTTCGAAAGGGAAGGCGCAGGCCCAGGCCGATTCGCGCATCCAGGCCGCAATCTCCGCCTCGTCGAGCGGCCGGCTGATCCAATAGCCTTGCGCCATGTCGCAGCCCAACGCGCGCAACTGATCGAAGGTCGCCTCGTCCTCGACCCCTTCGGCAACCACTGCCAGGCCCATGTTGTGCGCGAGATCGATGGTCGAGCGCACGATGACCGCGTCGCTCGGGTCGCGCGCCATGCCCATCACGAAGGTCTTGTCGATCTTGAGCTCGTGCACCGGCAGATGGCGAAGGTATGAGAGCGACGAATACCCGGTGCCATAGTCGTCGATCGCGAGCCGGCAGCCGAGCGCGCTCAGGCGCTTCATGTTTCCGATCGCGTGGGCCGGATCGTCCAGGATCGCACTCTCGGTGATCTCGAGCGTGAACCAGCGCGCGGCGCAGAAGCTTCGCTCCAGCATCTGGCGGAAGTATTCGGGCAGCTCGGGGTCCATGAGATCGCGCGCCGAGAGATTGACCGACACGTTCATCGGCAGCCCTTCGGCGCGCCACGCGGCGCATTGCTCGACCGCCCGCGCCAGCACCCAGCGCGTGATGGCGCGGATGTAGCCGGTTTGCTCGGCGAAGGGGATGAACTCCAGCGGCGAGACGATGCCCCGCAGCGGATGCTTCCAGCGCACCAGCGCTTCGACGCAATTCTCGCCGGCGCCCGCGACCGCCACCTTCGGCTGGTAGAGCAGCGCCAGCTCGTCGTTGTCGACCGCCTGCCGCAGATCGCTCATCAGCGATAACCGCTCGCTGCTGTGCTGGTCGAAGCGCTCGTCCCAGACGAGGATGCCGAAGTTCTTGCGCTTGGCCGCGTACATCGCGATGTCGGCACGTCGCAGCAGCGTCGCGCGCTCGCCGCCGTGCTCGGGGAACGCGGCCACGCCGATGCTCGCGCGCACGTCGACCAGATGCCCGCTCAAGGTCATCGGCGCCTCGAGGACCTGCAGGATCTCCCTCGCGACGTACTCGCCGTCCGCGGCCGTCGAGCCGGGCAGAAGGAGCGCGAACTCATCGCCGCCCAGCCGCGCGACGGTGTCGGTGGCCGTGCCGACGATGCTCTGCAGCCGCACCGCGACCTCGCACAGGAGCATATCGCCGATCGGATGTCCGAGCGAATCGTTGACCTCCTTGAACTGATCGAGGTCCATGAGCAGCACCGACACCGGCGTGGACAGCCGCGCGGCCGACGCGAGCGCCTCGTCGAGACGCTCGGCGTACAGCGCGCGATTCGGCAGTCCGGTCAGCGTGTCGCGATAGGCGAGGTCCATGATGCGCGATTCGCGCGCCACCAGGCCCTGCTGCATGGTGCGGAAGGCATCGGCGAGCGCGCCGATCTCGTCGGGGCGGCGGGCGGCGGGCACGGTCGAATAGTTGCCGGCGGCGATGCGACGCGCGACGCGTGCCAGCTCGCGCATGGGCCGCACGATGCCGCGCGCGATCATCACGCTGGCGACGATCGAGACCACGACGGCGAGCAGCGAAATCAGCGCGAGCTGGCCCTGCAAGCGACGGAACGGCTCGAGCGCCGAGGACAACGGCTGCTGCAAGACGGCGATGACCGACTCGCCGCTGCGCGCGGGCAGTGAGCGCAGGCGCGTTACCACCGCGTCAGCGTAGAGCGCGTTGCCGGTGGCATCGGTCGCCGCAAAGCGATCTGCCGCGGCATTCTGCAGCAGCACGTCGCGATCGGGCTCGGGCAGCGTGCTCGCCTGCAGGCGCCACGCGCCTTCGCCCTGACGGCTCAGGAACGAAATCTGCAGACCGGTGAGGCGATTCAACTCGCGCGCGAGCGCATCGTCGACCCGAACCCCGACCACCGCCCACGCGATGGGCAGCGGCGCGAGAACGGGAACGATGACGAGCTGATACAGGCGGTCGCGGAAGAGCACGATGGCAGCGGCCTGTTGCGAGGCCTCGGCGCTGGCAAGAAGCGTCGGGAACGCGAACGCGCTCCCGGTCGCGGCATCGAGCGTGTCGGCGAGCACGCGCTGATCGAGGCCGACCAGCATCATCAGATCGGCATCGATGCGCTTGCCCTGGTTGCCGAGCGCCGAGCGGATCGTGTCGACATCGCCGGTCGCGATCGCGCCCCGAAAGGCGTAGTCGGCGGACAACAGGCGGGCGCCCTGAACCAGGCGCTGCGTATCTTGATCGAGCAGCAGGTCGATGACGCGCGCGCCTCCGGCCAGCGCGTCGCCGACCGTCTTGCGCGCCGCGGTCACTCCGACGGTATTGATGAGCACGAACCCGCCCACCTGCACTGCGATGAGCAGCAGCAGGAACAGCGCGAGGATGCGGGTCTGGAGGCTACGGGTAAGCATCGGAAGCGGGCGTCGCGCGCAGGTGTCGGCGCCGAGGTTCGGCGCGCAGACCCGATCCGACGCCGCGGGAGAGAAAAATCATGGGCGCTCGGGCGATGCTCGAAGGACCCGACCGATCGCCTGACGCGGATCGGCAGTTTGGCCGCGCGAAGTCGGCTCGAGGATCGTGCTCGTCGCGGTCGCGCTCGCGGCTCGCACGCGATACGAGCCCGGGATCACCCATGAATAGTCTGCCGACTCAATCACTTGGAGCACTGCTCCGACCCCTCTTTTGCCCATGTCGCAGATCTTGTGCTTGCCCTGGCTCGCGGTGGACACACGTAAGCAAGTTCCTTGCCGATATGTTGTAGACTCCATCGCGCTTCCCGACTGCCACCCGCTCATGCAGTCCGCCTCGAACCATCGCCGCAGCCCGCACACCCGGGCGTATCGCATGCGCTCTTCTCGTCGCATGCGCCGGCGGCGCGGCCGACCGATACGGCGAAGCGCACCGCGAGCTGGACGATCGACGAACGCTCGTCGCTCAACGTGGTCTACGCTCGACGAGCGCACCGACGCTGCAGGAGGCATCTACTGCCGCAGCCACAGCGCGAACCTGGTGTACGCCTGGCGCTACTAAAGGAGTCGACCCGTATGCGCGGTGTGCTGTTTTGCAGCGTCCTGGTACTCGCGATCGGCGTCGCCCGTGCCCAAACCGCCGAGATCGTGGCCACGCTGACCGATGAGCAGGGTCGTCCGGTCGATGCCAAGCACGTGGGTACGGCCGCAGTCACGTGGACGGTCGAGCTCAAGCGCGAAGCGAAGGTGCGGCGCACGCCGACCGGCGAAGAGAGCACCCGGTACTAGGCCCGGCAAATGGTCGCGGAGCTGCACTGGATGTCGCTCACCGAGCTCGCGCGCGAGATGGCGCGCGGCGCGCTGTCCTCGCGCGAGGTCGTCACCGCGTACCTCCACCGCATCGCCGCCCTCGACCAACGGCTGCACGCGTACGTCGACGTCTACCGTGACAGCGCGCTGGCCGGAGCGCGCGAAGCCGATCGCAAGCGAAAGGCGGGACCGTTGCGCGGGCCGCTGCACGGGCTGCCGATCGCGCTCAAGGATCTGTTCCACATTCGAGGTCGCGTCACCAGCGCCGGATCGAAGAGCCGGCCGCACGGCGTGGCCAGCGAAACCGCGACCGCGGTCGAGCAGTTGATCGTCTCCGGCATGATTCCGCTGGGCAAGACGCACTTGGTCGAGTTCGCGTTCGGCGGGTGGGGCTGCAACGAGCCGATGGGCGCGCCGTGGAATCCGTGGGATTTGAAGACGCATCGCGTCGCCGGCGGGTCGAGCAGCGGCTCCGCGGTGGCCGTCGCTGCTGGCCTCGCGCCTGCAGCGCTCGGCTCCGACACCGGAGGCTCGATTCGCATTCCCGCCGCGCTGTGCGGCCTCACCGGATTCAAGCCGACCTACGGCGTGGTGAGTCTCGCCGGAGTGTTTCCCCTGGCGACCACGCTCGACTCGGTGGGCCCGCTCGCGCGCAGCGTGGAGGACGCCGCGCTGCTCCTCGCCGCGATGGCCGGGCACGACCCGCGCGATCTTGCGACGCTCGCCGCTCCGCCAATCGACTTCGCGGGCGCGCTCGCCGCCGAGCCCAAGGTGCGCGGCATGCGCATCAGCGTGCTTCCCGTCGAGCAGTTCCCGCAGCCGGTCGACCCCGCGGTCCTCGCCGCGCGCGAGGCCGCGGTCGCGACCTTCGCGCGCCTCGGCGCGAAGATCGACGAAGCGCGGGCGCCGTTCGATTTCAACGACGTCATGGTGCGCAACGGCCGCATCATCGCCGCCGAGGCCTACGCATGGCACCGCAGCTACATCGCCGACGAGGCCTTCGCCATCGATCCGTGGGTGCGCAAGCGAACGCTCAGCGGAGCCGATTTGAGCGCTGCCGATTACTTGGACGAGCTCGCCGTGCGCAAGCGTGCGGCCGCCGGATTCGCGCAGTGGATGCGCGGTCGCGACGCGCTGCTCACACCCACCCTGCCGATCACCGCGACCGCGCTCACTGAGGTCGACGAGTCGGCCACACCGCTCGCGACCTTCACCCGCGCGGTCAACTATGTGGGCGCATGCGGGCTCTCACTACCGGCAGGGTTCTCGCCTGCGGGGCTGCCGATCGGCATGCAGCTCATCGGCGGCCCGTTCGCCGACGCGACGCTGGTGCGGATCGGACGCGCGTTTCAGCGCGCCACCGAGTGGCACCTGCGCCGGCCGGATCTGTCGGCGTGGGAGCGGGGAAGGTAAGCTGCCAGCGGTACGACTTCGCGCCCATTGCCGTTGTCATCCCGGCGCAGGCCGGGATCCAAGTAATACGTCGTCGCAACACCGAACTCGGGCCCCGGCCTTCGCCGGGGCGACGAACATTTCAGATCCTGAACGACTCAAGCGATTCGGAGACGAACAGCTCCTCCGGCTGGAGCAACCGCTTGAAAAGTCCCTGCTCGAAGCCGGAATCCGCCAGGGCGACAAACTCATAGTCCCAGCGCGACGCGCGTCCCTTGATCGATGGCATACCGGCTGGCTCGGCGCCCGCCGCGGAACAACGTTCTGACTCTGAAGAGGGGGACGCTGCCACGAGCGACGACGTCTACTCGACCTTGAGCGCCCCCTTCATGTTCGGATGCAGCGTGCAGATGTAGACGTACTCGCCGGGCTTGCGCGCGATGTATCTCCACGACTTGCCCGCGGCGATGTCGTGCGAATCGAACGTACCCTTGGCGGTGACGGTATGCGGGAAAGGGTCCTTGTTGACCCAGACGACGGTTTCGCCACGCTTCACCGTCAGAGCCTCCGGTTCGAACTTCACGCCTTCGATGACGACGCTGTGAGTGACTGGGCCCGCGGCGAGGGCGGTCTCGACTGTAGCGACAGCGCTCACGGACGCCAAGCCGCACGCCCCCAGTAGCGCGACGGCTGTTCGTCCTGAGCCTGTCGACGCACGGCGGCCCTCGTGGTCCGACAAAGTCCGTCCCGAGCTTGTCGAAGGGCTCACCGGAGGTGCTTCAGAGCGAAGGGCACGCGTTGCAAGAATCCCGGCGCGTTCGATGCTCTCGTTACTTGCCAAGCTTCGCCTGCATCGTCTTGGCGCGATCTAGGTGCGCGACGAACGCCGGACGCACCTTGACGAGCAGCGCCTTCAGCTCCTCGTTCTTGGCGTTCGGGACGAGGACCTTGTCGACCGCGTCGAGGACCTGCTCGTGGTACGCGACCTCATGGTCGATGTAGGCCCTGTCGAAGGCCGCGCCCTTGAGCGCCTTCAGATTCTTGACGTTGTCGTCGCCGCCCTTCTTGAGGCTCTCGCTGGTCGGATTGTCTTCGGGCTTGACCTTGAGCTTGGTGACCAGGGCGACCGCCTGCTTGTTGACGCCGGTATGGTCGGTCACCATTAGTCTGCCAAACGCCTTCACCTCCTTGTTGCCGCCTTTCGACTCGGCGAGCTTGCCGGCATCGATGTCGACCTGATTGGCGGTGACGACGATGTGCGCGATCTGCGGGTCCGTCGGGCCGGCGCCCTGCGCGAGCGCGCCGCCGGCCGCGAGAAGCAATGCACTTGCGAAAGCGACTAGTGAAGATCTCATATCTGCCTCCAGGTAGTAGCGCAATGAAGAGCTGCCCGTATCAAGCATCACCGCGGCGAACCATGCGGACCGCCGCCTCGAGCGCTTGTCCGCATCCGCTCCAGCACGTTGGCGACGATCCGATCGCAGCGCGCTCCTGCGAAGCCGAATGCATCGACCGCTGCCGTATCGATCTCGCGGGAGAGGGCTTCGCGCAGCAGCGCCCGCGCCCGGAAGGCGCGCGAGCGCACCGTTGCCGGCGGGATATCGAGACATTCCGACGCCTCCTCGACCGACATCTCCTCGACGTCGCGCAGCACGAACACGGTTCGGAACTGCTCCGGCAGCGCATCGATCTGGCGTTCCAGCAGGCGCCGGAGCTCGGCGCGCATCGCCGCCGTGTCCGGCTGCTCGGCGTGATCGTCGGCCATGGCTTCCTCCTCGATGTGCGGTTCGTCGCGCGCACCGGCAGCGCCCAGCGCAACGACGATGCCTCCCCGGCGGTGCCTGCGCAACCGACCATACGCCTCGTTGATGACGATGCGCGCAAGCCAGGTCGACAGCTTCGCGCCGCCGCGAAAGCGGGCGATGTTGCGGTAGGCGGCGAGATACGCGTCCTGTACGGCGTCCTCCGCTTCCGCGTCGTCCCTGAGGATCGATCGCGCGAGCCGATAGAGCAGGCGATTATGCGCACGCATTACGGCTTCGAAAGCACGCTCGTCGCGCTCGCCGATGCGGCGTGCGAGCTCGGCGTCATCCAACGGCCGTTCGGCCGGGGCTGCGGCAGTCATCCCTTTACCTTGTTCCCGACTGACTTAGGGCATTAGATGAAGCCGTGCGCGCCGGCGTTCCCGGCCCCCGACGCGGGACGGAGTCGGCCGGCCTTCGTCTCAGCCCAAACTGCGCCGGCCGACGTTCGCCCGCGCCTCCTGCATCAACGCCGGGCAATCGGCATCGGTCGCGCCGCCGACTTCCACGAACGGCACGACCGCCGCAAATGGCGTCGCCAGCGCGCCGAGCGCCACCGACGCGCCGACGCGCGCGGCGATCGGCCCGACCGCCGGATGGACGTTCGGGGACTTGAAGCTGCCATCGATGAGGATCGGGCCGCGCAGCGCGAGCGCGCTCGCCTGCTTCGACTGCGCGCTCAACTTGAGGTCGTAACGCTCGTTGACGAAATCGACGCTGCCTTCGCCGACGATCTTCTCCGCGTCCGTATCCATCACCAGCGTGCGCGGCGTCATCGTGCCGTTCTCCGCCACGACGTCGGCGACCATGCAGCGGATCGGCGTGCTGGTATCCCCGCCCAGGAGCAGCGGCAACGCGCGCGCCAGGTCGAGGTTGGTGAGAACGACGGCGAGCGCGCTCGCGTCGCCGCCTTCGCTCGCGAGCGCGATCTCGCCGTTGCTCGACACCAGCATCGAGGCCACCGAATTGCCCGAGGCGCTGAAGCGCGCCCGCCCGCCGACCTTGCCGGCGGAACCGTTCGGCGGCTTGAGCGTCGGCAGCACCTTCTTCAGCTCGACGTTCTGCGCGATGATGTCGCCTCGGGTGCGGATCAGGTTGCCGCGCGCGTCGAGCACCAGCGTCGAGACGACGTGACCGCCGGCCACGCCGAAGTCGAGCGGCTCGAGCTTCAACACGCCGCCCTGCAGGGCAAGGGTCGTGTTCATGTCGTCGAGCGGAAGCTCGGAAGCGATGAAGCGCTTGCCCCTGAAGCGCACTTTCGCGTCGACCGCGCGCAAGCGCTCGAGATCGTACGGCTTGGTCGGCAGCGCGCGCCCGGATTGCTCGCGCTTCGCCGCTTCCTCCTTCTGCGCGGCGCTTTGTACAATCGGCGGGGCATTCGGCGGCGGCAACCCGACCAGCCCGCCGAGATCCTTGTAGTCGAGCAGGCGCGACACGACGTCGGCCTCGATCCGCGGCGGCTGCGGGCTGCTATCGAATGAAAAATCCCCGGCGATGTCGCTTTTCCCCACCGTGCCGGTGATTTTCTCGAACGTCCACAGCGCGGTGGTGTGGCGCAGCCGGCCGCTCAACCGATATTGCGGCGTCCACGGCAGCGGAACCGGAATGATCGGGTAGAGCTCGGACAAGTCGCGCCCCTGCAGCGTGAGCGCGCCATCGACGTTGTCGACCCGGGCCGGGACGATGGTCCCGTCGAAGCTCGCGCTGGTGCTGCCCGCGCGGGCGCTCACGGCGAGCGCATACGGCCGGTCCTGATTTCCGAGCGCCAGCTGCCCTCGATCGTGAACGGGCGGTTGCGCAGCCGCCCCGAACCGGACAGACGCACCGGCGCGGTTGCATTGTCGGCTGCGCCCGTCGTCGCGACGTTGATGGTCACGTCGCTCCCGGTGGCGGGATCGCGGAATTCGACGACCCCATCCTCGATGGTGAGACGATCGATGCGCGGCACGGCGGAAGGGTCGCTCGCGCCGGCAAGCTCCCAGTTGGCGCGGCCCTGGGCGTCGCGCTCGAGGACAATGCGCGGCTCCACCAGCGTCACTTCGGGGAACGCGAGCTTCCCGTCCCACAGCGAAGCAAGATCCACACGGATCGCGATCCGCTGTGCACGCGCCATCACCGGTTCCTCGGACCATGGCACGTTGCCGATCGTGACCGAATCGGCACTGATCAGCGGCTGCCGCGACACCGCGACGTGCAGATCGCCGTCGATGTTGATCGGCCGGCCCAGTTTTTCGCCGACGTATTCCGCGACCGGGCGGCGCAGCATGTTCCATTCGAACAGTGCGACCGCCCCCGCAAGGATTCCCGCGAGTCCTACAAGTCCTACAAGAAGCCAAGCTTTGCGAGGTACGCGCATGGCATTTCGGACATCCCTACAAAAACCTTGGAATCGGGCTGCGCGGGTTAAGTTTCCTAGACAAGACAGGCTCGTCGTTGGCCCCTGCGCCCCGGTGCGGACGAGCTGCATTCGACTCGCTCCCGCGTCCAAGCGAGGCGCGACGAATCCCGGATCTAGTGCTTCGCCAGAAATTCAGCCACACCCTTCCAGAACGCCTCGTCGCTGCCGAGATCGTTGTGATCCGCGCCCGGCACGACCTGCCAGGTTTTCGGTCCGGCCCATGCGTCGTAGAGCGCGCGCGAGCGCTCGGGCGGAATGATCGAATCGTGCTCGCCCACGATCGCGAGCAGCGGCATCACGTTGCGCTTTGCATCGGGGAGCGCGTCGAAGCGGTGGCGCAGCAGCAACGACACCGGCAGCCACGGATAGTGCTTCTGGCCGATCGCGGTCAGGCTGTCGTAGGGCGAGGCGAGAATCGCGCCGGCCACGGGCCGCTCTGCGGCAAGATGCGCGGCGATGGCGGTTCCGAGGCTCCTTCCAAACACGACGATGCGCGAGGGGTCGATGTCCCCCCGCCGCGTCAGCGCATCGTAGATCGCCAAGGCGTCGGCGGTGAGCTCGCGCTCGCCGGGCTTGCCCTCGCTCGCGCCATAGCCGCGATAGTTGAGACCGACGATCGTCCACGCGCGCGGCCAGCGCACGTCGGAGAGCGTCCACGAGACTTCCTCGGCGTTGCCTCCGAAGTAGAGGACCGCGGGCGCCGGCGCCGCCGTGCCTTTGACGACCCAGCCGCGAAGATGCGTGCCGTCGGCGGCAGTCACTTCGAGCGGGGAAGCACGCGCCGGCAAGTGCGCCGTGGAGACGACGCGTTGCGGAAAGAAGATCATCCGCTCCTGCGTCAGCCATGCCCACGCCGGCACGCCGAGCGCGACAACCGCGAGGAGCAGGAGCCATTCCATGACGGGACGCCGCGAGCGCGAAGGTGCGGCCGGCATGAGGAGAATTATAGGCGCGGATGCACCAGCGTTCGCCGGTCCTGAAGCTTGCATTGGGAGTTGATAGTATTGTTCGCCCGACGCCTGCCATGACGCATCGCCCGACCGATACCGAACGGCGCTTCGCGACCATCGCCCAAGCCGTGCTCCTCGCGCTGCTGGCCGCTCCCGCTCTCGCCTTCGACCTCGAGGGGCACCGCGGCACGCGCGGGCTCGCGCCGGAGAACACCCTGGCGGCGTTTCGCAAGGCGATCGCGATCGGCGTGACCACGATCGAGACCGACATGGCGGTGACCAAGGACGACGTGATCGTCATCTCGCACAATCCGTTCCTCAATCCGGACCTCGTCCGCGGTCCCGGCGGGCAGTGGCTCGCGTCGAAGGGCCCGCCGATCCGCACGTTGACGCTTGCCGAGTTGCGGCGCTACGACATCGGGCGCGTCAATCCCGAGAGCCCGTACGCGCGGCAGTTCCCGGATCAACAGGCCGTCGACGGCGAGCGTTTCCCGGAGCTCTCGGAGCTCTTCGCGCTCGGGAAGGCGAGCGGCAAACCGGTGCGCTTCAACCTCGAGACCAAGATCACGCCGACGAGCGGCGCCGAGGCTCCGGATCCGGCGAGCTTCGCGCGGCTGGTGGTCGACGCGGTCAAAGCCGCGAGCATGAGCGATCGCATGACCGTGCAATCGTTCGATTGGCGCACGCTCGTCGAAGTGAAGCGCCTCGCGCCCGAGATCGAGACTTCGTGCCTCACCATGCAGACCAAGGACACGGGTGACGCGTGGCCGTCCGACGGCGGGCCCTCGCCGTGGCACGCCGGGCTCGCGCTGCGCGATCACGGCGGCTCGGTGCCCGCCCTCGCGAAAGCCGCGGGCTGCGGCGTGTGGTCGATGCTCTGGCGCGAGCTGACGGCGAAGGACCTTGCCGACGCCCACGCGCTGGGCTTGAAGGTGCTGCCGTGGACCGTCAACGACCGCGCCGAGATGCGCCGGCTGATCGAGCTCGGCGTCGACGGCATCATCACCGACTATCCGGATCGGCTGCGCGAGGTCATGGGAGAAAAGGGGATGCCGCTACCCGATCCGGCGCGGTAGTTGCGCGCGCAGATCGCGCAATTCAGCCTCGAGCGAGCGGACGCGATCGAGGAGCGCCAGCGCTACGGCGAGCCCCTGCGCATCGAGCTCGAAGTCGTGGCGCAACCGGAAGGCCGTTCTCGCGGCCACGATGCACTCGGCGCCGAAGGTTCGCGTCGCGGCGGAAGGATCGAGCGGGGCGATGGCGCCGCACGCTTCCAGCTCGTGGAGCTCGGCTTCCGACAGACCCGAAAGGTCGGCGAGCTCGGCGAGTGTGAGCTCGCGGTGCTCGTCCAGCCAGACCAGCTCAGTGAGTTCGACTCGCATGGGAGAGCTCCTCAAGCGAAATGGGCGCGGGGATTGAACGTCGAGCGCTCGGCGAGCTGCTTGTACAGCGCGCGCTCCGGCTCGCTGACCACGGTGGGCACGGCGATCTGCACGATCGCGAACAGATCACCTTCGCCGCCGCGCGGCTTCGGCAATCCGCGCCTGCCGAGCCGCAGGTGCTGTCCGGCGTGCGTTCCCGGGGGAACCTTGAGCATGACCGGCGCGCTCGGCGTCGGCAGCTCGATGGTCGCGCCGAGCACCGCTTCCCAGGGAGCCAGCGGCAGATCGACGTACAGATCGTGTCCGCTCACTCGGAAGAGCGGATGCGGCTCCAGCACGATGTCGAGGTAGAGGTCGCCGTCGCGCCCGCCGTTGAACCCCTTCCCGCCCTTGCCTGGAACGCGCAGCCGTTGTCCGTCCGTCGCGCCCTTCGGGATCCGTGCCTTGAACGAGCGCGCCACGCGGTGCGCGAAACCCTGGTCGTCGTATTCGGGCACGGTCAAGTCGAGGTCCACCTCGGCGCCGCGATAGGCCTGGTCGAGCGTGATGTGCGCTGTGGCTTCGTAATCCTGGCCACGCAAAGGATGCCTCTGAGCGCCCGGTCCTGCGCGCGAGCGACCGCCGTGGAGGCTCTCGAACAGTTCCGACAGATCGAGATCGTCGAACGAAAAGTGAGTGTCGCCGAAATGCTCGCGCCAATCGGGCGGCGGCTGGAAATCCTGTCCGGGCCGATAACTGCCCAGTTGATCGTAGGCCGCGCGCTTCTCCGGATCCTTGAGCGTCTGGTAGGCCTCCGCGACTTCCTTGAATCTGGCCTCGGCGTCCTTCTCCCTGGACACGTCCGGGTGATACTTGCGGGCAAGCTTGCGATAGGCGGCCTTGATCTCGTCGGCGCCGGCGGTTTTCTGCAGACCGAGAATGGCGTAGTAGTCCTTGTATTTCATCGTCGCGGCTTCGGTGAGGGATCGATATCATGATACAGACCGGCCCGGAGACGAACCACGGCGTGATCCTGTGTCAAGAGCAGATAGTTGCAGAGGCAACGACACGAACGGTCCTCGCATTTGCTTGCCGATCTGGTCGTCGAATCGCGCAGCAGCCGGACGCGCCCGGTCGACCGGAGAACCCGCGACGGCTGGGTATCGCAATAATTACACGGACTTCGTGATACAATGGCTTCGTGTCTTTTTTGCCGCCCCGAATGGACATGAAGAACGTAACGATCACGCTAGATGAAAAGACCGCTGCCTGGGCGCGCGTCTATGCCGCCAAGCACAACACGAGCGTTTCGCGCCTGGTCGGCGAGATGTTGCAGCGGCGCATGGGCGAGCTGCACGAATACGACCAGGCGATGCGCCGTTTCCTGACCCGGGCGCCGGTCAGATTGAACCGAGGCGGCAAGCGCTATCCCCGACGGGACGAGCTGCATGACCGCGCCCGTCTTCGTTGATACCAACGTCCTGGTTTACGCCCGCGACGCCGGTGACCCCGCCAAACAGGTGCGCGCGGCTGCGTGGCTCGAAGCCCTGTGGCGTGAGCAAGCCGGCCGCACGAGCGTGCAGGTGCTCTCGGAGTATTACGTCACGCTGACGCGCAAGCTCGACCCCGGCCTTCCCGCCGCGGAGGCTTGGGACGACGTAAACGCGCTTTTCGCGTGGCGGCCTCACCCGATCGATGAGACGCTCATGCAGCGCGGGCGCGAGATCGAGCAGCGGTTCCGCCTCGCGTGGTGGGACAGCCTGATCGTCGCCGCAGCGGCCCTTCAGGGATGTGCAGTCTTGTTGTCCGAAGATCTCCAGGACGGCGGTATCTACGCCGGCGTGACGGTCCGCAGCCCATTCACGTTGTCCGTCGGCGAGTCGGCAGCATCGTACGCGGTGGTTCCGGCGGCGGCGCGCGGACATCCGCGGCGCGGCCGTCCGAGGCGACCCGCGTAGCCCGGGAGCGCAGCGAGGCCCTTGTGGAGGCGACCCGAGCCGGACGCGAGGGCCGAGCACTCGACGCCAGCAATTCGCGCAAGGGTGGCGGAGGCCCCTCTCGGCGGGCTCGCGCCGCGGCTTCCTTGTACCGTCGATTCCAAGCGATTCGTTGCGTGTCGGCCGCAGCGTCGACTCGCCACGCGCGATCCCCACGCACTTCGTGCGTAGGGCCCCTCGCCGCCGGCTCGCGCCGCTCTACTCGCTTAACCGGACCGGCGCAAGATAGAGCTGCCGGAAGCCCTCGAACGGCAGCGCGTCGGCCGCCTCGAGGCGGCGCTGCTCCTCGATCGACTCTTGCGCCATGCGCCCGAAGCGCTCGGCGACTTCGGGCGCCAGCGGCAGGCTCATGATCGTGTCGCGATGCGCGCGCGATTGCGCGAGCACGAAGCGCACGTAGGAGTTGTTGTGGTCGCGCTTCATCACCTGCAGCACGCGCGCCGAGGGTGTGGAGTCGGGATCTACGAGCGCGGCGAGGGCAGCGGCGAGCGCGTCACGATGCGCGCGGCCGCCGTTTGCAAGATCGAGCGCGGCGGCGATCGGGGCGCAATCGCTGAGCACTTCCTCGGCCCATTCGACGAACGGCACCTCATCTGCACCCCGAATGAGTTGCAAGCCCGGCTCGCGGCCGCGTGCCGCGACGCGGAGCTTGTTCTCGATGACCGCGGTGAGCTCGTCGGGCGTATCGGGCGGACTGTCGCAGAGCAGGCAGTGCAGCAGGAACACATCGAGAAAGCGCACCGTGCTCGCGGTAATCCCGATCGGCACGAAAGGATCGAGGTCCATCAGCCGCACCTCGACGTATTCGACGCCGCGGTCGCGCAGCGCGTGCAGCGGCCGTTCGGCGGGACGGATCACGCGCTTGGGTCGGATCGTGCTATAGAACTCGTTCTCGATCTGCAGCAGGCTGGTGGCGAGCTGGCGGTAGTGGCCGCCCTCGCGGATGCCGATCGCCTCGTACGGCGGGTACGGCTTGGTCAACGCTTCCTCGAGCGAGGCCGCGTAGCTCGCGAGGCTGTTGAAGCTCACCGCGAGCGAGGTCTGGGCGTCGCTCTGGTAGCCCAGCCGCCCCATGCGCAGCGACGTCGCGTGGGGCAGATAGAGCGTGTCGCCGCTCAAGCGCTCGAGGCGATGATCGCGGCCGGCGACGAAGGTCGAGCACACCGCGGGCGAGGCACCGAACAGATAGAGCAGCAGCCACGAATGCCGGCGGAAGTTGCGGATCAACGCGAAATACTCGTCGTTGGAGCGGGCGTCGGGCAGCGAGAAGTTGTAATGGATGCCGCAGATCGTCTGCATGCGCCGGCCGTAACGGTGCGACAGGCCGATCCGATACACCGTCTTGGCCCGGCCGATGTTCGAGGTGCCGTAGCGGCCGATCGGAATCTCGCCCTCGGGCGGCAGCCGGCAGGGCATGCTCGACGCCCATAGAAGCTCGTCGCCCATCGCGCGGTAGACGACCTGGTGGATCTCGGTCAACTCCTTGAGGCAGCTCTCGGCACTCGTATGGACGCCGGTGATGAGCTCCGGCTGCGACTCGCTGAAGTCGGTCGTGATGCGCGGGTGCTTGAGCGCCGAGCCGAGCGCCCCCGGATGCGGCGTGGTCGCCAACGCGCCGTCGGGGCGCACGCGCAGGCTCTCCTTCTCGATCCCGCGCTGAAGCGTCTGCAACACCTCGCGCGGCAGCGCGTTCAGGCGATCGCTGCAGTGCCTGATGAGCTCGCTGCGCGACGGGGCGAGGGTGGCGGTCATGGATTGGATTATTCTAGCCGGCGGGAGCGCATTCTATAACGGCGGCGCGGTCGGGAGGCACGCGCGACGCGACTTCCCGGGATGCATCGTGCGCATCCTTAGGTCGCGGCGCCGTCGGACCGCCAGGGCGTGCCGGACCATTTTATGTCATCCCGAATCCCTCCCTCGATGCCATGATCGCGATCGACCCGGCAGATGTCGAATGGACCGCAGTCCGCGCCCAAGGTGCGGGCGGGCAGAACGTCAACAAGGTGGCGACGGCAGTGCAACTGCGCTTCGACATCCGCGCGTCGTCGCTGCCGGAAGCAATCAAGCTGCGCCTTTGCGCGCGCCGGGATCAGCGCATCACCGCCGACGGCATCGTCGTCATCAAGGCGCAGCGCTATCGCACCCAGGATCGCAACCGCGAGGATGCACTGGCACGGCTGCAGGAGCTCGTGGACAGCGCGGCGGCCGTGCCGCGCACGCGCAAGCCGACTCGCCCGACGAAGAGCTCCCAACGCCGCCGTGTCGACAGCAAGGTGACGCGCGGGCAGATCAAGGCAGGGCGGCGAAGAATCGTCGAGTGACGACCTACGGCAGCAAACGCCGCGCCCCTTTCCGCACGTTCGCCTGATCTTTCGCGGCAAGCCGACCGAGCTTCCCCCGCATCAGTCGGTGGTCAAGCGTGAAGAGCTTGAAACGCACGATCGATGGCGCGGGAAGGCCGGCTGCCGCGAGATCGTTGATCGGAACATCGAGCGGCCAGGGCGCGTGCCCCGCCGACGTGACCATCGCCATGACGCTGTGTCCAGCCGGACGATTGAAGGCTGTGCCATCGGAGATCACCAGTGCCGGCCGATGCTTCTCGGCCTGGCGATCCGTGAACGGAAACGGCACGCGGACGACGTCGAAGCGCTCAAAGCTTGCCATACGCCTTCTCGTCTTCGGCGGTATGCCATTCGTTGAGCGTCCCTTGGACCGCCTGCAGGTATTCGATGTCGAGCGGCTGGATACGGCGCACGGCAACGCGTCCGCCCGGCTCGATGTCCCAGAAGAGCAGATCGCCGGGCTTGCTCTTCAATGCCGTGCGGACCTCTTGCGGAACCGTCGTCTGACCCTTGGCGGTGATCTTGGAGATTGCCGGCACGGTAAGGACTCCTTGTGCATTACTACCTTACCATATTACCACGAAGGCCGAGATCGGACCACCGCCAATATCTCCGCCGCCGCCCGTTCCACCGCCTCGCGCGCAGTAGCGACGTGCTGCACGCCCGCCACGCTCGCCGCGCCTTCCAGACCGATGACCAGCTTGCCGAACTGGCGGCCGAGTGCGACTTCGGAGAGCGTTCCCAGGCTCTCGCCGATGGCAATCAGGCAGAAGGACGCGCGCGCAATGAGCGCATTGCGCGCCTCGCCGATGCCGGTGGCGATCGCCACACCGACGAACGGATTGGCTTGCGCCGCGTCCGCGTCGGGCAGCAGACCGATCGAATGCCCGCCGACACGCGCCACACCTTCGCACACCGCCTGCATCACCCCCTGACGACCGCCGCAGAGCACAGTAAGGCCGCAGCCGCCAAGCAGCTCGCCCACTTCCAGCGCGGCGGCCCGTTGAGCATCGCTCGCTTCGCGCGGCCCGATGACGCCAACAGGAACGCGCAGCGGATGGCCGCTGTCGCGCTGCAGCCAGCTCACCGCGCCGAGCACATCCAGCGTTTCGAGCTGGCCGGGGCGGACCTTTTTCTTCGGCCCGGGCAGCCAGTTGCGCTGCGCCGGATCGAGACGCCGTCCGGCGGCATCGAAGAGCAGGCCGCGCGCGCGGTCGAGCCTGAAAACGGCGCTCAAGAGAACCTCAAGACGGTGTTCGTTCGAGCCTAAAGGTAGCGCTCATGCTTGGCTCCCACCCACTCGCCGGCAGTGATGATGGCCGAGCACACCGCGGTGATCAGTAGCGCCAGCGCCGCCGCGGCTGGAAAGTCCGACCCCGTCTCGGAGATCAGGCTGTAGAGCTTGAGCGGCAGGATCGGCAACTGCGTGCCGACCAGAGCGAGCGCGGTGCCGTACGCGCCGAAGACGACCGCGGCAACGAGACAGAACGAGGCGACCAGCGGCGCCGCGACCTGCGGCAGCAACACCTGCCGGAACGCCTGCGCCGAGGTGGCGCCGAGCGATTCGGCAGCGGCGAGCTGCGCGCGATCGAAGTTCACCAGCACCGGCAGCATGCCGATCACCACGCGCGGGATCAGGTAGTACGACGACGCGAACGCGAGGCCGGTCGGCGTGAAGAGCGCCCCTCCGATCGTCGCCGCATCGAGCCCGGCGCGCGCGAGCAGTTGGGTGACGAATCCGGCGCGGCCGTAGCCCAGGATGAAGCCGTAGGCGACGATCAACCCGGAGAAGGTGAGCGGCAGCGCGATCACGAATGAGAGCGCCGTGCGCCGCCGCGGCGACATTCGCGACAAATGCAACGCGACCGCCATGCCGGTGATCGTCGAGAGCGTGGCCGCGACGAGCGTGAGCATGGTGCTGCCGCCGAGCGCGGTCCAGAACCCGGCGGAGGTCACGACGCGCGCGAACGCCGCGCCGCCTTCGGCGAGCGCGTCGACCGCAACGGCGAGGACCGGCAGCGCGAAGAACAGCGCGAGCAGCAGCACGCCGGGGAGGGAGAGCGCGACGTTCGAGCGCGTGCGAAGAGTCATGGCCATCGAGCGTCGACACGCGCCGCCATCCGACACGTCGTCCCCGCGAAAGCGGGGACCGAGCGTCGTTTGCCGCACGACACTGGATTCCCGCTTGCGCGGGAATGACGAAGATGTTTCGAGTGCCACATCACTTGCTGCCCGACGCCTGCGCCCACCCCTTGTCGACCTCCGACTTCTTCGCCGCCGCGGCCTTGACGTCGAGCGGGCGCACCTGCGGCGCGACCGGCAGCTTGCCTGCGACGTTGTCGGGAAGCTTCACTCCAGGCACGGAGGGGCGCACGAAGCCCTGCGCGAAGATGCCCTGCCCCAGGTCCGTCATGATGAAGTTGAGCCAGAGCTTGCCCGCGTTCGGGTTCGGCCCTTTCTCGACCAGGCTGATCGCATAGGGAGCCGCCGCCGAGGCTTCCTTCGGGATCACCACCGCCACTGCGTCGCCGAGCCCGTCGGTGTACTTGGCCTTGAGCCCGTCGTTCTCGTAGGAGATCCAGATCGGGATCTCGCCTTTCACGAACTGCGCATAGGGCGTCGTGCCGAGCACGCGCAAGACGTTGCCCGACTTGTGCAGCCGGGCGAAATAGTCGAACCCGGGCATCAGGTTGTTCATGTCGCCGCCCATCGCAAAGTTCGCGGCGAAGACCATGACCTGGCCCACACCGGTCGAGCGCGGGTCCAGGTAGACGATGGTGTTCTTGTACTCGGGCTTGAGCAGGTCCGCCCACGACTGCGGCACGTTCTTCACGAGCCTGGTGTTGACGATGAAGGCGACCGTCAGCGTGTGGATGGTAAACCACTTACCGTCGGGATCGCGGAACACGGGGGTCAGCTTGTCGAAGTTCACCGGCTTGAACGGCGCGACCACGTTCTTGGCGGCGGCGTCGACGGCCGAGGCCGCGAAATAGTACGCGGTGTCGGCCTGCGGGCGGTTGCGCGCCTTGTCGAGCGCCACGACGGTCACGCCCGAGCCGATGTCGTTGTAGACGATCTCGACTTCGGGGTAGCGCTTCTTGAACGCCGCGAATTCGGCCGCCCAGTTGGCCCAGGTGGGACCGGTATCGAAGCTCACCACCATGCCTTCCTTCTTCGCGGCTTCGTAGAGCGCTTTCTCCCCGGCGTAGAGCTCGGGCGAATCGAGTACGGTCTGACCGGCGACCGTCGCGGCAAACAGCGACGCGACCAGCGCTGCCGCGCCGTGGACGAACCAATGCGACGCATTCTTCATGGCTTCCCCTCTCAACGAGCGTTAAGAAACTGGATGGCTTCGCGCGGCACGCGCACGTGAGCGACATCATCGCGCATTGCGGTTTCGATTTCGAGTCGCCCCTCGCCTGCCTCGACCTCGATCTGGCGGGTCGCGCCGAAAAAACGGTCGCGCAGCACCCGCGCCGCGAACACGTTCTCGCCGCGCTCGCCGTTCGCGATCTCGATGCGCTCGGGACGCACCAGCAGCCTCACCGCGCTGCCGGCGCTGCGGCCGTGCGGCGGTGTGGCGAGCCGCCCGATCGCGGTCTGCACGCTCTCGCCGTCGATCGCCTGACCGTCGAGCAGATTGGCGCGGCCGATGAAGCCGGCGACGAACGCGTCGGCCGGAGCATCGTAGAGCTGCTGCGGCGAGCCGGTCTGCACCAGCGCGCCGTCCTTCAAGAGCACGATCCGATCGGCGAGCGAGAGCGCTTCGTCCTGATCGTGGGTGATGAGAAGCGTGGCGATGTCGTGGCTGCGCTGGATGCGGCGGACCTCGTCGCGCATCGCCACGCGCGTGGCGGCGTCGAGCGCGGAAAGCGGCTCGTCGAGCAAGAGCGCGCGCGGTCCGAACACCAGCGCTCGGGCGAGCGCAACGCGTTGCTGCTGTCCACCGGAGAGCTGCGCCGGCAGCCGCTCGGCCAAGCCCGACAGGCCGACCCGCTCGAGCATCGCGTTGGCGCGCCGGCGGCGCTGGTCGAGGCCCACTTCACGCACGCGCAGCGGGTAAGCGACGTTCTCCCAGACCCGCATGTGCGGGAAGAGCGCATAGGCTTGGAACACCACACCGCACTCGCGCACGCGCGTCGGCAGCGCGCTCACGTCCTCGCCGTTCAAGCGGATGACGCCGGCGTCCGGCTTGAGGAAGCCGGCGATGAGCCTAAGCAGCGTTGTCTTGCCGCAGCCGCTGGGGCCGAGGCAGACGACGAGCTCGCCTTGGCGGATGTCGAGCGTGACGTCGGCCACACCCGCCTGTGTGCCCGGGTAGCGGTAGGTCACGCCTTCGAGCGAAACGGCGGCTGGTGTGGGGCTGCCTCGCCCTGAGCTGCGGGCAGAGGGTTGGCGTGAGGGGCGTGATGCGTTCATGCGACGGCCGTCTTCAGCCGCGTCGCGCCACCGGCGGTGAGGCTTCCCCCGACCGCCGCCGCGAGCGCCAGCGCGAGCAGGATCACGGTGGCCGCGCAGGCGAAGCCGGTCGCCCCGTAGAAGGCCTGCAGCAGCACGACCGGGTAGGTGCGATTGAGGAACCCCGCGACCAGATTCGAGAACTGGAATTCACCGATCGAAAGCGCTGCGACGATGATCAAGCCCGCCAGGATCGATTGCGAGAGCGTCGGCAGCACGATGTGCACGAAGCGCTGCCAAGCGCTGCTGCCCAGCGACTCGGCCGCATCCTCGAGCGTGCGCAGCCCCAGCCGCTGCATGTCAGCGAGGACCGTTTGCAGGAAATACGGCAGCGCGAGCACGACATGGCCGGCAGCGAGCAGCCAGATACTGCCGAGCCACGGCAGCGTGTCGGAGGAGAACACGAGGATGAAGCCGAAGGCGAGCACCAGCGGCGGCAGCGCCACCGGCAACTGGTAGAGCACGCGCGCGAGCGAGCGCACCCGAGCGCTCTCGGCGCGGAACACGGCATAGGCGAGCGGCAGCCCGATCGCGGCGCACGCCGCGCAGGTGAGCGCGACCACGACCAGGCTCGCACCGAAGGCGCGGCGGAAGCTCGGATCGAGCGCCACGTCGCGATACCACTGCAGGGTCAACCCGGTCGGCAGGAGCGTGTTGAGCCACAGCTCGCCGACCGATCCGACGACGAGCAGCGCGATCGGCACGGCGAGGTACGCGAGGTAGGCGGCGGTCACCCAGCGCAGGGACATGGCCGCCGATGATAGCGCGGGCGGCCGCGTTTCCGCTTGACCGCCACCCGCCGGCGGCGACACAATCGTCCGCATCCCAAGAGCACGCGCCCGTCGTGCGCCGTGCCATTCCTGCAAGGAGGAGCAATGAAGGCCGATCGAATCCGTTTTCTCGGCGCGACCGCGTTCGCGGCGGTCCTCGCCGTCCCCGCCGCGGCGCAGCAAGTCACCATGATGACCGGCCCGCAGGGCGGGTCGTGGATTCCCCTGGGCGGGGCGTTGAAGAACATGTGGGAGGCGGCGATTCCCGGGCTGCAAATCCAGCAGCAACCCGGCGCGGGGATCGCCAACGTGCGCGGCGTCGACGAAGGCAAGGCGCAGATCGGCTTCGCCAACTCGTCGACGACCGTCGACGGCGTCGAGGGACGCGCGCCCTATCCGAAGAAGGTCACCAAGGTCTGCCAGGTGGCGAATCTCTATCCGCAGTACTTCCAGGTCGTCGCGCTCGCGGACGCCAAGGTGAATTCGTTCGCCGACTTGAAGGGCAAGACGCTGGTCACGCAGCCCAAGGGCAACACGGGGGAAATCCTGACCGGGGAGGTGCTGAAGATCAACGGCATGAGCTACCAGTCGCTCAACAAGGTGAACTTCCAGGCTTCCTACACCGATGCGGTGGACCTGATGAAGGACGGCCACGCGCAGGTCTTCACGCTGGGTACGACCGCACCCGCGTCGGCGGTGATGGACCTCGCCAGCGCGCGCGACATCAACCTCGTGCCGGTCGACGATCGCACCATGAACGAGCTCCGCAAGGTGAATCCGGGCTACACCAAGATCACGATCAAGGCCGGGACCTATCCCAAGCAGGACAAGGACGTTCCCGCGATCGGCTACACCACGCACATCATTGCGGCCTGCGATCTGCCCGAGGCTGTCGTCTATACGATGACCAAGACCATGGCCACCCACGTCGCCGACATGGCCGCGGTGGTGAAGCCGATCACCGGGCTGACACCCAAGGCGATGGCGGTGGACATCGGCGTGCCGTTCCACAAAGGCGCGGTCAAGTACTACAAGGAAGTGGGCGCGATGTAGCGCGGGCACTCGTCCGTTTCGAGCATGCGACGGGGCGGCGTTGAAGGCCGCCCCGCTTGCTGTCAAGCCTCAGGAGACCCGGAGTGTCCCAACTATCGCCGACCGTCGTCGTGAGCGAGGAGGCGCAGCCGACCACGCCGGCGAGCGTGGCGCTGCGCTGGCTCGTCAACCTCGTCGCCGTGGCGATGTCGCTCTACCACATGTACGTCGCCGCCTCCGGCCCGCCCGAGGCGATCATCTTCCGCGGCACGCACCTGCTGTTCGCGCTGACGCTGGTGTTCCTCCTCTATCCGCTGCGTCCCGGCCGCTCGGCCGCCTGGCGCGGCGCCGATCTGCTGCTGCTCGTCCTCGGCTACGGTTTCGTCCTGCACATCTTCCTCAACTACGATTACTACATCAACCGCATCATCTACATCGACGAGCTGACCGCGTGGGACAAGTTCTACGCGGTGGTCGCGGTGGCGGTCGTGCTCGAGGCCACGCGGCGGGTGATCGGGCTGGCGCTGCCGCTCACGGCGATCGCGTTCCTGGTCTACGCCGTGTTCTTCACCCGCATTACCCCGCAGGTGCTGATGGAGCAGCTTTATCTGTCCACCGAGGGCATCTTCGGCTCCACACTCGGCGTGTCGGCGACCTACGTGATGCTGTTCGTGCTGTTCGGCGCGTTCATGGAGCGAAGCGGCACCGGACAGCTCTTCATGGACTTCGCGATGTCGATCACCGGGCACACCGCCGGCGGGCCGGGGAAAGTGTCGATCGTATCTTCGGCGCTCTTCGGCACGGTGTCCGGCAGCGCAGTCGCCAACGTGATGGTCGACGGGCCGATCACGATTCCGCTCATGAAGCGCACCGGCTTTCGTCCGCCGTTTGCCGCTGCGGTCGAGGCGGTCGCGTCGACCGGCGGCCAGCTCATGCCGCCGGTGATGGGCGCCGCGGCGTTCGTCATGGCCGAATTCCTCGCCGTGCCTTACGCGCAGGTCGCGCTGTGGGCGGCGATTCCCGCGCTGCTCTACTACGTCGCGCTGTTCTTCGCCGTGCACTTCGACGCCAAGCGCTACCACCTTGCCGGCGTGCCGAAGGCGCAGCTCCCGCGCTTCCTCAAGGTCATGAGCGTGCGCGGCCACCTGTTCGTGCCGATCCTCGTCGTGCTCTTCGGCCTGATGCTCGGCTATTCGGCGCCGCTCGCCGCGCTGGCGGGCGCTCTCGCGTGCATTCCGATGGCGTTGCTGCGCGGCAGCACGCGCGCGGGTATCGGCTGGCGCAACGTGTTCGACGCCCTGGTCGACGGCGCGCGCAACACGGTCGCGGTCGCGATGGCCTGCGCCTGTGCGGGCATCGTCATCGGTGTGGTCACGATTACCGGGCTCGGGATCACCTTTACCCAGTTCGTGATCGTGCTCGCGCAGAATTCGCTGATCCTTGCCCTGATCCTCACCGCGGCGGCGGGTATCGTTCTCGGCATGGGCATGCCGACCACGCCCGCGTACATCGTGATGGTGTCGCTGCTCGTGCCGGCGGTGATCAAGATGGGCGCGCTCGCGCCTGCCGCGCACATGTTCGCCTTCTACTTCGCGATTCTCTCGGCGATCACCCCGCCGGTAGCGCTGGCGGTGTTCGCCGCGGCAGGGCTCGCCAAGACCGACATCTGGAGCGCTGGCTGGCAGTCGGTGCGCATCGCCGCGCCCACCTATATCGTGCCGTTCATGTTCGTCTACGAGCCGTCGATCATGATGATCGGCGACTGGATCACTATCGTCACCTCGACGGTCTCTGCGCTCGTCGGGGTGGCGTGCCTCGCCGCCGGAATGCAGGGTTATCTGCTGCGCGTGGCGCGTCCGTGGGAGCGCGTGGTCCTGGTGAGCGCGGCATTCCTGCTGATCA
Source organism: Casimicrobiaceae bacterium (assembly GCA_036382945.1). Taxonomy (GTDB): domain Bacteria; phylum Pseudomonadota; class Gammaproteobacteria; order Burkholderiales; family Casimicrobiaceae; genus PALSA-1003. Next base: position 37,507 of record DASVPH010000005.1, read on the forward strand.
AGCCGGGCTACATCTCGGACGCGATCGGTCTCGCGCTGCTCGCCGCGGCGCTGCTGGCGCAGCGGCTGCCGCTCCGCGCTCCCGCGAAGTAGCCCGCCGTCGGCCGCGTTGCCGGTCAGAGCCGGCTCATCTCTGCTCGTCACGCCGCCTCGCCGGCCGCGCTCGTCACGCGCACTCCGAACGCCGCGCGCCGGCCGCTGTCCGATCCTTCAGTACGAAGGGCAGATGTCCGGAGGACGGTTCCCCCGGGTCCTTCGGCTGCGGGCCGTGGCGCCCGGACGCGTCCACCTGGAGGTAACCCGATGAAAGTTAAGGAAGCAATGACCAGCGACGTGATGTTGGTGAACCCCGAACAAAGCATTCGCGAAGCGGCGCAGATGATGATCGACATCGACGCCGGCGCGCTCCCCGTCGCCGAGAACGACCATCTCGTCGGCATGATCACCGACCGCGACATCGCCGTGCGCGCGGTGGCCGCAGGCAAATCGCCCAGCACCAAGGTCCGCGAGATCATGAGCGGCGAAGTGCTGTACTGCTTCGATGACGAGGAGTTGACCCACGTGTCGCGCAACATGAGCGACATGAAGGTGCGGCGGCTGCCTGTAGTCAACCGCGACAAGCGACTCGTCGGCGTCATCTCGATCGGCGATCTCGCACGCAAGGAGCAACCGACCGCGGTCGGGCGGGCGATCTCGCACTTGTCGGAGCCCGGCGGCAGGCATTGCCAGGCGGCGCACTAAAGCGTCGCGGCGCAAGCCCGCAGCGAGGAGTCTCACGCACGCCGAGCGGCTGTCGCGCCGCGCCAGGCGGGTCAAGCTCGCCGACAAGATCTGCAACCTCCGCGACGTCGCCTCCAATCCGCCGCACGACTGGCCACTCGCCCGGCGCCGCGAATATTTCGACTGGGCGAAGGAAGTCGTCGATCGCATTCGCGGCACGCACAGCAAGCTCGAGCGGGCCTTCGACGACGCATACGCGGGGCGGCCGTGAAATTCGCGGGGTGTCGGATTTGAGTCCGATAAATCGCAGCCGCCCGCTATGGCAGCGCAGTCCACTGGGTTCACGAACGAGGCTCGCTTCACGCCAGGCGGTAAGGTTCGAACTGCAGCGATTCGAGTTGGGCGCCAAGCATGACCACGCTGCCGGTGCGACGGCCGACCCCGTCGTCGGAAAACTCGAAAAGGTAGGTACGGCGAAGCCGCGTGTAGCCTTGCGCGTCGCGCGCGAAGCGGGTGCGTGCGCCCTGCACGGTGTAGTCGAGAAACTGCAAGCCGTGCGCCCGGCACGCCTCCCTCGCGATCCGGATCGCTGCCTCGCGCACGCGCAAGCTGTCGAGAAAGAGCGCCGTAACGAGCAGAGTCACGGCGATTCCGAGCGATTCCCACATGCTGACTGGTTATCCGGTATGAGCGCCCGCGGCAACCCCCCGGCCGCACTCGAATGCGCGCAAATGCGCAAATGGGGACGAGATCGATTATCCCAACCCGGGCCCCGGGCGGCCAGCCTGGGAGCGTATCGCGCTCCTAAGGTATTCCTACTAATAATAAGAATAAGGTTGTGCGCTTCCATGAGCGGCGTATAAGCTCGTCCGACGCGTTCTTCGCGAACTTTCCTCCTGCGGGCCCGGCCGAAGCCACATGCGCGCGGACCCGTACGGCTACTCGGAAGCGCTCAGCCGGT
>DASVPH010000006.1:0-4456 GCA_036382945.1 Casimicrobiaceae bacterium
GAGGCCGAACTCGGTTTGCGCTTCGACCGAGAGCACGGCCTCTGGCTCCTTCTGGGCAGCGCTGCCGAAGTGCAGTCTAGCGAGGAGCGCCGGGAGGTATTGCACGCACTGCGCGTGAGCGGCACGGCCATGACTCAGAAAGACATCGCCAGGGCAGTTGAGCGTACCCACGGGCGTAAGCGATCCGCCTCGGCACTCTCCCAGCTTATCAACGGCATGATCGGCGCTGGATTGATCGTCGCTGCGGTCGGTGGCGGCTATACGCTGGCACCCGATCACCGCAGCGGTATGACGAATGAGTAACAGAAAATTGGCCGTGAATTACATACACACTACTTAAAAGCCTTAACTAGTGTGAGTAGTTAAGTTAGTTAAGGTGTGTGTGTGCAACGCGCTTTTGACTCGGCCGGGCGACCGGCGCAACCGAAGGAGCACTGACCCATGACCGTTGAGCACGACCTTACGCCGGCCGAGCTGGCGCTGCTCATGCAACTGACACCGCGCGGGCGCTCGGCATGGCGATGGGCGCAGGCGGCCGGCGATGTCACGGTTCACCATCCCTGCATCGAGCACGATGGGAGCCAGATCACCGCGGCATCTGGCTGCGTTCGCTCTTTCGCTACTTGGCCACCCTCCGAGCAGCCGGCACCATCAACCGCAGTCGTGCGCGCCGTATTCGCCGCGGAGCGCCAACGGCACGAGCGGCGCCAAGCCGGAGCGCGGAAGGCTGTTGTCACCCGTGTCATGCGTCGCCTAGGCTATGAGCCTGTCCGCATTGGCCACGCGGCCGAGCGTGGATGGCGGCCCGTTGCTGACACCCTCCGAGGACGTCGAAACGCAGGTGTCAGCATGAGGTGTCAGCGCTGGCGCGCCGGCTGGCAGCGAACGTGCGCCATGCCCCTTTAAACCTTCCGCGCCAATTTGGCGCTAAAGGTTTCTTCTTTCCGCTTGCGCGGGCAGCCACGCCAAAACTTCACGGCTCCCTCCTGGCGATAAACGCTCGCGGGTCATTCGGCCCGCTCCGAGCCTGCTCCGACCGACTGAATCCTCAGGTTTGGTCATTGCGTCAATAACCGTCTGAAAACGTGCGAATTTTGCTAAGTCTCCGCGGATATGCCCGGCATCGTGCCGAAAACGGGTTGCCGGGGGCGCATTTGTCGGCAGTTCAGGCGGCGATCGCCGGGAAGCGCATTCCGACCTTGACGAAGGACGGCCGGATTTGGATTGACCCGGAGGCGGCGGATGCGGCCTGGGCTGCGCGCACGGATCCGGACCAAAGCAACCGCGCGCGGGGCAAGCGCAAGGCGCAAGGGAACGGCCACGGGGCCGGCGCAGATGCGGTGGCGGAGTTTCACCGGGAGCGGGCCCGGAGGGCGAAGCTCGAGGCCGACCGGCTGCAGTTACGGATGAATCAGGAGGCCGGCTGGCTGGTCGACAAGCGGCCGCTGATCGCGGGCATTGGCGCGGCGCTCGCGGCGCTGTCGCGCGATCTGATCAATGCCGAGCAGCGGATCGCGATCATGACCCGTACTGCGCCGGACGTGCTCACGGCGATGAATCTCTACCAGGCCGAGATGCGCCGTCTCATTACGGATTGCGCGGCGAAGATTCGCCAGGATGAGGAGGCAAATGGAAACGCTACAGACGGTTGACCGGCTGATCTGCGAGGCCTGCCGGAGCGGCACGGCGCGGGCGTGCTTTCTGCGCGATGGCACGCCCGCGGAGCGCGACTTCTGCCTGCATTCGGGCACGGGTGAGCTGGTCGCGATCGGGCCGTCGGGGCGGCGGCTGGTGCGCGCCTGGCACGACGTCACCGCGCTGGAATTCTGGAACGAGGTGGCCGAGCTCACGGTCGCGCTGCCGCCGGGAATTCGATGACCCAATACAACGCCCGCGGCTACAGGCTCACGGACGACGGTTTCATCGACCCCGCGTTCGCGATCGCGAGGCTGGTGAGCGAGCATCTTGTTCCGCATGATCGGCCGCCTCCGGTTGCGCCGAAGCCTACCGGGGCGCCGGACGAGCTGCTCCGCACGATCCTCGCGGAGGTGCGCGCGCTGCGCTCCGAAGTCGCGGCCGCGCTCTCCGGCCGGCGCGCTGGTCCCACTCTCAGCGATCACGATCGAGCGCGGCTCGGGGCGCTCCTGCCGGCGGTCTTTGCAGCGCTGGGCGATCGCGTGTGGTCGGCGGCGGTGCTGCTCCACGTCGCGGCGACGGACGACAGCGTAGCGGAGGCGCTAGCGCCCTTCCTGGCCACGCCTGGAGGCCTGCGGGGGCTCGGCAAGCTCCTGCGCCGCGCTGAGGGTCAGGGCGTTGGCGATTTCGTCGTGGCGCGGGTCGGCGACGGACGTGGCAGCGCACTTTGGCAGGTTAGAAAGGCGCAAGAAAGCCGCGACTCCCACTCTGCCACTGGCGAGCGTCCGCCGCATTCGGCATCGTAGGCGGAAGGCAAAACAAGGGAGCCGCGATGCAAACCGAAGTGCTGTCGCCGCGGAGGCAAATCGCGCGGGAGTTGTCGAAGCTTTACGCCGAACTCGCGGGAACGGAAGACAAGCCGGCGCCGCGGTTCAGTGTCGCGCGCGCCCTCCGCGAAATGTGCAGCCCACGCGGACTGAGGTCGGGATTCGAGTACGAAATTTGCCAGGGCACCGCGCTGGCGGCCGATAGATCTTACGATCCCAACAGAATTTGCCTGCCGTGGGGCGCGATCGGAAGCCGCCTGATGACGGCGGCCGGCAGCAACGGCAGCGATTTGCTGGTCTCGACGGACGTGGGTCCGGTCGCGGATGCGTTGCGGCCGTGGAGCGTGACAATGTCCGCGGGTGTCACGGTCTTTCCGAATCTGCGCTCCAACATCAGCTTCCCGATCGTCTCGGGCGACATCGTCGGCGCATGGCTGGCCGACGAGAACACAGCCGCGACGCCGACCGATCCGACGCTCGATGCAGTCGCGGTCAGTCCAAAGACTTTTTCGGCCATCTGTCAATTTTCACATCAATTCACGAAGCAGGTCGAAGTGGCCGAGCCCTTCGTGCGCGCGCAACTGCTGCGCATCGCTGGACGCGCCGGCGATCAAGGGATTCTCGACGGTTCGGGCGTTAGCGGCGAGATCAACGGACTCACCAAGGTGGACGGCGTTACGGTGGACGGCAGTTCGCTTGATTTCTCCGACGTGCTCACCATGCGTGAGGCGGTTTCGAGCGCCAACGATCTGCGCCTGTCGTGGATCGCCGATCCGGCGACGCGGAAACTGCTCGCAGGGCGCCAGACGTTTTCGGGCGGCTCTAACGCAATTTGGCAGGACAACATGATCGACGGGCGTCCTGCGTACTGCACGCCGGATGCGCCGGCGAATACGTTGTTCCTCGCCGACTTCTCCACGGTCGCGGTCGGTCTCTGGGGGCCGGGCTTACGCGTCGAAATCAACCCCTACCAGGACTTCAGCAAAGGCATCGTCGCAGCTCGAGTCTTGTTCGACGTGGATATGTGTGTGCTTCAGAAGGGCGCGTTGCGAATTGCGACGGGCGTCTCATGAGCGCGAGCAAAATTCGTTTTCGCGCGCTCAGCGCCTTCTATCTCGGTCGCAACATCATTCGCGCCGGCGAAGTTTTCGAAGTTCTCCCTGAAAGGGCAACCGAGTTATTGGGCAGCTTGAAAGTTGAACTCGTGGACGAAGGCGATCGCGCGCGCATTGAATCGGCGCTGCACGAGAAAGTCCAGCGCATGCTCGCCGCCGCGGGCCCGATTCCGGCGGCGCCGGGCTCGCCGTGGGTGTCGTACCTTCATTGAGGAGGCCGCAAATGGAGACGATGACTCGGGAAATGATCGCCGAGGGGCGAGAGATGGTGAATCAACTTGTCGCCGCTCGTGCGTCCGAACCGGGCGGAAAATCCTGGACTCAAGTCGGGCGGGAACTGGCGCAGAAGGCGCTCGCGCGCAACGACGTCGAAGGCGTCGCGCGACAAATCGGGCAGGCAGCGGTTGTGCTGATCGAACGCCCGATCTCGACCGAGGTCACGACTGCACGTCGAGCGGGCGGGGTCATTAGCCACGCGCTTAAGTCGCGGGTCAATGTCGAAACGGCGACGCTCGTCGGAGTATTGCTAGGCTATGCGCTGGAACTTTGCGAGCGGCTGCGCGAAGGGCCGCAGCATCCGCGACGCTCGATCGGGTTCCACTGAATTTAAAGAAGCGTGTGGCTTGACGGCCACGCGCGCCTGGGCCCGGCCCGCGGTTTCCGCGGGGGTGCGCCTCCGGGATGATGCGGCTGGCTACCGCGTTAGCAACGGCGCAACTTTTCGCTCGCGCGGCCGGGACTGCGGGTCGCAAACCCTCGACATCCGGCGTGCTGCTGCTGCAACCCGGCGCGCGCGGGCACCTTTTGCGGCCCATCGCCACTTCGTCCAACGATGCGACAAAGTCAGCCAGCCGAATATGCAGCCGCGCTCGAGGATCG
>DASVPH010000007.1:0-15450 GCA_036382945.1 Casimicrobiaceae bacterium
GAAGCACGGCGACCAGGTGGAGGTCGCGGTCGATTCGAACGGCCGCGATCTGGTGTTCCGCGATGTGGTCATCCGCACCGATCCCCGGTTCGTGACCGAGATGCACATCGACACCGACGAGGCGAATGCCGCCCATCTCAAGCACGGCGGCGCGGGCGAACTGGCTCCGGTCGAAGGCTGCGCCGCCCGCATTACCCGGTGCCACGTTGCGGCCGCAGAGGCGGATAAGTCCTGCTGCCTCGATGAGCCCGGAGGAGACGCAGCGCGCAACGACGCCCCCGAACGCGCGTTCAGCGCGCTCCATGGCGCATAGCAGAGCGCCCCGCCGCGGCGTCGACGGCGCTGCCTGCCCGCGCGAGCGACGCGGACCGAGCGCGCTGCCGCTGCTCGCGCTTCTGCTGGCCCTGGTCGTTGTCGCGTACGTGCCCGCGAGAGCGGGGGAGCCGAGCGGGCACGAGATCGTCGAGCGGGTCGAGAGCCTGATGTGGGGCAAGACCGTCCAGGGCGAGTACGAGATGACGATCACCACGCCCCGCTGGGAGAGGACGCTCGTTCTGCGCGCTTGGATGGAGCGCCCGAAGCGCTCGTTCGTGCGCATCCTCGCGCCGGCGAAAGAGAAGGGCATCGGGTCGCTGCGCATCGGCGCCGAGATGTGGAACTATTTGCCCAACGTCGAGCGCACCATCAAAATCCCGCCCTCGATGATGCTGCAGCCGTGGATGGGTTCGGACTTCACCAACGACGACCTGGTGAAGGCGAGCAGCATCGTCGACGACTACACGTCTAGGGTCCTGCGCGAAGAGCCGGCCGGCGGCGCGCCGGCCTACGTCCTCGAGCTGATCCCGAAGCCCGACGCGGCGGTGGTGTGGGGCAAGATCGTGTACTGGGTGCGCAAGAGCGACTTCATCCCGCTCAAGGAAGAGTTCTATGACGAGCGCGGCGGACTGATTCGCACCATGACCTTCTCCGAGGTGCGGCCCATGGGCGGGCGCACGATACCGACGAGGTGGGAGATTCGGCCGACGGAAAAACCCGCCAATTCGACGACGCTCGTGGTCAAGTCGGCGCTCTACGACCGGCCGATCGATCCCGAGGTCTTCACGCAGCGCAATCTGCAAAAGCCATGAGCGCCGCCGAGCCGTCCCAAGGCGCGAATTCCGCCCCCGCGTTTGGGGGCAGCGCAGCGGCCGAATTGGCCGATGAGGCCGCAAGCGTGGGGGTCCAATGAGCGCCGCCGGGCCGCCCCAAGGCGCGAATTCCGCCCCCGCGTTAGGGGGCAGCGCAGCGGCCGAATTGGCCGATGAGGCAGCAAGCGTGGGGGTCCACCAATGAGCGCGAGCGAAGGCGTCGTCAAGCTGGAGCAGGTCGCCAAGGTTTACCGGCAGGACAGCGTCGCTGTGAATGCGCTGGCCGGCATCGATCTCGAGATCCGCAAGGGCGACTTCGCCGTGCTGGTCGGTCCTTCCGGCTCGGGCAAGACCACGCTGCTCAACTTGATCGGCGGGCTCGATTCGCCGACCGAAGGGCGCGTCTGGGTCGACGGCACGGAGATCGGGCGGCTCACCAAAGCCGAGCGCTCCGAAGTGCGGCTACGCAAGATCGGCTTCGTATTCCAGGAGTTCAACCTGATCCCGGTGCTCTCGGCGGTGGAGAACGTCGAATTCGTGATGCTGCTGCAGGGCGTGCCCGCCGAGGCGCGCCGCGCGCGGGCGGCGGCGCTGCTCGCCGATCTCGGGCTGGAAGGTCTGGAGCAGCGGCGCCCGAGCGAGCTCTCGGGCGGGCAGCAGCAGCGCGTCGCGGTGGCGCGCGCGATCGCCGCCGAGCCGGCGATCGTGCTGCCCGACGAGCCGACCGCGAACCTCGACTCCAAGGCGGGCGCCGCCCTCATGGACCTGATGCGGCGCCTGAACGAGGAGCGGGGCGTCACGTTCGTCTTCTCCACCCACGATCCGATGGTGGTCGAGCGCGCGCGCCGCGTGATCCGGCTGAAGGACGGCGCGATCGAGTCCGATGAATCGAGGAGCGCGTGATGCTCGCCGCCGTCTACGAATGCTGATCGCATTGGCCTGGCGCAACGTGCTGCGCAACCGGCGCCGCTCGGCGATCGCGGTCTCGTCGATCGTGATCGGCGTGGCCGCGATGACCTTCCTCTGGGGCTTCAGCGACGGCACCAACCGCCAGATAGTCGACAACACGACCCGCTATTTCGCCGGCGACGCGGAAATCCATCTCAAGGGCTACCACGACGACCCGACGCTCGACCTGACGATCGAGGACGCGGCGCCGGCGCTCTCCGCCGCGCGCGCCGATCCCGGCGTCGCGGCCGCGAGCCTGCGCCTGGAAGGCAAGGCGCTCGCGAGCCGCGGCGAGAAGTCGCGCGGCATCATGATCGCAGGCGTGGCGCCGCAGGAAGAGGCGAGCGTCACCGTTCTGTTCAATGCGATCGTTGCGGGAGAGCCGCTCGCCGGCGGCGCGCCGGGCGTTCTGATCGGCGAGAAGCTCGCCGAGGCGCTCAATGTCCGTCCCGGCCAGGACCTGGTCTTCGTCGGTCAGGCGTACGACGGCTCGGTCGCGAGCGCCCGCTATGCCGTGCGCGGGATCTTCCGCACCAAGATCGACGAGCTGGACGGCTTCGTCGCCGTGATGCCGATCGACACGGCGCGCGAGTTCTACGCCGCGCCCGGCGGGGCGACCACCATCGCCTTGCGCCTGCGCAACCCTGACCAGCTCGGCGCGGTGCGCGCGAGCCTGGCCACGCAACTGGGCGAGCGCTACGAGGTGCTCGGCTGGCCGACTCTCTTGCCCATGGTGGCGAGCAGCGTGCGCTTCCACGAAGTCGTGGGTTATGTGGTGCTGCTCATGTTTTTCGTCGTGGTCGCGGCGGCGGTCGCGAATCCCGTGCTGGTGGCGGTGCTCGAGCGCACGCGCGAGTTCGGCATCATGCTCGCGCTGGGCATGGGCAGGGGGAGGCTGCTGGGGCTGGTTCTCATCGAATCGATGCTGCTCGGCTTCGCCGGCATCGTCGTTGGCGATGTCCTCGGCATCGCGATCACCAGCTACTTCGGCCGCACCGGAATCCATCTCGAAGCCTTCGCAGCGGGATTGCGCACCATGCCCGGCCTCACCGAGGTCATCTATCCGATCGTCCGCGCCGATCGCAGCCTCATGCTTTCTGTCGCGCTGTTCGCGATCGCCTGCCTGGTCGCCATCTACCCCGCCGCCAAGGCCGCGCAGCTCGAGCCGGTCCAGGCGATCCGCGGACTGCTCGGCGCGGCAAGAGGCCGAGGACGTGCCGCCGCGGCCTCCGTCCGCTGGCCGGTGTTCCTGCTGATCGCGGCGCGCAATCTGTGGCGCAACCCGGGGCGCACCGCGATCATGGTCGGCGGCGCCGCCTTTGCCATCGTCGGCTACATCGCCGTGGCCGGCTTTTTCGACGGCTTCTTCGAGGGAATGATCGACAACTCGACGCGCTACCTGACCGGGCACATCCAACTCGAGCGACCGGGCTTTCGCCGCGACCTCGCACCCGAGCTGGCGATGGGAGACCCGCAGCCGCTGCTCGACAAGTTGCGGCGCGTGCCGGGCGTGGCTGCCGCGGCGCCGCGCGTGCAGGTGCAGGCGCTCGCCAGCACGGCGGCGAAATCCGAAGGCGTCGTGCTCGTCGGCGTCGATCCGCTCGCCGAGCGCGGCGTCACGTTCATCGATCGCACCATCGTGCAGGGCAAGCCGCTCGCGCCGGGCGCCGAGCGCGAGGTGATGATCGGGCGCAAGCTCGCCGAAAAGCTCCGGCTGCGACTCGGCGAGAAGATGGTCGTCATGGCCCAGGCCGCGGACGGCGAGCTCGCCAGCGCCGCCTACCGCGTGAGCGGGATCTTCGCTACCGAGAGCGCGAGCTTCGACGGCGCCTACGCATTCGTGACGCTGCCCGCCGCGCAGTCGCTGCTTGCGCTCGGCTCGCGGGTGTCCACGGTCAACCTCCGCCTCGACGACCGCGCACGGGTAGCCTCGACGGTCGCCGATCTGCGCGCGCGCCTCGCGGACTCCGGACTCGCCGTCGCGCCGTGGCAGGAGCTGCTGCCGCAAATCGAGGAGTTGGTGAAGTTCGCGCGGGTCTTCAACAACATCCTGCTCGGCTTGCTGCTGCTGGTGGTGGCCACCGCGATCATGAACACGGTGTTCATGGCGGTCACCGAGCGCACCCGCGAATTCGGCGTGATGATCGCGCTCGGCACCTCCCCGGGAGCGCTGCAGCGCATGGTCGTCTACGAGACACTCGTGCTCATGCTGCTCGCCTTGCTCGGCGGTTACGGCGCCGGCATCGTGCTGGTCGACTACTTTGGCCGCGCGGGGATCGATCTGTCGGGATTCTTCGAGGGTTATTCCGCGATTCCGGGATTGACCGGAATCGTCTACCCGCAGGTCATGGGCGCGACGGTCATTCCGCCCGGGATTGCGCTGCTGATTGCAGGGGTGCTCGTGTCGCTTTATCCGGCGGCTAGGGCGGCGCGGCTGGATCCATCGCAGGCCATTCGCCATGTTTGAGCGCGCTACGGCGCTCGGCCTACTGCTCGTAGCCCTGGGAGCCGCGGCGCAGGAACCGCCGCCGAATGTGAAGTTGTCCGGCTATTACAAGAATCTGCTGATTCGATCGGAAACCGTCTTCCCAGCCGGTGAGGATTACACGCTCGACCTCAATCGTCTGCGGCTCGAGCTGGAAGGGCGTCTCGCGCCCGCGCTCGCCTTCGACGTGCAATACGACAACGAGCTCTCGCTCGGCAATTATTTGCGCACTGCCGAGTTCGCGCTGCGCAAGGGTCTGCCCTCGCAGCAATACTGGAAGCTCGCAAGCAACTACGCCGAAGGCGGGAACTACGACGCCCGGCACGGCCTGTATCGGGCGTACACGACGCTGTCTTTCGGCGCGACCGACGTGCGCTTCGGGCGCCAGCGCATCGCCTGGGGCACGGGCCGCTTCTGGAGCCCGCTCGACTTGTTCAACCCGATCAATCCGGTGGCGCTCGAGCGCGACGAGCGCCTAGGCGTGGATGCCCTGCTGGTCGAGCAGCAACTCGGGCCGCTCGCGCGCGTGAGCGCGGTGTACGCACCGTGGCACGACTCGGCCGAAGCGAGCCTGGCGGCGCTCTGGCACGGCAACGTCGCCGGCGCCGACTACTCCGTCGTCGGAGGCCGCTTCCGCGGCGATCGCGTCGTCGGCGCCGATATGGCCGGCCAGGTCGGCGCTGCCGGCATTCGGGCTGAGCTGACCTATACGCGTCCGCGCACGGGCGCCGAGTACGCTCGCGCGCTGTTGGCCGCGGACTACGCGTTCGCCAACACGCTCACGCTGAGCGCCGAGCTGTACTTCAACGGTGCGGGGGCGTCGGACGCAGCCGACTACGACTTCGCGAGTCTGTTCGCCGGCCGCATCCAGAACGTCGCTCGCCGCTATCTCGGGCTGTACGCCGGTTACGAGATCACGCCGCTGCTCAAGTGGACGAACTACGCGGTCGCGAACCTCGATGACGGCAGCCGGTTCTATTCGCCCGGTCTGACTTATTCATTGCGCACGAACCTGGACTGGACGCTCGGCGTCCAGCTCTTCGGCGGCGACGCGAGCAGCGAATACGGCCGCTTCAAGGACGTCTACTACACTTATCTGCAATGGTACTTCTGAAAAACGAGAAGAAGGAATGCCGATGAAAATCACCTTCGCCAGGTTCGTTCACGTGAATCTCTTCGAGCGCATGATCGGAATCGTGTTCGGCGTCATGCTGCTGTTCCTGGTGCTCGCCATCGCGATCGGGACCGTGCGCCTGTTCGTGCGCCTTCCCGCTCTACTTACGTGGGAGGATGTCACGAGCCACCACGTGCGCATCGTATCGGACGTGTTGACGCTGTTCATCATGGTCGAGCTGTCGCGCAGCCTCGCCGATTACTTCACCACCCACCGCTTGCGCCTGACCTTCATCGTGGACGCCGGCATCGTGTTCATCCTGCGCGAGGTCATGATCAAACTGTTCGAGGCGAAGATCGAAATCGCGGAGCTCTATGCCCTCTCGGCGCTGCTCGCGGTGCTCGGCACGCTGCGAACCGCCTCGGTCATCGTGTTCCAGCGCGAGAAGGCCATGCTGGAAGACCTGGCCCGGGCCGCTGCGAAGCGTGGGGGTTGATCCAGGTCAAGCCGCCGGCCCGGAGAAGTGGCAAATTCGAAACAAAATAGGATGACCGGCGTCAAACCACGACCGCGAATACCTCTCGCCTCGATTCGGCGCTTCTCATGCGCGATCGCCGATCAGGACGAAATTCCCGAACGGCCGCCAAGGCCATCCTTCCGATTGGAGACTGTAGATGACTACGCGCAGAGCTTTTCTTCGTAGTGCGGCGGCGCTCGGCGCCGCGTATGCCACCCCGCTGACTTATGCGCAGGCGGCGCGCGCCCGCGGCGGTGAAACCGTTGCCGGCGCCGCCGCGCTCGAGCGGGAGGCCGCGGCGTTCGCGAACCCGCTGCGCCTGCCCGGCGCGAGCGGCCTTTACGGGGTGCTGCGCGTCGGCGATCTGCGCGAGTTGCGGGTCGCGCGCACCGAGATCGAGGTCCTGCCCGGCAAGCGCACGCCCTTTCTCGCCTACATCGCCGAAGCGGGCGGCAAGCAATTCCTCAACCCGGCGCTGCTCGCGAAGCGCAGCGAGGAGCTGCGCGTGCGCATGGTCAACGAGCTGCAGGAGCCGACCATCATCCACTGGCACGGCCTGACCAACGACGCGCGCAACGACGGCAACGGGCTCTATGTCGCCGAGCCCGGCAAGGCCTACGAGTACGCGTTCAAGCTGCAGGACGACCGGGCCTCGATGTACTTCTACCACCCCCACCCGACCGGTTACATCCCGGGCCAGGTCTACGGGGGGCTCGCGAGCGTGCTCTTCCTCGAAGACGAGGAGGAGACGACGCTGCGCCGCGAGCTGGACCTTGCGCTCGGCGAGACCGAGATTCCGCTCGTGCTGCAGGATCGCACGTTCGATGCGCAAGGCCGGATCGAGTACAAGCCCTCGCGCGAGGCGGCGTTCCAGGGCTTCATCGGCAAGCGGCTGCTGGTCAACCTGACCGACCAGCCCTATCTCACCGCGGCGCGGCGCATCTATCGCTTCCGGGTGCTCAACGGCGCGAACGCGCGCACCTACCGGCTCGCCTTCCTGCAGAACGGGCGCAAGCTCGGCTACTACCTCGCCGGCACCGACGGTGGGCTGCTCGGATCTGCGCAACGCGTTTCCGAGACCTTCATCTCGCCGGGGCAGCGGCTGGACATCCTGCTCGACCTGCGCGAGGCGCAGGAGGGCGCCGTCACGCTCGCCACGCTCGCCTTCGATCCGATGCACGCTGAAGGCGAGCAGGAGGAAACCGAAAAAGAACCGAAGGCCGCAATGGACCAGAGCATGCCCGGCATGGATGAGGGCAAGATAGGCGGGAAAAAGGGTTCCAGCGGCGCGATGGCCGGCATGGAGATGGCGGGCAAAAAGGCTTCGGCCGGGGCGATGGCCGGGATGGAGGTGGAAGGCAAAAAGGCTTCGGGCGGAGCGATGGCCGGCATGGAAATGGAAGGCGACGAAGGCGAGCCGCGCGCGCTGCTGCGCATCGACGTGAAATCCTCGCCGAGCTACGCGAAGAAGATTCCGGCCACACTGTCGAGACTTCCCGTCCCTCGCGAGTCCAAGAATCTGCGGCCCATCAAGCTCGCCCAGGACGGCAAAGGCGGGTGGACGATCAACGACCGGCTCTACGACGCGAAGGCGAACGTGTTCACGGTGCAGCGCGGCGCGGCCGAAACCTGGGTGATCGAGAACGAGCGCAACAGCATGCCGCACCCGATGCACCTTCACGGCTTCCAGTTCCGCATTCTGGAGCGCCGCGGCAGTCCGCAGCAAGTGCGCGCGCTCGCCGGCGCCCGGGGCTTGCTCCCGCAGGATCTCGGCCTGATCGACACCGTGCTCGTGTGGCCCCGTGAATCGGTGCGGATCGCGCTCGACTTCTCGTACCCGCACCCCGGCGACCAGGACTACGTGTTCCACTGCCATAACCTGGAGCATGCCGAGGTCGGGATGATGCTGCGCTACGGCGTGCGCGCGTAGCCGGGACGCCCCACCATGTACCCCGTTCTCCTTCAGCTCGGCAGTTTCCAGCTTCGCTCCTACGGCATCATCGTTGCCCTTTCGTTTCTCCTTGGCCTCTGGCTGAGCGCGAAGGAAGCAAAAAGGAAAGGGCTCGATCCCGCGGTGATCCAGGATTTCGCGTTCTACGCGTTCGTGGCCGGGATTGTGGGAGCGCGATTGTATTTCGTCGTCTTCTCGCAGCCGGCCTACTTTCTGCGCAACCCGTGGGAGATCCTCGCGGTTTGGCACGGCGGCCTTGGCATCATCGGAGCGCTTCTCGGGGGTTTTCTCGTCACGCTGTGGTATTGCCGGAGAAAAAGGCTCTCGTTCTGGCGATTGGCCGATACGCTGGGCCCCGGCATCATCCTCGGGCAGGCGGTGGGGATTTTCGCCTGTCTGTCGACCGGCGACAGCTACGGCAAGCCGACCGATCTTCCCTGGGCGATCACCTACACCAATCCCGCTTCCATGGCGCCGTTGAACATCCCGCTGCAACCGGTCGAGCTCTACGAGATGGCGGCGTACTTCCTCGTCTTTCTTCTCGTCTGGAGCACGAGGAAGAGCTACAGGACGGAGGGCTTTGTATTCCTCACCTATCTGGCGGGCTACGGCGCCACGCGCGTCTTCGTGGAATTCTTCCGCGGCCATCCGGCGATCTTCGCCTGGGGGATTCCCGCCGCGCAGGTGTTCGGCGCCGCGCTGGTGCTGGTCGCGCTTACCGGCTTTTTCGTCGTGCGCTGGACGAAAGCCAGCCCAGCGCCGTCCGGGTGAGGAGCGAAGGCGGGCGCAACGCCCTTGCGCGGCCTTTCCCGCCGCGCCGGCACGCGACTTCTGGACCGCGCCGTCGGCGCGCTCATGCGCTCGCCGCAGCCGGCCGGCCCACGCTCAGGAGGGCATCGATGAAAAGGCGCGGGCGGCCGCCCAGCGAATTGATGAAGATGGCGGTCACACTGACCGCCATGGCCGCCATCGCCCACACCGGATAGATGAGCCCGGTGGCCGCCACAGGAATCCCGATGCCGTTGAACAGAAACGCCAGGACGACGTTCTGCAGCATCTTGCCGTAGCTGCGCCGACTGATCTCGCGTGCTGCGGGAAGCGCTTCGAGGCGATTGGACAGGATGATGATGTCGGCCGATTCGATGGCGATGTCGGTGCCGCCTCCCATCGCAATTCCGACGTCGGCCTGCATCAGCGCCGGTGCGTCGTTGATGCCGTCGCCCACCATCGCGACGCGGCTCTTCGCTTGGAGCTTGCGCACCACGTCCGCCTTGCCTGCGGGGAGAACTCCCGCATAGACCTCCTCGATGCCGATCTCGCGCGCGATGTGCTGTGCCGCGCGCTCGTTGTCTCCGGTGAGCAGAACGACCTTCAAGCCGAGCTTGCGCAGCGTGGCGACGGTGCCGAGAGCGTCGGCGCGAACCGTGTCCCCGAACGCCAGGATGCCCACGGCGCGTCCGGCACGGCTGAGGGCGATCACCGTGCGTCCTGCCTCTTCCAGCCGGCGAACGCGGCCGGCAACGCGCGCGAGATCGACGCCGCGGCTCGAGAGAAACGCTGGGCTGCCGACCACGATCTGCCGATCCGCGATGCGCGCCACCACGCCTTGGCCGGGAACGGCCTCGAACGATTCGACGCCTGGCGGGACGACGCCCCGCGCGAAGGCCGCATCGACCACGGCCTGGGCCAGCGGATGCTCGGATGAGGACTCGGCGGCCGCAGCGAGCGCCAGCAGCTCGTCCTCGGTGCCCTCGATGAGCTCGATCTCATGGAGTGCCGGGTGGCCCTCGGTGAGCGTGCCGGTCTTGTCGAGCACGATCGTCTTGACCAGGCGGAAGGCCTGAAACGCCTCACCCGTGCGCATCAGGATGCCCCGGTCGGCCGCTTCGCCTGCACCCCGCACGATGGACAGCGGCGCGGAGATGCCCACGGCGCAGGGGTAGCCCATGACGAGCACGCTCAACCCGGCGACGATCGCGCGCTCGAGATCCATCTGCCCACCAACGAGCCAGGACCCGATCAGCCAGCCCGCGACGGCAAGCGCGGCGACGATCAGCACCGAGGGCGTGTAGATGCGCAGCACGCGGTCCACCAAGTGCAGGATGCCCGGCTTCAGGGCGCGCGCATCCTCGACTTCGCGGATGACTTTGTGGAGGAAGCTCTCTTCGCCGACGGCGCTGACTTGCACCCGCAGCGTTCCGGTGCCGTTGATCGAGCCGCTGATGACCGCGTCGCCTTCCGCTTTCTCCACCGGAATCGCCTCGCCGGTGACCAGCGACTGGTCCACCGCCGAATGGCCGCTGACCACTTGACCGTCGACGGGCACGCGCTCGCCTGGCCGGATCCGAACCAAGTCGCCCACCACCACACTCTCGATCGGCACTTCGAGCTCCTGCGCGCCACGCACGACGCGCGCGGTCTCGGGCTGCAGATCCAGCAGCCGCTTCACCGCCTGCGAGCTGCGCGTTTTGACGATCAGCGACAACCACTCCGAGAAGATGTGGTAGGTGGTCACCAGGACCGCGACCGCGAAGAACGACGCGGTCGGATAGTCCGGGGTATCGAGCCGCAGACCGATCAGGCCGCCGGCGATCCCGGCAAAGGCGCCGATCTCGAGCAAGACGTGCTGATTCAGGATGCCTCGGCGCAGCGCCTGGAAGGCCATGCTCAGGATATGTCGCCCCACGCCGAAGACCAGGACCAAGGCCATCGCGCCGACGAGCGAGGGTGTGGCGGCAATGAACCACGGCTGCGTTTTCAGGGACAGCAGGGCCATCGCCGCTGCGCCCAGGACCGCGGTGCTTCCGATCGCGACTCCAAGGCCGCGCGAGCGCAGCACGAGGAAGACAAAGGCGAGCAGGCTCACCACGACGACCACCGGCAGGGCGATGGCGCCGATCCCGGTCGGATTGGCGATCAGCGCCACGGCGATGAGGCTGAGCGCCGTCGCCGTGAGAAACCGTAGGCCTTCGCGGACGAGCTCGCGCTCTTCCTCGTCGAACGGCCTGAGCTTGCGCGGATCGGAAACCGTGTAGCCGATATCGCGCAAGGTGCGAAACAGCCCCTCGGGCCGCGCCATCGTGGGGTCGTACTCGACTAGCGCCTGCTCATGAGTGAGGCTCACGGCCACCTTGTCGACTCCCGGCTGACTCCCCAATGCCTTCTCGATCGTGCCTGTGCACAGCGAGCAGTGGAGGCCGCCGATGCGGGCCCGAATACGGACCCGGTCGGGACGGCTGGAGGGTTCTTCGCTCCAGTAACGGAAATCGGAATCTGAGGTGGTGGCACGAGCCATGGCGCTACCTCCTGCGCGACGCTTCACGGCTTGCTTCGGCCGGCAACGCGGTAGCCGGCTTGCTCGATCGTCGCGATCAATTGTTTTTCAGTGACGGCTTGGGGGTCGTACAGGACTCGCGCTTCACCGTCGCTAAACGACGCAGAGGCTTTGCGTACGCCCGTGCTGCGTTCCAAAGACGCTTGGATCTTGGCCGCACAGCCGGCGCAATGCATGCCCTCGATCTTCAAACTGACTGCGTTCATCGTCTGCTCCGTTTCGATGTTGCTGGCGCCAGCGTAGAGCCTGGAGCGAGGTCCAAAGTCAAGGGCCTTGACCTTGGAGCCATGTCCAAGGTTTAGCATGTTCTCTGGCTCCGCATGTTGAGGGTCTGCTCCGGGAGGAGCGGAACCGGCCTCCGCGCCGAACCGAGGAATCATGTTGACGATTGGCAAGCTCGCCACGAATGCGCAGGTAAGCACCGACACGATTCGCTACTACGAGCGCGAGGGACTGATCTCGCCTGCCCGGAAAAGCGAATCGGGCTATCGGCTCTATACGGACGAGGCTATCCGTCGGCTCGGCTTCGTCAAGCACGCGCAGCAATGCGGCTTTTCTCTGGCCGAAATCCGCGAGCTGCTCGAGCTGCGCAATGATAGCAGGGCGTGTTGTGATGATGCCTATCGGGTGGCCGTGGAGAAGAAGGCGCAGCTCGAAGCGAAGATCAAGGCGCTCCAGGCAATGTCGCGAGCGCTTTCCGGCCTGATAGAGATCTGCTCTCGCGACCGGAAACCGCTCGACGCGTGTCCCATCCTCGCTGCGCTGGAAGCCGGCATGGCAGGGCAACGCCACGCAAGAGCGAAGCCTGTTTCGAGGAAGCGCGCGCCATGAGGATCTTGATCGAAGCCTTCTCCGCGCCAGGGTGCGCTACTCGCGCACGGGACTGGCCATGCCCGACCTCGAGCCGCTGCTGGCAAACGCGTCCGGGCTGACGCCCGTCATCGTCGGCCTGGTTGCGCTCGCTGGCCTCGTGGTCGGCATCGCTCCGAGCTCGCTGCCTTTGCTTTCGGTCGCCACAGGATTGGCGGCCGGCCAAGGCGCAGCCGGGCCCCTGGGAAGCAAGACGCGGGGAATGTGGCTGGCCGCAGGGTTTGCTCTGGGTATGGCGACGGTCGAAGCCTTGCTCGGCGCGCTGTTCGGGTTGGTCGGATTCGCCGTCCTGCGCGTTCTCGCCCGTGTGCTCTGGCTCGCCTACGCCGTGCTCGGCGGCGTGCTCCTGGTCACAGGGCTGGCGCTGTTGCGCGTGCTCCACGTGCGCATTCCCGTGCCCGGCGCAGCCACGAGACCCGCGCAAACCTTTGGGGCGAGCTACCTGCTCGGGATTCCGTTCGGGTTGTCCACCTGCCCGGCCTGCATGCCGCTGCTTCTGCCGGTGGTCGCGGCTGCGGCGGCGACGGGCGATCCCATAATGGGCGCAGTTCTGCTGTTCGCCTTCGGCCTTGGCCGAGGCGTGCCCATCGTGGTTGCGGGGACCGCGACCGGCATTCTTGCCTATCTCCTGCGCGCCCGGCGCTTGGTTCGAGGGGTCGAGCTCGCGAGCGGAGCGTTGATCCTGGCCGCGGCGCTCTACTACTTCTATCGGGCCGGCGTGTACCTGGGCTGGCTGCCGCCTTTGTGATCGATCCCTGGCGCGTGCGTGCGCGTCACCTGCCTTGCGGAGCGGGCTGCTGCGGCAACCGCGAGGACATTCCGCGGCCCAGCAACGCTGCGAGCCCGAGGAACAACGCCGCCGTTCCGAAATTCCAGAGCAGGATCGTGATCGTCGCCTCGAGCGGGTGCAGGATCGAAAGCGCCGAGGCGGTGATGGCGGCCACCGCCAGACCGCCGACGAGCGCGACCGGCAGCGCTCGCAGCGGCACCGCATGGCGGAGCATCACGCACATGGCGAGCGACAACGGCCCGCTGGTGAGCACGAGCGTCACGAGGCAGCGCGCCACTTCCCCGGCGGGAAGCCCGTTGGCGCTGATCCCGACCCAGGCGATCAGGCAGCCGTAACCGATGGTGGAGATCCAGATCGCGAGCGGGGGCAGCGGAAGCAGCGACCAGCCGCGCGAACGGTCCGGGAGGCTCACTACGAACGCGGCCACCGCCGCCAGGATGCCGGTTGCCAGCGAGGCGGCGATGCCGATGACGAAGACCGGCTCCTGCAGCCGCTGCGCGAGATCCGGCCGAACGCCCCGCGTGACGGCGAGCAGAATGAGGATCGCCGCCGCAAACGCGAGCCAACACGCGGCGCGCGCGAGCGGAGGCCGCAGGCGCCGCACAGGTGCCGTCCGCACCTTCGGCCCGGGCAGGCGGCGCTGCGGGTGGGACGAGGCGCAGCGTCTGGACGCGCTCGCGCGAGCCGGGGCTCATATCGGGTGGAGAGTCGTCAACGCGCTGTAAGCGAGCTCGATCGTCGAGCTCATCGAGCGCCTCCGCATCTCGCTGAAGATACACCCTGGGGGCGACGCCGATGGCGGGAAAAATTTCTCGCGCCCTGCGTAACCTTTGGCGGTGTTCGGACGAATTGAATGGAGTCAAGTCTCGGCCCGAGACTCGTTCAAAGGAGATTGTCGACCATGGATCGTCGTCTGTTCGCGGGTTCCGTTCTCTCCGCCGCGGTGGGGCTGGCCCTAGGCATGCAAGGCTTGCCTGCGCAGGCCCAAGCCAAGATGGACCCGAGCAAGGCACCGCAGATCGTCAAGGACAACATGGCGCGGATGCAGAAGGACAAGCTGGAGAAGTGCTACGGGATCAACGCCGTGAGCAAGAACGACTGCGCCGAGGGGGCGCACTCGTGCGCGGGCCAGGCCAGCCAGGCGCGCGATCCGAAGTCCTTCGTGCTGCTACCCCAAGGCGACTGCAGCAAGATCGCGGGCGGCAGCCTCAAGCCGGCCTGAAGCATGACGCGCGCGGCCGCTGCGTCCGCCCGGCGGGCGCGGCGCAACTCGATTCCCGCCGCGGCAGGAATCGGGTTGCGCTTCCAGCACCATCAGGCGGTGGTCGACTCCCGTCCCGATGTGGCGTGGCTCGAGGTTCACACCGAGAACTACATGGGTGGCGGCACACCGCCCGCCTATCTCGACGCCATCCGTCGCGACTATCCCCTTTCGTTGCACGGCATCGGCTTGTCGCTCGGCAGCGCCGAAGGGCTCGACGCCCCCCATCTGGAGCGCATCCGGCGCACCGTCGAGCGCTTCGAGCCGGGGCTCGTCTCCGAGCACCTGGCGTGGAGCGTCGTCGGCGCTACCTACCTCGCCGACCTCCTGCCGCTGCCGCTGACCGAGGAAGCGCTCGCTGTGGTCTGCCGTAACGTCGATCGAACGCAGGCTTTCCTGCAGCGGCGCATCCTGGTCGAGAATCCCTCTTCGTACCTGCGCTTCAAGCATTCGACGCTTCCCGAGTGGGAATTCCTCGCCGCCGTTGCGCAGCGCACCGGCTGCGGGATCCTGTGCGATGTCAACAACATCTACGTGAGCGCGTGCAATCACGGCTGGGACGCATCGGCTTACCTCGCCGCATTGCCCGCTGAGGCCATCGGCGAGATCCACCTCGCCGGCCACGCCGTGCGCGAGCTCGATGACGGGCGGGAGCTGCGCATCGACGATCACGGCTCGCGGGTGGTTGCGCCGGTCTGGGCTCTGTATGCCGAAGCGCTCGCGCGCTTCGGTCCGGTGCCGACGCTGATCGAATGGGATACCGACGTCCCGCCGCTCGACGTGCTGCTCGATGAAGCGGCACGCGCAGCCAGCTACCTCGAACGCGACCGCGAGGGCGAAGGTCATTGGTGTACCCCTACGTTTGCGGCCTCATTGGTCAATTCGGCCGCTGCGCTGCCCCCAAAAGCGGGGGCGCAATTCGCGCCTTGGGGCGGCCCGGCGGCGCTCATGTGTACCCCCACGCTTGCGGCCTCATTGGTCAATTCGGCCGCTGCGCTGCCCCCAAAAGCGGGGGCGCAATTCGCGCCTTGGGGCGGCCCGGCGGCGCTCATG
>DASVPH010000008.1:0-44614 GCA_036382945.1 Casimicrobiaceae bacterium
CGGCAACGGCGAACGGCGGCGCGGTCGCGCGCCACTGTTCGCTTTTCCGCTCTCACAAGGTCGCCCGATGAGCGCCTCGCCGTGGATCACTCGCCGTCTCGGCCGCACCGATTGCGAGAGCGTGTGGCGCGCGATGCAGGAGTTCACCGCCGCCCGCGACGAGGCGACCGCGGATGAGCTCTGGCTGACCGAGCACGAACCGATCTACACGCTCGGCCTTGCCGGTCGACCCGAGCATGTGCGGCGCGAGAACGGCATCCCCGTGCTCAAGATCGATCGCGGCGGCCAGGTGACTTATCACGGACCGGGGCAGCTCGTCGTTTATGTGCTGCTCGATCTCAGGCGCGCGGGCGCTACCGTGCGTGGCATGGTCCGGGGAATCGAAGCCGGCGTGATAGAATGGCTGGACTCGCTCGGCATTATCGCCTACGGGAAGCCGGCGGCGCCCGGTGTGTATGTCCGTTCCGGAACCGCCGAAGCCAAGATCGCCGCACTGGGCTTGAGGGTGCGTAACGGTCGCGCCTATCACGGTCTCGCCGTGAACGTCGCCATGGACCTCTCTCCCTTCGCCGACATCGACCCCTGCGGATACCCGGGGCTTGCGGTCACGCAACTCGCCGATTTCGGGATCGAGCGCACCGTGGAAGAAGTCGGCGCGGATCTCGCGCCGATCCTCGCCGCTCGTCTGACCCGAGAGGCGACGACTAAGCGCACGCTCGAGCGCGTGCCATGAGCGACGCCTCCGCGGTCCCGGTCAACGCTGCGGGGGTCAAGCAGAAGGGCGAGGCGAAAACCGCCCGCGTGTTCGCCAAATACGCGATCAAGGTCGTCGCCGCCGAGCGGCTGAAGAAGCCCGACTGGATCCGCGTGCGCGCACCCTCGAGCCCGCGCTTTTTCGAGATCAAGCAGCTCCTGCGCGAGCACCGTCTGCACACGGTATGCGAGGAAGCGTCCTGTCCGAACATCGGCGAATGTTTCGGCAAAGGCACCGCGACCTTCATGATCATGGGCGAGCTTTGCACGCGGCGCTGCCCGTTCTGCGACGTCGCCCACGGCCGGCCGCTGCCGCTCGACCCCGACGAGCCGGTGAATCTCGCCCGGGCGATCGCGGCGCTGAAGCTTTCGTACGTGGTGGTCACCAGTGTGGATCGCGACGATCTGCGCGACGGCGGCGCCGGACACTTCCGGGACTGCATCCGCAAGGTTCGCGAAATCTCGCCCGGGACCCGGATCGAGATCCTGGTGCCGGATTTCCGCGGGCGGCTCGAGCGCGCGCTCGACGTCCTCTCCGCAGCGCCGCCCGACGTGATGAACCACAATCTCGAGACGGTGCCGCGGCTCTACAGGCAGGCGCGACCCGGCTCGGATTACGCGCATTCGCTTCGCCTTCTCGCCGAATTCAAGCGACGCTTTCCGGATATCCCTACCAAGTCCGGTCTGATGGTGGGCCTGGGCGAGACCGACGACGAAATCCTCGCGGTGCTGCGCGACATGCGCGCGCACGCGATCGACATGTTGACGATCGGCCAGTACCTGCAGCCGACCGCCGGCCATCTGCCGGTACTGCGCTACGTGCATCCGGACACGTTCGCCATGTTCGAGCGCGAAGCCTATGCCCTCGGCTTCCGCCACGCCGCGGTCGGCGCGCTGGTGCGCTCGTCGTATCACGCCGACCGGCAGGCCGAGGCCTGCCCCGGAGCGCTCGAGTCCGGGGCCGGGGCGACGGTCAGGGCAACGCGGCGCCGTTAGGCCACAGCACCCAGATTCGCCCCTCCTGCTTCATGCGCCCGGCCTGGCGGGCGGCCTCCTCGCCGAAGCCCCAGAAGAGATCCACCCGCAGCGGCCCTTGGATCGCGCCGCCGGTATCCTGCGCGAGGACGAGACGATCGAGGGGCCGGTCCGAGAGCGGCCAGGTCGTCGCGAGAAACACCGGCGCGCCGAGCGGGATCGCGCGCGGATCGACCGCGATCGCGCGACCCGCAGCGAGGGGGACGCCCAACGTTCCGATCGGACCGTCGATCGGCGAGGCGGGATCTGGTGTTACTTCGCGAAAGAACACGTAGCGGGGGTTTTCGTTGAGGAGCGCCGGCAGCTCGTCCGGATGCTCAACGGCCCAAGCCTTGATCGCCTGCAGCGACGCATCGCTCGGCGAGAGCGCGGCGCGCTCGATCAGCACCCGGGCAATTGAGCGGAACGGCTGCCCGTTCTGGTCGGCGTAGCCCACGCGCATGATCGTGCCGTCGGCCAGCCGAATTCGCCCCGAGCCCTGGACCTGCACGAAGAACGCCTCGAGCCGGTCGTCGACGAAGACGAGCTCCTTGCCTGCGAGCGGCGCCCTGCCCGCTTCGATGGCGGCGCGCGGCCAATACGGGACCACGCGCTTGCCGTCGATCCGACCGCGTACGCGCTTGTCCTTGAGCTCCGGGTAGAGGTCGGAAAGCTCGACGCTCAGCAGATCGTCCGGCGGCCCGTAGAGCGGAAAGCGGTCGCGCTCGCTCCGGGTGCGGCTTCCGTTCAGGAGCGGCTCGTAGTAGCCGGTAACGAGCCCGGTCTCGGCGCCGTCGGGGACGAGCGCCCGGTATGCGGTAAAATGCCGCTCGAAAAACGCCCGCACCGCCGCCGAGTCGCTCGCGTCGACCGCCCGCGCCGCGGCGCACGGCTCGCGCCAGGTCGCCGCCGTCGCGCTTTGCGCGAGGAGCGCGGCGCAACCGGCGTCGAAGGCCGGCCAGGCTTCGGCCACCGCGTCGTCCGCCCAGCCGGGGAGCTGCGCGAACGGGACGGGTCGCAGGATCGGACGCGCGAGCGCCGGGGCCGGACGCGTCGGCGCAGGCGCGAGCGAGCCGCAGGCCGCGGCGATGGCGGCGAGCAACATCAGGCAGAGGCGCCAGGGGGCGAGTGCCATGGTGTGGTTTCTCATCGAAGCCGGAGTCGCGCTTCTGCTCGCCATCTTCATCGTCTGGTTCACGATGGGCGGCAAGCGCAAGCGCCCGCCGACGAGCGACGACAAAAGGGGAGACAACTAATGCAGGACGCGCGGCACCGAAAGGGTGAACGACGGGATCGGGGCGTCGAACTGCTTCCCGTCTTCGGCCACCATCTGGTAGGTGCCGCGCATCGTCCCGACGGCGGTTTCGAGATGCGTGCCGCTGGTGTACTCGAAGCTCTCGCCGGGCTTGAGCAGCGGTTGCTGTCCCACCACGCCGAGGCCCTTCACCTCGATCACCTTGCCGTTCGCGTCGCTGATGACCCAATGGCGGCTCACGAGCTGGGCCGGAACGGTGCCCGTATTGCTGATCGTGATCGTGTAGGCGAACACGTACTGGTTCTTCGACGGGTCCGACTGGTCCTCGACGTAAGTCGCCTTGGGCACGACGGTGATCTCGTAACGGCTGCTCTCGGCCATCGGGGCGCGCTGCATTGACGACAAAGGGAATTATAACGCCGTGGCCTCCTGCTTCATCGCTCCTTCGATCCTCTCGGCCGACTTCGCGCGCCTCGGCGAGGAGGTGCGCGCGGTCGTCGCCGCCGGCGCCGATCTCATTCACTTCGACGTGATGGACAATCACTACGTGCCCAACCTGACGGTGGGTCCACTGGTGTGCCAGGCGCTGAAGCCGCACACGAGCGTTCCCATCGACGTGCATCTGATGGTGAAGCCGGTCGACCGCATCGTGCCGGACTTCGCCAAAGCCGGCGCTTCGATCATCAGCTTTCATCCCGAAGCCTCCGATCACGTCGACCGCACGGTCGGGCTCATCCACGACTGCGGCTGCAAGGCGGGCCTCGTGTTCAATCCGGCGACCCCGCTCGTCTGGCTCGATCACGTGCTGGAGAAGCTCGATCTCGTGCTCATCATGTCGGTCAATCCGGGATTCGGCGGGCAGTCGTTCATCACCGAGGCGCTCTCCAAGCTCAAGATGGCGCGGGCGCGGATCGACGCCGTGCACGCGCGCACCGGGCGCGAGATCCGGCTCGAGGTCGACGGTGGCGTCAAGGTCGACAACATCGCCACCATCGCCAAGGCGGGCGCCGATACATTCGTCGCCGGGTCGGCGATCTTCGGCGCGCCCGACTACGCCGCGACCATCGCGGCGATGCGCGCAGCGGTAGCGGCGTGAGCCCGCAGCGAGGGGCCCTGCGCGCGTAGCGCGCAGGGATCGCGCGAGGCGAATCGACGCTAGCGACCGACGCGATACCTTTCGTGGTCCGAGATGCCTCCAAGGAGGTCGCCAGCGCAGGGTGCGCGAACGAACGCTAGACCGTCCGTCCGGGTTCGTCGCCATGGGCAACGCTCGGCGCCGGTGTTATAGTGAAAGCCTCCGTCCGATTCGGGATGGCTCGAAAGCTCCTCCTGCAATGAGCTTCAACGCTCTCAACCGCAACCAACGGGCCCAGGCGATCTGGGCGCGCGGTGACGACTGGCGCTGGCGCCGCTCGTAGCTCGCGCTTTGCGTCGCGCGCCATACAGGCGACGCCCCGAAACTCCGTTGCGCATCTTGAGAGAACGTTGAAGCATCATGACCGAAGCCGAATTCCGCGCGCTTGCCGCGCAAGGGTTTAACCGCATCCCGTTCGTTCTCGAGTCGTTCGCCGACCTCGACACTCCGCTCTCGCTCTACGTCAAGCTCGCCAACCGGCCGTTCTCGTTCCTGCTCGAGTCGGTCGTCGGCGGCGAGCGTTTCGGCCGCTATTCGTTCATCGGCCTGCCGGCCGCCACGCGCATCCGCGCGCGCGGCCGGCACATCGAGGTCGACGAGGGCGGAAGCATCGCCGAGCGTCACGAAGGCGACCCGCTCGATTTCATCGCCGAGTTCCAGCGTCGGTACCGCGCCGCTCCGGTGCCCGGGCTGCCCCGTTTCTGCGGTGGCCTCGCCGGCTACTTCGCCTACGACACCGTGCGGCACATCGAGACGCGACTCGCCGTCTCGGCGCCGCCGGCCCGCGGAGCGCTGGCCGACGTTCCCGAGGTCCTGCTGCTGCTCTCCGAAGAGCTGGCGGTGGTCGACAACCTCGCCGGAAAAATCTCGCTCATCGTCTACGCCGATCCCGAGACGCCGGACGCGTATCGCACCGCTCAGGAGCGCTTGCAGGCGCTGCGACGGAAACTGCGCGAGCCGGTCGATATTCCTTTCCAGTCGGCGACCGCGACGAGCGAGGCGACGAGCGAATTCGGCGCGGAAGGCTTCCAGGCGGCGGTGGCGCGCGCCCGCGAATACATCGCCGCGGGCGACATCATGCAGGTCGTGCTCTCGCAGCGCATGGCGATGCCCTTCGCCGCCTCGCCGTTGTCGCTGTACCGGGCGCTGCGCTCGCTCAATCCTTCGCCCTACATGTTCTACTACAACCTCGACGACCTGCACGTCGTGGGCGCCTCGCCGGAGATCCTGGTGCGCAAGGAGGGCGACAGCGTCACGCTGCGGCCGATCGCGGGCACGCGGCCGCGCGGCGCGACGCGCCAGGCCGACGAGGCGCTGGCCGCCGAGATGCTCGCCGACCCGAAGGAGATCGCCGAGCACGTCATGCTTCTGGACCTCGGGCGCAACGACGTCGGCCGGGTCGCTTCGATCGGAACGATCGAGGTCACCGAGCGGATGGCGGTGGAGCGCTACTCGCACGTCATGCACATGGTCTCCAACGTCGAAGGGAAGCTCCGCCCGGGGCTCACCGCGCTCGACGTGCTGCGCGCGTCGTTTCCGGCCGGCACGGTGAGCGGCGCGCCGAAAGTGCGCGCGATGCAGATCATCGACGAGCTGGAGCCCTCGAGGCGCGGCATCTACGCCGGCGCGGTCGGCTACATCTCGTTTCAGGGCGACATGGACGTCGCGATCGCCATCCGCACGGCGGTCTTGCGCAAGGGCATGCTCTACGCCCAGGTCGGCGCGGGCATCGTGCACGACTCGGTGCCCGAGAACGAGTGGCGCGAGACGCTCTCGAAAGCGCGCGCGGTGCTGCGCGCGGCGGAGATGGCGCAGGCGGGGCTGGATGGCGAAGGTTGATCGCCGCTTTGCCGCGAAGACGCCAAGAGCGACAGGAAACCCCATTCGATGAAACGCGGGCTCTGGGCCATGCTCCTGATGATCGACAATTACGACAGCTTCACCTACAACCTCGTGCAATATCTGGGTGAGCTCGGCGCGCAGGTGCAGGTGTATCGCAACGATGCGCTCACGCTGGAGCAGATCGCTGCCTGGAAGCCGGAGAAGATCGTCATCTCGCCCGGTCCGTGCGCGCCTGCCGAAGCCGGCATCTGCGTGCCGCTCATTCAGCGCTTCGCGGGCGAGATACCGATCCTCGGCGTGTGCCTCGGGCATCAGGCGATCGGGCAGGCCTTCGGGGGCCGGATCGTGCGCGCCTCACGGGTCATGCACGGCAAGCTCTCGCAGGTGACGCATCGCGGGCAGGGCGTGTTCGAGGGCCTCGCCAATCCGCTGACGGCGACGCGCTATCATTCGCTCGTGATCGAGCGCGCGAGCCTGCCCTCCTGCCTCGAGGTCACGGCGGAGAGCGACGACCACGAGATCATGGGTGTGCGCCACCGCGAGCTGGCGGTCGAAGGCGTTCAGTTCCATCCCGAGGCGATCCTGACGCAGCAAGGGCACGAGCTCCTCGCCAATTTCCTAAGACTCCACTAGAGCCGAGACCATCATGCCGATCACCATGCAGGAAGCGCTGCAACGCACCATCGAGCACCGCGAGATCTTTCATGACGAGATGCTCGCCCTCATGCGCAAGATCATGAGCGGCGAGGCCACTCCGGTGATGATCGCCGCGCTCACCGTAGGCTTGCGCGTGAAGAAGGAGACCATCGGCGAGATCACGGCCGCGGCGCAGGTCATGCGCGAGTTCGCGACCAAGGTGGAGGTGCCCGAGTGCGAGAATCTGCTCGACGTCGTGGGTACCGGCGGCGACGCATCGCACACGTTCAACATCTCCACGGCGGCGATGTTCGTCGCCGCCGGCGCGGGCGCCCGCGTGGCCAAGCACGGCAACCGCTCGGTGTCGTCCAAGTCGGGGAGCGCCGACGTGCTCGAGGCGCTCGGTGCGAACATCATGCTCCCGCCCGCGCAGGTCGCGCGGTGCGTCGCCGAGACCGGCGTGGGCTTCATGTTCGCGCCGAGTCATCACGGCGCGATGAAATACGCGGCCCCGGTGCGCAAGGAGCTGGGCGTGCGCACGATCTTCAACATCCTGGGGCCGCTCACCAACCCGGCCGGTGCGGCCAACCAGCTCGTGGGCGTGTTCCACCCCGATTTGGTCGGCATCCACGTGCGGGTGCTCCAGCGCCTGGGCGGCAGGCACGTGCTGGTCGTCTACGGCAAGGACGGCATGGACGAGGTCTCGCTCGGTGCGGCGACGATGGTCGGCGAGCTCAAGGACGGCGAGGTGCGCGAGTACGAGATCCATCCCGAGGACTTCGGCCTGCACATGAAGTCGAACCGGGGTCTGAAGGTGGAGGGAGCGGCGGAGTCGAAGGAGATGGTGCTCGAGGCGCTCGCCAACACCGCAGGCACGCCGCGCGAGATCGTCGTCTTCAATGCCGGCGCCGCGCTCTACGCGGCGGGCACGGCGGCCTCGATCGCGGAGGGCATCGCGCGGGCGCGCGAATCGATCGCCTCGGGCGCGGCCAAGAAGAAGCTCGAGCAGTTCGTGGCGACCACACAGAAGCTCGCGCCGAAGTAGGCGGCATGGCCGATATCCTGACACGGATTCTCGCGAGCAAGGCGAAGGAGGTCGCGGCGGCGCGCGCGGCGAGGCCGCTCGACGCGTTGCGCGAGCAAGCACGCGCCGCGCCGCCCGTGCGCGATTTCGTCGGGGCGCTGCGCGGCAAGATCGCCCTCGGCGCGGCCGGAGTGATCGCGGAGATCAAGAGGGCGAGCCCCAGCCGCGGCGTGCTGCGGCCGATCTTCGATCCCGCGGGGATCGCTCGCCGGTACGAGGCCGGCGGCGCGGCGTGCCTGTCGGTGCTGACCGACCGCGACTATTTCCAGGGTGCGCCCGAGCACCTCGCCGCCGCGCGCGCGGCCTGTGCCCTGCCCGCGCTGCGCAAGGATTTCCTGGTCGAGGCGTATCAGGTGGTCGAGTCGCGCGCGCTCGGGGCGGACTGCATCCTGCTCATCGTCGCCGCGCTCGACGATGCGCGGCTCGCCACGCTGGAAGCGGCGGCGGGCGAGCTCGGGATGGCGGTGCTCGCGGAGGTTCACGACGCCGCGGAGCTCGAGCGGGCGCTCAAGCTCTCCACGCCGCTCATAGGAATCAACAACCGGAATCTCCGCACTTTCGAGGTCGCGCTGGAGACCACACTGGGACTGCTCCCGCGCGTGCCGCCCGAGCGGCTCGTGGTGACCGAAAGCGGCATCTTCGCGCCCGCCGACGTCGCCCGCCTGCGTGCGGCAGGCGTGCATGCTTTCCTCGTCGGCGAGGCATTCATGCGGGCGGCCGATCCCGGAGCCGCGCTGCACGCGCTGTTCGCGGACACGGTACAATTGCGGCCCGGTACGGCGGAGGCCTGATGCGCCTCGCGTCGCGCTCGAGAGGAAGCCCGTGTCGGCGATCGCCGTCGAAAACGTCAGCAAGCACTGGACGACTGCCGAGGGCCAGGTCCGCGCGGTCGACGGGCTGTCCTTTGCGCTCGATGAAGGCACGCTCAATGTGTTGCTCGGCCCTTCGGGCTGCGGCAAGTCGACCACACTGCGCTTGATCGCCGGCCTCGAACCGGCGGATCAAGGGCGCATCCGCATCGGCGGGCGCGACGTGACGCGCCTTGCGCCGGCGCAACGCAACATTGCGATGGTGTTCCAATCCTACGCGCTGTTTCCACACCTGTCGGTGGCCGAGAACATCGTCTTCGGCCTGCGCGTGCGCAAGGTGGGACCGAGCGAGCGAGCGGCGCGCCTGAAGCGCGTCGCGGGACTGCTCGGGCTCGCCAAGCTCCTCGATCGCAAGCCCTCGCAACTCTCCGGCGGCCAGCAGCAGCGCGTCGCGCTCGGCCGCGCGATCATCGCCGAGGCGCCGGTGTGCCTGATGGACGAGCCGCTGTCGAATCTCGACGCGCAGCTGCGCCAGGAGATGCGCCAGGAGATCCGCCACCTGCAGCGCAAGCTCGGCATCACCATGGTGTACGTCACGCACGATCAGGTGGAGGCGATGACCATGGCCGATCGAGTCATCCTGCTCAATGCCGGACGCATCGAGCAAAACGGCGCCCCGGTCGACCTCTACGAGACGCCGGCGAACGTGTTCGTAGCGCGCTTCATCGGCACGCCGCCGATGAATCTGCTCGCGCTTGAGCCTGGCCACGGCGGCGCGGTGATCGCGGGGACCGCGGGTCCCGTTGTCGCGGGTGCGCAATGGGCAGGTGCCAGGCTCGGCGTGCGCCCGGAACACGTCGCGCTCGGGCGCGACGCCGGCGTCGAGGCGCGGGTCGAAGGCGTCGAGTACCTCGGGGCCGACTCGCTGCTCAGCTGTCGGGTTGGCGGCCAGGCGGTCGCGGTCCGCGTCGCCGGTCGCACTGGACTCTCCCAGGGCGACACGGCGCGGCTCACCTGGGCGCCCGGCGCGCAACACTTCTTCGACCGAGCGAGCGGGGCACGCCTCGAGGTCGAGACGAGTCACCACGGCGCAACGATGTTGGCCTAATTTGTCGCGTTAGCCCGGGGGGAGCGTCGCGAACCCCCCGGGGTCGGATCACGTTAGCCGGAGGGGGAAAGATGATGAGGACATTTTCACGTTGGGTCGGCGGCCTCGCGGCCGCAGCGCTCTCCGCGGTCGCGCTCGCGCAAGCGCCGGTGGAGATCTCCTTCTACTACCCGATTGCGGTCGGTGGGGAGATCACCAGGATCGTCGACGGGCTGGCCGCGGCCTTCGAGCGCGAAAACCCCGGGATCAAGGTCAAGCCGATCTACGCCGGCTCTTATCAGGAGTCGCTCACCAAGGCGCTGACCGCGGTCAAGGGCGGCGACGCGCCGACCGCCGCGGTGTTGTTGTCGACCGACATGTACACGCTGATCGACGAGGACGCGGTGGTGCCCTTCGACAGCTACATCAGGACCGCCGAAGACCAGGCCTGGGTGAAGGGCTTCTATCCCGCGTTCATGGAGAACAGCCGGACCGGGGGCAAGATCTGGGGGATTCCGTTCCAGCGCTCGACGATCGTGCTGTATTGGAACAAGGAGATGTTCAAGGAAGCGGGCCTCGACCCGAACCAGCCGCCGGCGACCTGGGCCGAGATGGTGTCGTATGCGCAGAAGCTCACCAAGCGCGACGCAGCGGGCAAGGTGACGCAGTGGGGCGTGCAGATCCCGTCGTCGGGTTTTCCGTACTGGCTCTTCCAGGCACTCGCGACCGAGAACGGCGGGCAGCTCATGAATGCGGCGGGCACGCAGACCTACTACGACAAGCCGGGGGTGATCGAGGCGCTGCAGTACTGGGTCGACCTGTCGAGGAAATACAAGGTCCATCCCGAGGGCATCGTCGACTGGGGCACGACGCCGAAGGACTTCTTCGAGCGCAAGATGGCGATGATGTGGACGACCACCGGCAACCTGACCAATGTGAGGAAGAACGCGAAGTTCGATTTCGGCGTGGCGATGCTCCCGGCGGGGAAGCGCCGGGGCAGCCCCACCGGCGGCGGCAATTTCTACCTGTTCAAGCAGGCGAAGCCGGAGCAGCGGGCGGCGGCGGTGAAGTTCATCCGCTGGATCACCTCGCCGGTGCGCGCCGCGCAATGGGGCATCGACACCGGGTACGTGGCGGTGCGCCCCGATGCCTGGGAAACGCCGGCGATGAAGAAATACGTTGCCGACTTTCCGGCGGCCGCAGTCGCGCGCGATCAGTTGCAGTACGCCGTGGCCGAGCTCTCCACGCACGACAACCAGCGCGTCACCAAGGCGCTCAACGACGGCCTCCAGGCCGCGCTGACGGGGACCAAGAGCCCCGCGCAGGCGATGAAGGACGCGCAACGCGAGGCCGATCGTCTCCTGCGGCCGTATCGCAAGTAGCGCTCGACTGTCGATCTTGCACGGGGTGCTGCTCGCTGACGACGGCTGAGCAAGGCTCGGTAAGAGGCGCGACATGACGCGTGTGGTTGCTCCCTCGCCCCGAAAGGGGAGAGGGTTGGGGTGAGGGGGAGAGACAGGGCTCGAGGGTTGCGTCGAAACGAAACCGACGCAGAGCGAAAGCTTTGGTACTTCCTGCGTGATCGTCAACTTGGCGGACATAAGTTCAGGCGACAGCATCCAATCGGTCCCTATGTGGCTGACTTTGTTTGTTTGGATCGTGCCCTGATCGTTGAGCTCGACGGCGGCCAGCACGCAGAACAACGTCGCTACGACGAGCGCAGGACGGAGTTTCTTGGCAAGCAAGGGTTCAAGGTGATTCGCTTCTGGGACAATGAAGCTCTGTTGCAGACGGCCGCCGTGCTCGAAGCGATCCTGAACGAGCTCGAAACTCGCCCCTCACCCCAACCCTCTCCCCGCAAGCGGGGAGAGGGAGAAACCCTCAGGCACGCGCCCTCTGCTGTTATCCCTCGCCCCCGAAGGGGGAGAGGGCCGGGGTGAGGGGCCTCCGAATGACGCGCACCTCGCAATGGCTCTACGGCTGGCTCCTGCTGCTGCCGGCCGCGGCGCTGCTCGCGCTGTTCACCCACTATCCGGCGATCGCGACCCTCTGGCAGAGCTTTCATTCGACGCCGCGGGCCGGCCGCGCCAGCGTGCTCGTCGGCGCCGACAATTACCGCCAGCTCCTCGACGATCCGATCTTCTGGCAGTCGCTGTCGAACAACCTCTGGTACGCCGCCGGAACGATTCCGCTGTCGATCGCGCTCGCGCTCCTGATGGCGGCGTGGGTGAACGGCAAGATCGTCGGACGCGCTGCGCTGCGGCTCGCGTATTTCACCCCGACCGTACTGCCGATGATCGCCGTGGCGAACATCTGGCTCTTCTTCTACACGCCCGAGTACGGCTTGCTCGAGAAGATCACCGGCGCGCTCGGCTTGCCGTCGCACAACTGGCTCGGCAGCACGAACACCGCGCTCGTAAGCCTGATGGCGGTGGCGGTGTGGAAGGAAGCCGGCTTCTTCATGATCTTCTACCTGGCGGCGTTGCAGCAGATGCCGCCCAATCTGGCCGAGGCCGCGGCCATCGAAGGTGCCTCGCGCTGGTACTACTTCCGCCGCGTCACCTTCCCCCTGCTCATGCCCACCACGCTGTTCGTTCTGGTGAACGCGGTGATCAACGCCTTTCGCCTCGTCGATCACGTCGTCGTCATGACGCGGGGCGGACCCGACAACGCCACCGAGCTGCTGCTCTACTACATCTACGAGATCGGCTTCCGGTTCTGGGATCCGGGATACGCCGCCGCGCTCACGGTCGTGCTGCTGGCCGTGCTGGGACTCGCCGCGCTCGCCCAGTTCGGATTTCTCGAGCGCCGGATCCATTACCGATGAGTGCCGCCGGGCCGCCCCAAGGCGCGAATTGCGCCCCCGCTTTTGGGGGCAGCGCAGCGGCCGAATTGGCCCATGAGGCCGCAAGCGAGGGGGTCCACCGATGAGCGCGCCGATCTATCGCGTGGGTGCGCTCGGACGCAGCCTGGAAACGGCGGGCGCGTGGCTGCTGGGCGCGCTGTGGATTCTGCCGCTTGCGTACGCCTTCTGGACCGCGTTCCACCCGAGCGAGTTCTCGACCCGGTTCGCCCTCGACGCGCCGCTGACGCTGGAAAACTTCGTGCGCGCGTGGGACGCGGCGCCCTTCGCACGCTACTTCATCAACACCATCGTCCTGGTCACGCTGATCCTTGCCGCCCAGCTCGTCCTGTGCACGCTCGCCGGGTACGCCTTCGCGCGCTTCGCATTCCCGGGGCGAGCGACACTCTTCGCGCTGGTGCTGGTCCAGCTCATGGTCATGCCCGACGTGCTCATCGTGGCGAACTACCGAACAATGGCCGCGCTGGGGCTGCGCGATACGATCGTCGCGATCGGCCTGCCCTACATGGCGAGCGCGTTCGGCATCTTCCTGCTGCGCCAGACGTTCAAGAGCGTGCCCGCGGAGCTCGACGAAGCCGCTCGCGTGGAGGGCTGCAATCCGCTGCAGGTGCTGTGGAAGGTCTACGTGCCCCTCGCGAGGCCCGTGTATCTGGCCTACGCGCTGGTGAGCGTGAGCTACCACTGGAACAATTTCCTCTGGCCGTTGATCATAACGAACTCGGTGGAATCGCGGCCGCTGACCGTCGGCTTGCAGGTCTTCTCGGCGACCGACCAGGGCATCGACTGGTCGATCATCACCGCCGCGACCCTGCTCACCACCGCGCCGCTGCTGCTCGCGTTCCTGCTCTTTCAGCGGCAATTCGTGCAATCGTTCATGCGCGCAGGAATCAAGTGAAGCTCATCACCTGGAACACGCAATGGTGCCGTGGCGTCGACGGGAAAGTCGACCCGGCGCGCATCGTCAGGCACGCCAAGGCGATCGCCGATTTCGACGTGCTCTGTTTGCAGGAGATCGCCAGCAATTTTCCCGATCCGCTGCTGCCGGGGAGCCGCGGGGAGAACCAGTTCGCCGAGCTCTCGACGCGCCTGCCCGGCTACCAGAGCGTTCCCGGCGCGATCATCGACGTGCCCGACGACAAGGGCGGCCGGCGCCACTTCGGCAACATGATCCTCTCGCGCTACCCGGTCGGCCAGGTCTTCCGGCATCTGCTGCCGTACCCCGTCGACCCGGGGGTCAACGGCATGCCGCGCATCGCGCTCGAGGCGGTCATCGAAACCCCATTCGGAGGCGTGCGCGTGATCACGACGCATCTGGAATACTACGGCACCAAGAAGCGCGCGGCGCAGGTCGAGGCGCTGCGCGCGATCTACGCCGAGGGCAGCGGCCACGCCCGCTTGGGCACGATCGTCGACACCGAAGGCGGCCCGTTCCATACCCGGCTGCGGCCGGCGGCGACGATCATCACGGGCGACTTCAACCTCGAGCCCGACGATCCGCTGCACGCGCGCCTGCTGCAACCGTTCGACGAGGGCACGCCGCCGCTCGCCGACGCCTGGGAGCTCGCCCATCCCGGCGAGCCGCATCCGGCGACCTTCAAGATCTACGAGAAGGAAGAGCCCGGCGAGCCGGAGCAGCATTGCGATTTCATTTTCGTCTCCGCCGATCTCGCCGCGAGAGTGCGCGAAGTGAGGGTCGATCAGAAGACGCAGGCCGCGGATCATCAACCGGTGCTGCTCACGCTGGGCTAGAATCGCACTCGCCCAGGATTTGGGCGAGCGAAGAGGGAAAGCTCGTGGGTGCAGACGATCGCCTGCTTGTCCCTGCGGGCGCGCCCGCAGATAGCCATTCGGAGGAACGCGGGCCGCAATGGGAAACGTCGTGCGCTCGCCTCCAGCCGCGCGCCATGGAGCGATCCCGCCGGCACCGCGCCGACCTGCTCCGCATCGCCCAGTCGCCAAGACACATTCTGGTGTTCATCGCCCACGCGTGGGGCGGGGGAATTCGCCGCCACCTGAGCGAGCTCGCTGCGCTCATCGGCGAGCAGTGTGAGGTGCTGCTGCTCGAGCCGGCGGGCGGCGATTTCGTCAAGCTCTCCTGGCTCAGGGCCGGCGAGGACTTGTGCGTTTACTTCGCCCTGCCCCGGGACCTGGCGCTCCTGGCGGCTCTGCTGCAAGGATTGGGTGTCGCGCGAATCCACTTCCATCATGTTCATGGTTTGCCTCGAGCGGTGCTGGAGTTGCCCGGCGCAGTCGGTGTTCCGTATGACTGCACGCTGCACGACTACTTTGCGATCTGCCCGCAGTACCACCTGGTGACGGAAGACGGTCGTTATTGCGGAGAGCCCGACGAAGCCGGTTGCGCGACCTGTCTTGCCAGGCGCCCCGCACAGTGGGGTCTCACCATCACCGCGTGGCGCCGCGAGCTCCACCAGCTACTGCACGGCGCCGGGCGCGTGATGGCGCCTTCGCGGGATGTCGCTCGCCGGATCGGCCGTCACTTTCCGGACATCGACGTGCTGTTCATGCCGCATCCGGAGATGGCGCCCGGCGTTGTCTCGCCGTTCGCGCGCGTCGTCACGCTGGGGAACTTGTCGCCGGAAAAGGGCCTGCACGTCGTCTCGACCTGCGCGCGCGATGGGCGCGCCCGCAACCTCCCTTTGTCGTTTCGAGTGCTCGGGTCGACCACCGAGCCCATCGCGCAATGGCCGGACGTTGCACTGTCGATCCACGGTCAGTACGGCGAAGGCGAGATCCAGACTTTGCTGGCGGCGGAGAAGCCGGACGTGATCTGGTTTCCCTCCCAGGTGCCCGAGACCTATTCCTACACGCTCTCGGCGGCGGTGGCGACAGGAGTTCGGATTGTTGCATCGCGGTTGGGCGCGCTTGCCGAACGGCTTGCCGATCATCCCGCAGCCACGCTCGTCCGGTGGGATGCAACGCCGGCAGAGTGGAACGACGCACTGCTGAGCGCCGGTCATGCGAGTCTTAACCGTGGGCCGGGCCGCGAGCCTCGCGAGCCTTCGCCCGGTCCGAATCATTACGTTGCGCGGTATCTCGCGCCGCTGTCAGCGCGCGCCCAGCCGCGATCGCAGCGCCACGGGATCCCGGATATCGCCGAAGAGCACTGGCAGAAGGCGGACACGCTCAGCGGTCCCGATGATCTTTCCTTGCGCGAGTTATTCACGGCCGGCGTCGAGTGCGGACACGGTGAGTCGCGCAAGGAGCTCAAGCGTCGCGTCGCGTCGATCGACGCAACGATCGCCGAGCTGCACACCGCGCGCGATCGGATGCAGAGGAACGTCGAACAATTGGAGACGATGCTTCTTGCCGCGCGTTCGCGGGTGGAAGAGCTCGAGTCGAGCACGACCTGGCGTGCGACCGCCCCGATCCGGGCCGCGGGTCACGCTGCGAAGCTCGCTGTCGCCGGGCTCCGATCGCGTTGGGTGGCGGCGCGGCAGTGGTCGCGCTACCTCGGGCTGGCGCGCACCGTTCTCCGCGACGAAGGCCCGCGAGCGCTCGGGCGACGCGCGTGGCGCCGCCTTCGCCGCGTCCACGGTTTCGCTTCGACGGCCCGATCCGCCTTCGCCCAGGAGACCGAGATCAGGCCGCTCGCCTTCGCGGAATGCGCTGCGCCGCAGGTGACGATCATCGTGCCGATGTACGGGCAGCCTCTGCTCACCTACACGTGCCTCAAGAGTATCCACGCCAACACGGCTCCGGGGTCGTACGAAGTGCTGGTGGTGGACGACGCATCGCCCGAGGTCGCAGCCCAGGAGCTCGCGGCAGTAACCGGCGTGCGCTTCGTTCGCAACGAGACCAATGTGGGTTTTGTCCATAGCTGCAACAAGGCGTCGGCGCTCGCTCGCGGTGCAATCCTCGTGTTTCTCAATAACGACACGATCGTGACGCCCGGGTGGCTCAGCGCGCTTGCCGCAGTCTTGCGCGACCATCCCGATGCGGGCTTGGTGGGCGCGAAGCTCATCTACCCCGACGGGCGACTGCAGGAGGCCGGAGGCGTCGTGTGGCGCGACGGTTCGGCCTGGAACTTCGGCCGCGACGACGACCCGCACAAACCCGAATACAACTACCTGCGCGAGGTCGACTACTGTTCGGGCGCATGCATGGCGGTCGATCACGCGCTGTTCGACCAGATCGGCGGCTTCGACGCGCGGTTCGCTCCGGCCTATTGCGAAGACTCCGATCTGGCTTTCGCGGTCCGGCGCGCCGGACGCAAGGTGTTCTATCAGCCTCTTGCCACCGTCGTTCACTTCGAGGGTGGAACCTCCGGTACGGATCCGACGACCGGCGCCAAGCGCTTCCAGCTCGTCAATCAGAGCGCATTCCGGGCCAAATGGGCTGACGTGCTCGCACAGCACCGGCCGAACGGGCTCGCGCCGGAGCTCGAGCGCGATCGCTGGGCGAAACGTCGAGTTCTCGCCATCGACGCGTGCATGCTCACTCCCGATCGCGATTCCGGCTCACAACGCACGCAACGCGTGCTGGAGCTTCTGGTGAATCTCGGCTGCAAGGTCACCTTCCTTGCGGACAATCTGGAATACCGACAGCCCTACGTAACGATGCTGCAACGGGCCGGGATCGAGGTCCAGTTTCACCCTTACGTGCGCTCGATCCCGGAGTTCCTTTCCGCGCACGGCGCCGAATTCGACGTGATCCTGATCGCGCGACACTATATCGCCGCCAAGCACATCGAGGCCGTGCGCGCCTTCGCGCCGAACGCTCGGGTCGTCTTCGATACGCACGACCTTCACTTCCTGCGGGAGGAAAGGCTGGCCGCCATGGGCGGCGGGGGCGCGGCCGCAGCCGCTGCGGCGAACTCGCGGGAAGCCGAGCTCAGGCTGATCCGCCAGGTCGACATCACTCTGGTCGTGAGCCCGGTAGAGAAGGACCTGCTTGACCGGCTCGTGCCCGAGTCCGAGGTCATGATCCTGTCCAACATTCACGAACTGCACGGGGAAGGACGATCGTTTGCCGAGCGCGAAGGATTGGTATTCATAGGCGGGTTTCGCCATCCTCCCAACACCGACGGGGTTCTCTGGTATGCCAGGGAGATCCTCCCGAGGCTGCGCGAGAGGCTGCCGGGCGTCAAGACGTACGTCGTCGGCAGCGATGTCCCCGTGACCATCGCGAAGCTCTCTGCCGAGGACTTCGTCGTTACCGGCCACGTGCCCGATGTCGCGCCGTATTTCACCGGCTGCCGTGTGTCCATCTCTCCGCTGCGCTACGGGGCGGGCGTCAAGGGCAAGATCAACCTGGCGATGAGCTATGGCGTGCCGGTTGTCGCGACGACATCATCGATCGAAGGCATGTACCTCACGCCCGGAGTCGATGTGTTGATCGGCGACGATCCCGAGGCGTTCGCCGACGCGGTGGCTCGCGTCTACAACGACGAGCGCCTGTGGAGCACCCTCGCGGAGGGCGGACGCCAGAACGTTCGCACCCACTTCTCGCGTGAAGTCGCAGCGAGGGCGATCGCGCGGCTGCTTGCCTTTTCGCGAAACCGCCCGCCGGGCTAGTGCCGCGCGCATGGCGCGCGCGACTCGCCGTACCGATACCCCAAGCTATCCAAGCGGCATCCGGACGCTTCTTTGCGGAGCTATTCCTCGAGAGAACAGATGCCGGTCGCATGGCTGCGTAGACATGACCGCCAGCATGTGCGTGGGGGTGAGCGAACCGTCCTGAAGAGATTGCTCGTCGAACGCATGCACGCGGTCGATAAACGATCGATCCCACGGCTGATCTGCTTTGAAGTTGTGCCCAAAGGCGCGATCGATGAAAACGTCGATGACGTTGGCAAAACCGATGAACAGCCGGAAATCGAAGCGCTCAAGCAGGCGCGGCAAGACATCCTGAGCCCGGATACCCTCGAATCCTTCCAATGAACAGTCCCAGTTCTGATACAGCTCTTCGTAGCGATCGAGTTGACGATTATAGCGATACTCTGCCGGCAGCTCCTGCCAGAACTTGTGCACCTCCCTCAAGGCCTCGGGCCAGCGCTGATGCCCGTTTCTCCCGATCACATCACTGGCGATGAAGAAGCCCGGCGGATGCAACGCGTCCCTTATTTCGTCGAATAGCCGCTCCAGGTTCACCACATGGTGAAGCGACTGGTTGGCCATGATTCCCGTATATTGCTTGGTCCTCCACCACTTGTTGAAGTCACCATTGACGAATGCGAGATTGGCGGCCACCCCCTCGCGCCCGGCCATTTCGCGGCCGCGCCGTAGCATGTGCGGGTTCATGTCAAGGCATTCGATCACGAACTCGGCGAGGCCTTCTGCCTTCAGGAGCTTGGCAACGCGAACTTCGGTGTCGCAGTTGCCTGCACCGACACTGAGGAAGAAAGGCCTCGCGCCCCCGCAGGCTCTCGCGCTTGCCAACAGGTACTTCGCAAAGAATTGGTCCGGGTTTGAGCAACCATATTCTTCGAGCATCGGTCGCAGATGAGTGTTCGACCAGTAGTGGAAGATCTCTGGAAGGGCGTGGATATCCTCGACGTCCTTGTAGAAGCGCGTCTCGCGGACAATCCTGGCTCGGTATTCCATGCCATCGGAATTGCCGGCGCGTGCAGGAAGAGCGGCAGCGTCTTGCATCCGTCCGTACAGCCGCCGCAATAATGGAACGGAGTTCTTTATGCGACGAGCGGTCCTGTGGAAGAGCTTCATTCGTTACGTCGGGACGCCCTTGGGCCGGAAGACGAAATGTGGATAGACCTGCTCGGGCAGAAGTCGCTGGTCGCGCAGGAGAACCTCGGCCATGGCGTCGAATGCGCCGATGCAAGAGCTGAACATCGGGTCATCAAACACGACGTATCCGCCCGGCTCGTAATGCGGCCCGCATGTGGCCAACAGGTACTTGATCGGCTCGTAAATGTCGCAGTCGATATGGACGAAAGCCATCAACGGCGCCGATTTCACGACCCGCGGGAGCGTCTGCTCGAAAAGGCCGGCGACAGGCACGAGGCGATCCTGTAGCCCTTCGGAACGAATGAACTTCTCGAAGCCTCGCAGGTCGGCGTCTCGGAAATCGCCTGGGCTGTGCAGGTCCCGCTCTCGATTCGTCTCCGGAAGGCCCTCGAATGTATCGAAAGCATAGACCTTCCCGCTTCGACCCAAGGCACGCAGGAGGTATGCAATGAAGGCCGCAGAGCCGCCGCGGTAACTGCCGAATTCGAAGATGTCGCCACGCAGAGAGGGCCAGCCATAGGTCAGGATGAGGAAGATGTTGGCCAACTTCTCTCGCGTCACGAGCGTTCCGCGGCGCGTGGCGTAATCCATGGCCTCTCGGAACAGCGGGTCCTTTGCCACGCGCTCCTCGTACACCCTGCCGAACTCAAGGCCCCATCCTCGCAAGTAACCGGCGCCTAGATCGCGCCCCTGATGGACGCGGATCGGGTATCTGCCCGGCTCAAATACATGGTCTACATTCACGATGTACCTTTTGCACGCGTCGGACCCCGGCCCGCCGATCACCGAAAATTCTCTCCGCAGCTTGCCCAACTCGTCCCGGGAATCGCCTGGTCGCCGTTGCGCGATCCCGATCGATCGAGCAGAAACCGAGCAAGCCGGCAAGACGTCATCGGCAGCGCCCGCCGCAGTGCCGGCTCAGGATCGCCCGCGGGCAAGCGCGGCGCTGAGCCGCCTCCACGGCAGCGCGAGCCACCAGCGGACACCGGCCCGTCTGTCGATCTCGTGCTGCTGCGCTACGATTTGCTCCGCTTGGCGGGCGAGCTGCGCCGACAGATCGACGACGGTCTTGTCCAGCGCATCGCGCTGCCTGGCGGCTTCGCGGAAATGCTCCTGCCACTCGGCGACGACACCATCAAGCGTATTGCCCCGCTCCCATTGAATCTTCAGGTCGTCGAACGCCCTGGTGTAGTCCAGGTGAATCCACTCGTCGCGGTCAGCGAGCACGGACAGGCGCAGCGGAATCGCGGCAACGGTCTCGAGACCGCGGCTCGCGATGACGATGAAGTAAAGCGGCCGGGTGTGGCCCGGCGAGGCCTCGGCGGCGGTCGCCTCCGAAACCTCGAAGAGCTCGCCTTCGGCTGCCCGCTGCTCGGGCCAGACCACGGAGAAGAAGCTCATGCGCTGACCGAACCAGCGCGTGTGCGGGAATCGCGGTGCGAGAAGCGCGGCAAGCTCCTCGCGATAGAGCTCGCGCACGTGATACGGGTTCGCGAACCCGCGCCGATCGGAATACTCGAGTTTGTTCGGGCTCGACAGAATTAGCAAGCCGTCGGGCCGCAGCACGCGCCTCGCTTCGTCGAGAAAACTCTCCTGCGCCTCGATGTGCTCGATGGTCTCGAAGGACACGACCGCATCGAAGCTTGCATCGGCAAACGGCAGGGCCGCACAGTCGGCTTGCCGAAAGTCGAGATTCGGTACCGCAGCGTAGCTCGCGCGCGCATGCTCGAGGGTATCGGCCGCGACGTCCGCGCCGACGACGGACTTGGCCCTCCGGGCGAGGAGCGCACTGCCGTAGCCCGCGCCGCACGCGACGTCGAGCACCTCGGCGCCCACCACGAGCGGCAACGCGAAATGATAGCGATGCCAGTGCTCGTACCAGATCTCGCCGCCGGCCCCGGGTAGAAAGCGCTCCCCGGTGAACTCCGGTTTCGCGCTCACGGTGCGGTGCGCCCACGTCGGAGCCGGCGCATGATGGGCCCGCGCCAGGCGACGAGCCGCGCCAGCCACGGCCGGGCGCCGATGAAGCGGCGCATCGCGGGACGGCCGGCCACCAGCAGCGATTGACCGCGAGCATGCGTTTCGGCCATCAATGCGATGTCGCGCGGCGAGAGTTGAAGCCGCAGCTTGCGCTGGCGCTCGAGCGCGTCCGCATACGCGCGGTCGAGCTGCGCCTGCCGGGTCGCGGCCTCGCGCGCGCCCGCCGGCACGCGGTACTTCGAAGTCGTCTTCTCGACCAGCACGAAGTCGTCTTCCAGCGTGTAACGCGTCCAGAGATTCCAATCCTCGAGCAGATCCATGTCCTCGGCGAAGCCGCCGTAGCGCTCGTAGAGGCTTCGATGGAACAGCACCGCCTGGATCGGAAAGATGTTGTGATGCCAGAGCGTCAAGCGGTCGAACGGATGCCAGTGGCGCGTAAAGTGGGTGAGCTCCTCGCATCGTGCCTGGTCGCGATCGAGGATCCGGATCGGCGTTTCCCAGGCGAGCCCATAAGCGCCCTTCAGACCGCGCTGCTGCGCGGCGTCGAGGAGCACCTCGACGTGGTCGGCGAACAGGAGATCATCGTCGTCCAAGA
The DNA here is from genome assembly GCA_036382945.1 of Casimicrobiaceae bacterium. Classification (GTDB taxonomy): domain Bacteria; phylum Pseudomonadota; class Gammaproteobacteria; order Burkholderiales; family Casimicrobiaceae; genus PALSA-1003. Next base: position 21,758 of record DASVPH010000008.1, read on the forward strand.
AGTTGAGCCACTCGCCGCGCGCCTCGGCCAGCGCGATATTGCCGGCGTGGGCTCGACCAACCTTCGCCCCCGTCGCCCGATAGCGGATGTCGAATTTGCCACGAAAACGCTCGATGACGGCTTCGGCTCGCGCGGGGCCGTCCTCGATGACCACAGCCTCGATGTTGGGCCACGTTTGATTCGCGACCGTTGCGAGCGCCTGGTCGAGCCAGGCCGCGCGACCGACCGTCCGGATGAGGATCGATACCAGAGGCGTGGCGGAGCGTGGCGATTCGCGTTGCGAGCGCATGGCAACGAACGCGCCGTCGCGCCGGATTTCGTAATCCCTGCCTGCGAAGATCGGCGTGAATTCCGCCGTCGGCGCAACCCGCGTGGCGTAGAAATAGGGCCATCGCCGCAGGAACCGCACCCCGACGCGAATCAGGGCCGCGCGGCGGCCCGGGAAGTCTTGGGGCGCGAGGGCCTCCACGCCGAGCCGCAGCAGGCCGCGCAGCGTGCGCCGCCCGCCGCCGAATCGCGCTCGCAGGCAGAGGTTTGTTTCGGCGCCGCCCAGCACCTGAAGCGGCTTTACCTCTCCGGCGACCTTGTAGGTGCGATGCACGACCGCGCAGCGCGGCAGGTAGCGCAGCCGATAGCCTTTCGCGCGCAGCCTCCATGACAGGTCGACATCTTCGCCGTACATGAAGATGCGCGGCTCGAAGCCGCCGACCGCGTCGAAGGCGCTCCGGCGGAAGAGGACTGCGGCACCGCTCACCCAAGGCACGTCGAGCGTCACCGGGTCGTAGGCCTTGGGATGCTCGTACGGGATCTGCCGCAGCTCCCACGCCGCGACCCGCGCCTCATCCTGCGCGGCGGTGTCGAGCAGCGCGACGAGCGCGTTCGGCTCGAGCACGCAATCCTGATTGAGGACCAAGAGGAACGCAGCGCTGCCTCGTGCCGCATTCGCATTGTGGCCTCGGCCGAACCCAAGGTTCTCGCCCGAGCGGCGCACGTCGATGCTCGCGAGCGCGCCCGCTACGGCAAGCATCTGCCTGATTTCCTCGGTGGTCGCCGCGTCGGGACTGTTGTCATGGACGAGCAGGCGCGGTCGGACGCTTTTCACCTGCTCCTGAATACTGCCGACGAGTCGGCCGAGCGCGGCAAGATCGGGACAGTACGTGACGATGCTGAGGTCAACCTCGTGCACGGAGCGCCTTTTTGAGCAGCAGCTTGCGAATGAGCCGCGGCAATTGATCGAACGCCGCCTTGTCGTCCGCGAGGCGGCGATTCTCTTCGAACAAGGCCTTTCCCTCAGCGGCCAGCGCCTCGACATCGTGCTCGAGCTTGCGCGCCCAGGCCTGCGCCTCGTGGATATCGCACTCGAGTTTAGACGTCCCCGCCCTCAGTTGCGCCGCTTCGTCGGCGAACTTGAGCAGCTCCTTGCGAAACGCGAAGCCGTCGAGGTTTGCCGCGAGCAGCGGGCGCAACGCTTCGCTTGCGGCGGCAGGAGACTCGCCTGACGGCGGCTTCAAGCCGAAGCGCTCGTACAGCGCGTCGATGTCGCGAGCCATGGCGGCAAGAGTGGGAATGCGCGAAGCGTCGTGCCGATCGATCCGGGATTTTACGCGTGCGCGCTCCACTGCGCCCGCGGGCGCCAGAAGCCGCTGCAGCAGCAGCGCGGCGTCCTCGGCGGAGAATCCTGCGGGGAGGATCCATCCTCCGCCATGCTGGGAGACCCGCTCCAGAAGTGCGCCATCCTCGGGCACGATGACCGGAATGCCCGCCGCCCAGACTTCCGAGAGCGTGTAGCTGAAGCTCTCCGGCAGCCGGTTCGGAAACAGCGCGAGCTCGACTCGGTACGCTTCGAGGAGCGCCGGCAGGTCCGCGTCGAGGTACGGGCCGTGCACGTAGCAATGCCCGGGTACGCGCCAGCCGCGCAGCAGTTGCGAATCGGTATAGCCGATGACGACGATTCCGACGTCGGTGTTCGCCAGACGATCCGCCAGAGGGTCGAGCAGCGCGCTGCCCTTGTGCGGGCCGAGGGCGCCGACGACGGCCACGACCTGCTTCGGTCGTTGCGTCACGAACTCTTCGGGCGCTCTCGCGCGAGTGCCCGCACGGGAGAGGTCGATCCCCGGTGCGACGACGGTGCAGGGCAACCTGGGAAAGTGCTGCGACGCCAGCTTCTGGACGAACCTCGACGGCGCGATGGCCGCCACCGCGTCCGCCAGCGTTGCCGCCAGCTCGGCGATCCACGCCGCATCGGGTTGGAGTGCGTGCACGGAAAAAGCATTCGGGTCGACGAAAGTGAGGTCGTGCAACGTGATCATCCACGGTGTGGGGGCGGTGCGTCGGACGAGCGCGAGCCGACTCCGGCACGCAGCGCCCAACCCATGCAGGTGAATGATGCCGATGCCGCTTTTCCGCAACCAGGCGTGGAGCGCCGGCGCCGCCTCTGCGTTCTCGATCCGTGCGCTCAAGGGCGAGAAGCGGTGCGCCGCGAGGTCTTCGATGACATCGATGCCGGAGCCGACATGCCACAGGAAATGAGGGCGTGGCGTATTCGCCGCGAGGTCTCGGATGTAGCGATCCGCACCGCCGCCTTCGGCCGCACTGATGTGCAGTACGGAGGAGCGTGTCACGAGGATGCCCGCGGCCGCGGCAGGGCGAAGGGGCGCGTCACCGCCGTCGAAAGACGATGTCCCACACGCCGTGCCCCAGGCCGCGGGCCCGGTGCTCGAACTTGGTCACCGGCCGGTACGCCGGGCGCTCGGCGTAGTCTTTGGCGGTGTTGCGCAGCATGGGCTCGGTCGCGAGGACGGCGAGGATCGCTTGCGCATAATCCTGCCAGTCGGTGGCGACGTGAAGATAGCCGCCCCGTTTCAGCCGCAGCGCAAGCTCGTGCACGAACGCCGGTTGCAGCAGGCGCCGCTTGTGGTGGCGCTTTTTCGGCCACGGGTCGGGGAAGAAGATGTGGATGCCGGCGAGCGCCTCGTGCGGAATCATCTCGCGCACGACCTCCACGGCGTCGTGCTGCACGACGCGGATGTTCGACAGCGCGCGCTCCTCGATTCGCCTGAGGAGGGCCCCCACACCGGGTCCGTGCACGTCCACCGCGAGGAAATCGTGCTCGGGCATCGCCTCGGCGATCGCCGCGGTCGTCTCGCCCATCCCGAAGCCGATCTCCAGGATCCGCGGCACCGTGCGGCCGAAGGCGGTGGCGAAGTCGAGCGGCGCCGCCGCGAAGGGAATGCCGAATCGGGGCAGGAGCCGTTCGCACGCGCGCTGCTGCGCCGGCGAGAAGCGCCCCTGGCGCAGGACGTAGCTGCGGATCGGACGACGAAACGTCCCCGCGTGCGGATCGTTCATCGGCTCACGGGGCGTTGCGAAGCGTACCTTCGCTCACGGCGCACGCTTCCAGCTCGGATCGTCGAGGCGCCGGTCCGCGGTACCTGTCCCCCCGGGGCCGGCGTATTCGAAGCTGAGGGTCGCCGCGTCCTTCCACTTCGCGACCGCATCGCTCCAGGCCGGGCCCGGCGACCACGCGAGCTCCTTGCGAATGCCCTCGCGCCCGACGCGCCACACGGCGATCTCGTTGCTGCATCGCGACTCGCAGATATCGGCGGTGACCAGACGCCGGCGGTCCGGCGCAAGCTCCGGCTCGGTGGGCAATTCGATCCGGCGGTTGGTGGCCCGCTGCAGCAGCGTGAAGGTGGTCGCGTCGCCGGCGGTGGTGTAGAGCACGACCGCGTTGATGCCGTCGAGGTAGTCCCACAGGCTGTACGAGCGGCCGCTCACGGGATCGTCGCTGTCGATGAAATTGGCGCTGCCCGATGGATAGAGCGACACCGAGAGCACGTTGCCCTCGCGGCGTGCGAGATTGGGCAGGCGCTTCAACTGCATGGCCTCGACGAGCCGCCCGCAGTGGGCCGCGTCCTCGGCTTGCGCGCACACCTCCGCGAGCTCGGTATTGGAGAGCGGCGCGCCCAGCGCGATGGAGGATGCAAAGCAGGCGGCCGCGGCGAGCGCGCGCGGGATGCGCATTCTCGGGCTTCAGCCGATCAAACCGGCCGTCGGCGAGCTGGGGCTCGCGGCGTAGAACTTGCGCGGCATGCGGCCGGCACGGAACGCCTCGCGTCCGGCCTCGACGGCCTTTTTCATCGCGCCGGCCATGAGGATAGGATCCTGCGCCAGCGCGATCGCGGTGTTCATCAGCACGCCGGCGCAACCCAGCTCCATGGCGATCGCCGCGTCGGAGGCCGTGCCCACGCCGGCGTCGACCAGCACCGGCACCTTCGCCTGCTCGATGATGAGCTTCAGGTTCCACGGATTGAGAATGCCCATGCCGGAGCCGATCAGCGAGGCGAGCGGCATCACGGCCACGCAACCGATCGACTCCAGCTCGCGCGCGACGATCGGATCGTCGGAGGTGTACACCATCACCTCGAACCCGTCCTTGATCAGCGTCTCGGCCGCACGCAGGGTCTCCCGCACGTTGGGAAAGAGCGTGTGCGGGTCGCCCAGCACCTCAAGCTTGACCAGCGTATGATCGTCGAGGAGCTCGCGGGCGAGCCTGAGCGTGCGCACGGCCTCCTCCGCGGTGTAACAGCCCGCGCTGTTGGGCAGCAGCGTGAATTGCGACGGCGGCAGATGGTCGAGCAACGACGGCTCGTCGGGGTTCTGGCCGATGTTGGTGCGGCGAATCGCGACGGTCACGATCTCGGCACCCGAGGCGTCGATCGCGGCGCGCGTCTGCTCGAAATCGCGGTACTTCCCGGTTCCGAGCAAGAGCCGCGAGCGGTAGGCGCGACCGGCGACCGCCAGCGGATCGGGGTGCGCCAGGGCGATGCTCTCGTTGGGAGCGTTCATGGACGTTTCGCTTCAGCCGCCACCGACGGCACGAACCACTTCGATGCGGTCGCCCGCAGCGAGCGGCGTAGCGGCGTGGCGGCTCTTGGGCACAATCTCGCCATTGCGCTCGACCGCGATGCGCTTGCCTTCGAGCGCGAGCTCGCGGATCAAGTCGGCGACGGTAGCCTCGTCCCCGCAGAGACGCGCGGAGCCGTTGACGACGATGGAAAGCACGGCGACTGGACGGGTGGCGATCAGAACTCATTCTAGCACGCCCAGCGGCTCCCGTCGGCGGCCGGGGTGCTCGCATCGGTGGCCTTCTTGAATCACCGATGGATATTTCAGCCCGTTACTGCCGATAGCGCCGCATAGCCTCATGCAGGAAGCGCATCTGCTGCTCGAAGCGTCTGCACGCCTCGCACCAGATCAGATGCAGCCGGATGCGCAGATACAACGGCAGCGGGACGCTTCGATCCTGCATCTGCGAGATCGCCCGGCTCGCGTCCTTGCATGAAATCAGTCGGCCCATTGGGCGCAGCATTCGCAGGTCCAGGTGGTCAAGCAGCCCGCCCGGCCTGGGCGAACCAGTTGTGCTCCAGACACTGGCGAAGCGCCATCCTGGCCCGATACAGGATGACCCAGAGGTTGGTCGAGCTGATCGAGAGTTCCTTACAGATCTCGTCGCTTTCGAGCTCCATGACCTCGCGCATCATGAACACCCGCGCCGTATTGGGCGGGAGCTTCTCCAGGCAGAACTGCAGGATGTCCATGAACTGCGAGCGCGACAGCGCCGACTCGGGATCGCCCCACTCGGCGGGCGGATTGTCCCAGTGGCCGGTCTCGTCGAACAGCGCGTCCATGTCCTCGAGCTGGCATTCCTCGTCGAGCGTCGCCCATGCCGGCTCGCGGGTTTTTTTCCGGATCGCGTCGACGATCTTGTGCTTGAGAATGCCGGTGAGCCAGGTCTTGAGGCTCGAGCGGCCGGAGAATCCGGAGGCACCTTGCAGCGCCGCCAGCAGCGTGTCCTGCACGACGTCCTCGGCAAGATCGTTGTCGCGCAACTGCAGCACTGCGACCCGCAGCAGATAACCGCGATGGCTGTTACAGCGCGCTGCGAAGTCGGAGTCGGTCACCGGGGAGCCCCTGGGCCGTGTTCGCGGCCGACATCATAAGGGCAAATCGTCGGCGGGCCTAGATGCGCGGCCGAGCGAGCGCTCGGGGCAATCGATCATTGGCCAAGAACTAGAACGAGTACGACACGAGCAGCACCGCGCCGTTCTTGCTTCTCATCCCCGTGACCGGATACGGCGTGTACACCGAGCTCACTCCCACCCAGCTCAACCTCACACTGAACGGATCGAAGTCGAAGGTCACGCCGACGCTGGCGTCGAACACGCGATCGTCCAGACGCCGGTAGGCGACGCCGCTGCCATTGCTGTGCAACGCGCCGCCGTGCGCGAGGAGGCGCACATGCTCCACCAAGGGCTGCGCCGCGTTGACTTCGCCGTAGATCACGTCGATGTTCTGTCCAAAATAGCGTCGAGCGTAATAGAGCCGCGCGTTCACGTTCTGGGAGGCGAGCCCCACATACACTTCCGGATAGCTGTAGCTCTGCGCGCCCGTGACCGCGGAGTAGTCGGCGCCCGCCTCCCAGCTCCAACCCGACGGCGCGCGGCGGGCGTAGCCCAGGAAGGGGACCAGTTGCAGCTCTCGATTCGTGGGATCGACGAGCTCTACGGTGGATGCGAACGCGCCGCCGTACCATCCCGACGCATCGTCGTAGACGACGGTGACCTGCGGCGCCGGCCGGTTATGACTCAGCGAGACGCCGCGAAACCGGTAATCCGAGACAACGCTCGCGGTGCCCGAGAACTGGGCGAACGCATCGAACGAGGCGGCGAGCAAGCAGAGCGCGGCGGCCGCGTGGGCCTGCGCCAGCTCAGGGCGTCGACGGCGACCGGGTGTTGTCGCGTGCGACGGCGCACGCACAGGCGCAGGTTCCCGCCGCTCGTCCGACCGCGGCGCAGGCATCGACGACAAGGCGTGGCCCCTGGTGCGTGCCGGGCCGCGCCGGAGGCGCCAACGCCTGCCGCAACTGATCGGGCTTGAGGTCTGGAGCGAGCTCACGCAGCAACGCCACGAGACCGGTCACATGCGCGGCCGCGAACGACGAACCGGTAACGAAGCCCCACCTTTGATCCGTGATCGTCGTTGGAATGTCTGTTCCGGGAGCGAGCAGGATATCTCCTGCGACATCCTGCCCGTCATCTCCCGCGACCGCAAGCACTCCGGGATGCGACGCCGGGAATCCGCCATTCGCCACCTCCGGGTCGGCGGCACCGACCACGGTGATGCCGCGCGACAAGGCCACATCGAGAAGCCGCTCGAGCAGCCGGTCGCGCGGACCGCCGAGGCTCAAATTGATCACCTGGACGTTTTCGTCGAGCGCGAACTGCAGCGCCTTCGCCAGGGTGAAGGTGCTGCACGAGGCTGCATCGCCGGACCGCGCGGATTGCCAGCAGGCCCGCAAGCTCAGCAACTTCGCGTCGGGCGCGATGCCGGCAATACCCAGGCCGTCGTCGGCTCGGGCGGCGATGATGCCCGCCACCTCGGTGCCGTGCAATTCAGCTACGTCCCGACGGCTGTCGACAAAGTTCTTCGCCACCGCCACGCGGCCTGCGAGATCGGGATGATCGACCTCGACGCCGGTGTCGACCTCGGCCACGCGAACGTGCTTTCCCGTCGCGATCTTGTGCAACTCCGCCAGATGCCAGAGCTTGGCGGAGGGCTGCAGCGCATAGAGCGGATCGTTGCGTGCCAGCACACGGAACAACTGCATCGACTGTGCCCATTCGACGCGCGAATCGAGCGATAGCGCTCCGAGCAGCTGCGGCAGCGAGGCGTTGGCCGGCGCTTCCATCACGAAGCAGTCGACGCCGAGCGCGGGCATGGGCCAACTGTCGATGACCTTGAGGCCGTACCGAGCGGCAAGCCCCGCCGCGATTTGCCGCCGCGCATCGCGTCCGACGCGCCAGTCGTAACCCCCCGTGTAGCTTACGTCGGGACGGAAGTGCGGCGCGGGCAGCCGCAACATCACCAGCACCTGGCGCTCGAGCGAAGCGCTATCGACGGCAGCCTCGGACCGAGGAGGCGTTGCCGCGCAGGCAGCGACCCACAGGCTGGGCAGTAGCAGAAGCCACAGACGGATCGTGCTCATTGCGCGCCGGGAGCACGGAGCGGCTCGACCAACACCGCGGCGGGCTCGGCCTTCAGCGCCTGCGCTGCCCGGTCGGTTTGTCCGGGGCGAACCGCGAGCAGGTAGGCGTTTGCCTGGGTCGGGCCGTCGACGATTCGTGCGCCTGTCGCGCGCAGGATGCGCTCCACCTCGCCTTCGGGGGTTGACGGGTCGAAAACTACGACGAGGCTTGCAGCCCCCGGGGTCGCCGCGTTGCCCGCCCCCAGCGTTCGGTACTGGCCCGGTCCGCCGTCGTTGCTCGAATACAGCAACGCGCCCAGCGCAACGATGACGAGGAATTGCGCGGCGATCGCCCACCGCGACCACGACCGGGTGCGAGTCCAGGCACGGCGCAATCGTGCGATCGCAAGCGAGCCGCCGCGGCGCTGTTCGAGCCGGCGGCGCAGATCGCGAAAGGCGGTCGACCCCCCGGGGATAGACTCGCCGGCGATACACGCGGCGTGGAGTTCCCGCAGCCATTCGACCTCGTGCCGGCAGCGCGGGCACTCGGCCAGATGCCGCTGCACGAGCTCGAGCTCCTCGCCTTCCAGCGTGCCGTTCACGAACCAGGGCAGCAGCACGTCGACGACCTTGTGCTCGGCCGCGGCGAATCGAAACACGCGCCCGGTCATGCGTGGGCCTCCGTGGACTCGGCCCTGCCGGGCCGCGCCCTATCTCGAGCATGTTCGCAAGGCGACATTCGTACCCGCCGTGTCAGGCGTCTAAGGAAGGTCTTCGATCGGCCGACACACCCTGGATGTCCAGTGTAAACCGGTTCGCGGGGAAGATAATTCCATGAAAACGGCCGCGTTTTTCGCGGCCGTCTCCAAGCGATATGGTAGCGAGCGAGGGACTCGAACCCCCGACCAAAGGATTATGATTCCTCTGCTCTAACCAGCTGAGCTAGCTCGCCAAAAGGGGCGATATTATCGGCGATCGGCTCGAGCGGTGTCAAAAGCGTTTGCGCTCGACGCTTGCTCTCGACACGCATGCAAGGCCCAACTGACGAGTCGCTTTCGCAGTCGGACGCAAAGGCGAGAACGGTGCCGACCGGCGAGGGGGCGCAAGCGCTTAGGGAACCTCTGAAACACCTCCGCGCGGTTGCGACGGCCGTGTTTCGGGATGGGATACCTCATTGGCCAATGAGGCAGCGAGCGACGTGTACGACAGCGTACACGAGCGAAGCTGCGACAAAGTAGACCGCCCGAAACGCGGCCGTCCCTCCGGGCTGCGGCAAAATGCGGCGCCTGCTTCGCCGCCCGCCTCGGTAATAGGATCGCCTATTACCTTCGTCGGTCGTCTCGCATTCATCCGCATTTTGCTCGCAGCGCAATCCACGTGGGGGTATTTCAGAGGTTCCTTAGATCTGCCCCGCACCGACGCCCGCGATCTCCGCGTACGCCGAGTGGTTGTGGATCGACTCGAAATTCTCCGACGCGACGCGGAAACGGGAGATCCGCGGGTCGCGCTTCAAGCGCAGCGCGATGTCGCGCACCAGGTCCTCGACGAACTTGGGATTGTCGTAGGCCCGCTCGGTGACGAACTTTTCGTCCGAGCGCTTGAGCAGCCCGTAGAGCTCGGAGGAGGCTTCTTCCTCGGCGATGCGCGCCAGCTCCTCGAGCGACAGCTCGCCGGCGGCGACCTCGACGCGCACGGTGATGTGTGAGCGCTGGTTGTGCGCACCGTAGTCCGCGACCTTCTTCGAGCACGGGCACAGGCTCGTCACCGGCGCGGTCAACTCGATGGTGAGTCGAGTGCGGCCGTCGGCTGCGGTCTCGATCGCCCAGCGCGCATCGTAATCGAGCAAGCTCTCGACGCCGGATACCGGCGCCGCCTTGCGAATGAAATACGGGAAGTGCAGCTCGAGCCGGCCGGTGACCGCACCGAGGCGCTCGAGCATGCGCTCGTGCATCGCGCGCAAGCCGGCGATGTCGAGCGGCTCGCGATGCTCCTCGAGGATCTCGACGAAGCGCGACATGTGCGTGCCCTTGACGTCGTGCGCGAGCCCGACGTACATGCCGAGCTCCGCGATCGTGTGCTGCACTTCACCTTTGGCTGCACGCAGCGCTACCGGGTAGCGCAGGCCCTTGACGCCGACGCGCTCGATGGGCAGTTCCCGTACATCGGGCAGCGACTGAGTGTCGGGCAGTGGCAAGTGCTCGGGGGCGTTCACCGGGACTCCTGGGGTTGCGCGCACGGCTGACGGCGCCCATGCGTCGGCGCCGACCGTCTTGTCCGCATCATCATATGATGGTGCCGCGCTCAGGCTTCAACCCTTGGACGCCGACAACGCGATCTCGCCGACAGCCGCACAGCGAGCAAGAAGACGATTCGACGCGTCACCCGCGTTGGCTCCTCACAAGCGAAAAAGTATAGCACTCCTCTTTGTCATGGACAGCCTCCCTCAGCCTGGCGAAGTGCAGGCGGCAGCGTGATACTCTCGCTGCGTTGTCCTGGACGAATCCCGAATGGAACACGCCGAAGTGCGGCTTAACATCAGCGCCGTGGAGCGCGAGACCGGGCTATCGAAGGACGTTCTGCGCATCTGGGAGCGCCGCTACGGCTTCCCGCGCCCTGCTCGCGATGAGAACGCCGAGCGCCACTATGCCGCCGATGAGGTGGCGAAGCTGCGCGCCATCAAGCGGCTGATGGATACCGGCCTGCGACCAGGGAAGCTGATCCGGCAGTCGCTCGAAGAGCTCTCCGCGCTTGCGGAAAAGCGCGTGCATCCGCGGCGCGAAACGCTCGCCCCGGCGATCGAGCGCGACGCGCTTGCTCTGATCAAGGCGCACGATGCGGCGGGGCTCCGCGCGACGCTGGCGAATCTGCTGCTGCGCCAAGGGGTGCAGCGCTTCGTCGTCGAGACCGTCGCTCCGCTCACTCGCACCGTCGGCGAAGCATGGATGCGGGGCGAATTGCAGATCTTCGAGGAGCACCTGTACACCGAGCAGTTGCAGCTCGCGCTGCGCGGGGCGATCAATGCCTTTCCGCGCCCATCCGGGGTCCCGCGGATTCTGCTCACCACGGTCCCGGGAGAGCAGCACGGCGTCGGGCTCTTGATGGTCGAGGCGCTGCTCTCGCCCGAAGGGGCGTATTGCATCTCGCTCGGAACGCAAACGCCGCTCGAGGACATCCGGCGCGCTGCGCTCGCGCACAAGGTGCACGTGGTGGCGCTGTCGTTCTCGATGGCGTTTCCGCTGCGCCAGGTCGGCGACGCCATCGCCACGCTGCGCCGTCAGCTTCCGCCCGCGGTGGCGCTGTGGGCGGGCGGCGACGTCACGCGGCGCGTGCGCAAGAGCCTCCCCGGCGTGCAGCTCATCCCCGAGATCGGCGATACCCTGGCCGCGCTCAAGAGCTGGCGCCCGGAACCGGCCCCGTCCGGGCCGCGGTAGCTTAGAGCCGATGCACGAGTTGCACGCGACCGCCCGATGACGGCGCTGCTGCTTCTGATCGCGCTCGGCGCCGGCGCGGTCTGGTACGCGGACTGGGCGTCGCACTGGATCGCGCAAGGTGCGCCGGCCTGGTGGTTCGTCCTCGGCGCCCCAATCGTCTACTTTTCGCCGGCCTTCGTCCTCGTCGCGATCTGGTTCGCGCAAGCGTGGATCTGGCGCACGCCGCGATCGAAGGAGGCGCGGCTCGACCTCGCGGCGTGGCTGCGCCTTTACCTGACCGAGATCTGGACCGTCGGCCTGTCGTGGCCGCTGATGATGCTGCACCGGCTGCTGATCCGCGATCCGGCGCCCGCGCCCGCCGAGAGCGCGGTCGTGCTGATCCACGGCGTGCTCGTCAACGACGGCGTCTGGCTCCCGATGCGGCGCTACCTCGAGCGCAACGGGGTCGCTCCGGTTTACACGATGAACTACGGGCCGCCGCTCGCCGACATCGAGTGCTTCGCCGGCCAGCTCCACACTCGGATCGAGGCGATCCGCGCTGCGACCGGCGCCGAGCGCGTGGTGCTGGTGTCGCACAGCATGGGCGGCCTGGTCGCGCGAGCGTACCTGCGCCGCTTCGGCGGCGAGCGCGTCGCCAAGCTGATCACGATCGGCGCGCCGCACCACGGCAGCGTGCTGGCGTACACGTTTCCCGGGCGCTGCATGGCCCAGATGCAGCCGGGCAATCCGTGGCTCGTGGAGCTCAACCGCGACGAAACCGCGCCGGCTTCGATCCCGATCACCTCCATCTGGTCGCAGCACGACAGCATGGTCGCCCCGCAGGCGAGCGCGGTGCTGGGCAACGCCGACAACGTCGCGCTGGTGGGGGTTGCCCACAATGCGCTGCTGGGGGATAGGCGGGTGATGGAGCTGGTCGCAAGTCGAATCGAGACGGCTTGCCCCACGTAACCGGTGGAGCCCCTTCGCTGCCGGGGGCCGAACGCTAGTGAAGCCCGTGTTCCGACGGTAGACTTGTCTATCGCGCCGAGCCACCGGAACCTCGCGTGCAAGCACCGTCTGCCGTCACCACCTTCCTTTTCACCGACATCGAGGGCAGCAGCCGTCTATGGGAGCAGGAACCCGAGCGGATGGGGCCCGCGCTGGCGTGTCACGACGCGATCGTCCGGGCGGCCGTAGAGAGTCACCACGGCGAGGTCGTGAAGATGAGCGGCGACGGCGTGCATGCCGCTTTCTCCGACCCGCTGGACGCGATCCGCGCTTCGCTGCAATTGCAACTGGAGCTCGCCGGCCCGGAAACGACCCAGGGTGTCGCCCTTGGCGTGCGTTGCGGCATGCATGCGGGAGTGAACGAGCGCCGGGACAGAGATTTCTTCGGCACTGCGGTCAACCGCGCGGCGCGCATCATGAGCGCCGCGCATGGCGGTCAGGTGCTGGTTTCGCAGGCGGTGGCCGTTCTGGTCGGGGAGCGCCTGCCCCCGGGTGTCGCGCTGCGCGATCTCGGCTCGGTGCGTCTGCGCGATCTGTCGAGCCCCGAGCGCGTGTACCAGGTCGTGCATCCGCAGCTACGGCAGGATTTCCCGGCGCTGCGCTCTCTGGAAACGACGCCGAACAATCTTCCGCAGCAAGTGACGTCGTTCATCGACCGCGAACGCGAGCTGGCGGAGGTCAAGCAACGGTTGGCCGATGCGCGGTTGCTGACGCTGCTCGGCGTGGGCGGCATCGGCAAGACGCGCCTATCGTTGCAAGTCGCAGCCGACTCGATGGACGATTATCCGGACGGAGTGTGGCTCGTCGAATTGGCGCCGATTACGGATCCGGGCCTTGTCGCGCTGGCGGTCGCGTCGGTCGTCGGCGTCAGGGAAGAAGCAGGCCGGCCGGTGATCGAAGCCCTGGTCAAGTATGTCAAAGATCGCCGGCTGCTCCTGATTCTCGACAATTGTGAGCATCTGCTGGAGGCGTGCGCCGAATTGGCCAAGCAATTGCTGCAGGCCGGACCGCACTTGAGAATTTTGGCCTCCAGCCGTGAACACCTGCGCCTCGCGGGGGAGGCGACCTTTACGGTGCCGGCGCTGGCGACGCCCGACCCCTATGAGAAGTTCATCCATGCGGCGTTGACGCAGTACGCAGCAGCACGTCTTTTCATCGACCGCGCGGTCGCGGCGCAGCCTGCTTTCGAGGTTTCGCAGCAGAACGCCGCGGCAGTCGCCGAGGTTTGTCAGCGTCTGGACGGCATCCCGCTCGCGATCGAGCTCGCCGCGTCGCGCGCGCGCGCGCTGTCCGTCGAGACGATTGCGGCGCGACTGAACGACCGTTTCCGCTTGCTGACGGGCGGCGACCGGACGGCGCTGCCGCGGCAGCAGACATTGCGTGCTTTGATCGACTGGAGCCACGACCTGCTCACCGAACGCGAGCGGACCCTGTTTCGGCGGCTTGCGGTGTTCGTGGGGGGGTGGACGCTCGAAGCCGCCGAAGCGATAGCCCCAGGGGGCGACATCGAGGGCGCCGACGTTCTCGATCTGCTGACGCATCTCGTGGAGAAATCCCTCGTCGCAATCGAGGCCGAGGGTGGACGCTATCGTCTGCTGGACACCGTGCGTGAGTACGCAAGGGAGCGTCTGGGCAAGTCGGGCGAAGAGGAGCAGGTCCGGGACCGTCATCTTGGGTATTACCTCGGGCTCGCCGAAAAGGCCAGGCCGGAGCTCTTTGGGGGATCGCAGAGTACCTGGCTCAGACGTCTCGATCTCGAGCGGGAAAATCTCCTTTCCGCGCACTCGTGGTGCGATCGCACGGAGGCTGGGGCAGAGTCGGGGGTGAGGTTGGTCCACGCAGTGAAGCCCTATTGCTTCAACCGCGGTCTTCTGGGCCTGGGCCATCGATTGACCCTGGAGGCGCTGGCGCGCGAGGGCGCGCAGGGACGAAATCAGGCCCGCTGCAAGATTCTCGCCGACGCGGGGCAGTACTGCTCCTTCATGGGCCGCTACAGCGAGGCGCTACGGCACCTGGAGGAAGGCCTGGCGATCGCCCGAGAGATCGGGAACACCGGGATGATCGCGCGGGTGCTCCAGCCGCTGGGTATGGCGTCCCTTGGAGTAGGTGAGGCGGCCGCCGCGCGAGGTTATCTCGAGGAAGCGCTCGTCTTGGCACGCGAGCTGGGAGACAAGCGCGAGCTCGCCGGCGCGATCAATGCGCTCGCACAACTCCACCGCCTCGAGGCGAATCTGGAAACCGCGGAGCCGTTGTACGATCAGGTCGTGGCTCTCGCCCGCGAATTGGGGGATCGGGAGATTATCGCGGTGGGCCTCCTCAACCTCGCGATGGTCTTCCTCGGGCGGGGCGCGTACGAACGCGCCCGGACAGTCCTGCTCGAGGCGTTGACGATCGCCGAAGAGATCGGTTCTCGGCCAGCGGGTCAAAGCGTGTTGGATGTTTGTGCCGGGCTTGCCGCCATACGCAGGGAATGGGAGCGGGCGGCGCGTTTCTACGGAGTCGTGCAAGCGCAGATCGGCGATACCGGAATTCAACGTGACCCGACCGATGAAGCCTTTCTCAAGCCTCTTATCGCGCAGTCGCGCGACACGCTGGGCCCCTCCTCGTTCGCCGGCGCCGAAGCAGCCGGCCGGGCGCTCGGCTATGATGACGCCATCGCGGAGGCGCGTGCCTGGCTCGTGAACCGCCGAGCCTAGTTATTCACGACCCAAGGATCCACCGGGTCGAAGCCCGCCACATTGATCGTGTATTTGTAAACGCCTGGCGCCGAAGTGTTTTTGCAGCTGAACTTCTGCTTGTTTTCCGCTCCGCAAGTAAAGCCGCTGTTTTCGGGGAAAACAATGCCGTTCTGCGCGAACTCGTAGCGCGGATCGACAATATCCCAGGTGATGGTGTTGCCCTTCTTTCCTTCGTCGACGCTTACCTCCGTCAACTCGTAGCATTCGGCGCCTCCCTTGGCCTTGGTTGTTGCGCACCTGCGCGCGCTGCGTCGTTTGACGCGACGGCGCGTAGCCTTGAAGGATCGGGTCTAGTTGTTAACGACCCAAGGATCCGCCGTAAGCGCAGGACACGCGCTCGATGCTTTCACGTTGACGGTGTACTTGTAGTCCTTCGCGAACGTGTGCCGGTCGTTCAACAGGAACTTCGTAGGCTGCGGCTTTCTCGGGCTACGAAATTCCCGCCCGGGGTCGTCATTGACTACGATGCCCTCGTCGCTGAACGCGAACCCAGCCGTTGCGATGTCCCATTGAAGCTCGACGTCCCGATTCTCCTTGCCAATCTCGATCGACTCCGGCTCGGCCGAGATCTGGCAATTCGCTATGGTGACGACGACGCGACACACGTGTGCATTACAGACGGGTGCCGTGGTGCGCGGTGGAGCAGGCGCGCATGCGGCTAGAATAGGCGCGACGACAACGCCGAAAAGCAGAGTTCTTGTCGACATTCTTGGTCCCTCCCCACGAATCAGAGCCATGCTGCCGCGCAAGGCCTGCTGAATTCGTCGGATGATACCCCGTTCCCGTTCCTGTCGCACACAACTTGTGAGTCTCGCTAGCCGAGCGCCCAACGGGCTTCGCCGATTGGAAACGGGCCTTCGCCCGAAACCACGGAGGCGGGTCCTTCGCGCGCCGGCCAGGGGTCGGGAACTCGGCGCGCCGGGCCGTCCAGCTTGGACCAGCGCGGCGCTCCGCAGGCGCGCTACCAGTGTATCCCCTGTGTCAGTTGCGCGAACGCCATCTGCTCGGCGGTGAGCGGTTGCGGCGCGCCCTCCTTCTTGCCGGCGGCGGCGGCCGAATCCGGGAACATATTGAAGGCGGTGTTGAGCAGGATCTGGGTGAGCTTCGGCGCGATGGCGTGGGCGACCGCGCCGAAGATGCCGAGCCGGGTGGCGATGCGCACCGGCTTGTAGACGATCGCCTCGACCACGAGATCGGCCGCATCTTCCGGCGAGAGGGTGGGCACGTTCTCGTACATCCGGGTCGGCGCGATCATGGGCGTGCGCACCAGCGGCATGTTGATCGTGGTGAAGCTGATGCCCTTGTCGAAAAACTCGGACGCGGCGCAGGCCGAGAAGGCGTCGAGCGCCGACTTCGAAGCGACGTAGGCAGAGAAGCGAGGCGCATTCGAGAGCACGCCGATCGACGAGATGTTGATGACGTGACCGGCCTTCTTCTCGAGCATCTTGGGCAGGAAGCCCATGATCAGCCGCAGCGACCCGAAGTAATTGAGCTGCATCGTGCGCTCGAAGTCGTGGAAGCGATCGAGCGAGTTCACGATCCCGCGCCGGATCGAGCGCCCGGCATTGTTCACCAGGTAATCGCAGGCGCCGTGATCCTTGAGCACCTTGGCGACCAGCGCGTCGGCGGCTGCCATGTCGGAGATGTCGCAGGTGTAGATCCAGGCCCGGCCGCCGAGGGCCTCGATCTCCCTCTGCGTCTCGAGGAGCTTTTCCTCGCCGCGAGCCACGAGCACGACCTTCGCGCCGGTAGCGGCGAGCTTGAGCGCGGTCGCCTTGCCGATCCCGGAAGAGGCGCCGGTGACCACCACCACCTTGTCCTTCACCTGGCCCGACAGGCTCCGGTCGATGAAAAGGTCGGGATCGAGGTTGCGCTCCCAGTAGTCCCAAAGCTTCGCCGCATAGGTCTCCAGATGCGGCACCGCGATGCCCGAGCCCTTCAGCGCCTTCGTCGCCTCGCGATTGTCGTAGCGGGTCGGCCAGTTGACGAAGTGGAACACGTCCTTTGGAATGCCGAGGTCCTTGAGCACGGCGCGGATCATGCGCTTGATCGGAGAGAGCGAGGCGATGCCGTACAGGATCGGCGCCGGGATGAACCCGAACATGCGCGCGTTGATGCGCATCGTCATCTGCGGCGCGTGCGCGGCCTTGGCGAAAATGTTGAGGACCTCGCCGATGCGGTGCGGCGCCGGATCGGTCAGGTGGAAGCACTTGCGGTCGAGGCCCTTCTTGTGCGCGAGATAATCGATCGCGTTCGCCACGAAGTCGACCGGAACGAGGTTGATGCGCCCGCCTTCGATGCCGATCGTCGGCACCCACGCCGGCAGCATCCTGCGCATCTTCTGGATCAGCTTGAAGAAATAGTACGGTCCGTCGATCTTGTCGATGTAGCCGGTCTGCGAGTGGCCGACGACGAGGCCTGGGCGATAGACCCGCCACGGCCGCTTGCACTCGTTGCGCACGATGCCTTCGGAGACATGCTTGGTCTTGAAGTACGGATGGTCGAGCTCTTCGGCCTCCTCGAACATGTCCTCGCGGAAGGTCCCCTCGTAGAGCCCCGCGGCGGCGATCGAGCTCACGTGATGGAAACAGCCTGCCTGCACCGCGTGCGCGAATTCGACCGCGTGCCGCGTGCCGTCGATGTTGGCGAGCTCCTGCGCTTCGGGGCTCGCGGAGAGGTCGTAGATCGCGGCGAGATGGAACAGGTGCCCGATCCTGCCCTTGAGCTTGGCGAGCTCGGCCTCGGGCACCCCGAGATTGGGCTTGGCGAGGTCGCCGACCACGCCGATCACGCGTTTTTCGTCGACGCCCCAGCTCTCGCGCAGCGAGGCGAGCTTCTTCTGCGAGCCCTCGCGAACCAGCGCATAGACGGGCTCGTCGCGCCTGAGCAGATTTTCGATCAGAAAGCGGCCGATGAAACCGGTGCCGCCAGTGACGAAATAGGCCATCGCGATTCCTCCTCGAGCTCGAAGCGGCGATTACGAAGCCGCTCTCCCCGCGGCGGTTCGGGCCGGCTTCAAGCGGCCGGGCGCAAAGCACAGCCATTATACGGCGGCCCCTCTGGGACCTCGTTTAGTATGATTGCTCTAGTTTAGGAGGCCTAAAATCACCGCTTGGTGGCGGTTGCGAGTTTGCCCACGGAGGGCGAGATGCTGAAGAAAGCCAAAGCGAAGCACGGTTCGAATCCCGTCGAGCAGGCAAAGAATCTGTCGCAGGCCATTCTCGACTCGTCTCACAAGATCTGGCTCGCGGGCCTGGGTGCGTTCGCGAAGGCGCAGCAGGAAGGCGGGAAGGTCTTCGACGCGCTGGTCCAGCAAGGTGAGAGCGTCGAAGCCAAGACGCGTGCCGCTGCCGCCGGCGCGGCGGAAGCCGCTCGCGACGCAGCGAAGGCCAAGGCGAAGGAGATGCAGGCGGCGGCCGGCGAAACCTGGGACAAGCTCGAGCAGGTGTTCGAGAAGCGTGTGGCGCGCGCGCTCGGCCGGCTCGGCGTCTATTCGGCAGCGGACGTGAAGCGGCTCACCGAGCGCGTGGACGCGCTCTCCGAGGCGGTCAACGCGCTGCTCAAAGCGAAGGGCACGCGCCCGGTCACGCCCGCCGGCGGGAAGCCCAAAGTTGCAGCGAAGAAGGGCTCGAGGCGCAAGGTTCGGCCCGGCACGCCTGCCTGACTTGTGACCGGGACTGTTGCACCGTCGGTCCGGGGATTCACGCGGCTCGGCCCCCGCTACTCCCGATTCAGCCGCTCCACCTGCTTGATGTAGTTCCGCATCGCCTCGTCCTTGCCCATGCCTTTGAGCTTGGCCCAGGCGTCGTGTTTCGCCGCGCCGACAAAATCGAAGCCGCCGGGCCGATCGCCTTTGACGTCGCCCTCGGTCCACTGCTACTTTAGCGCGGCCCGCGAGTTGCCGGCAAACTTGATTCGCCATGGCCGAGAACAAGCGCGAGAGCATGTCCAGCGTCGACGTTGCCTGGTTGCGCATGGATCGTCCGGGCAATTTGATGGTGATCTGCGGCGTGCTCGTGCTGCGCGAACGCATTACGCTCGCGAGGCTGCGTTCGACGATCGCATCGCGCCTCCTGCGCTTCCAGCGCTTTCGCCAGCGGCCGCTGCGGACGCTGCAGTCGCTGAGCGGGTTCCAGTGGAAGACCGACGAGCGCTTCGACCTCGAGCGTCACGTGCGGGAGGCGGCGCTTCCGCGCAGCGCGGGCGATGTCGAGCTGGAGGCGCTGGTGAGCAAGCTCGTCGCCACCCCGCTCGAGTCGCGGCATCCCCTGTGGCAGTTCGACCTGGTCGCGAACTACAAGGGGGGCAGCGCGGTGGTGCTGCGCATTCACCATTGCTACGCCGACGGCATCGCGCTCATCCAGGTGCTGCTGTCGATGACCGATACCGACCGTGCGGGCAGCGTCCGTCCCGCGCCGGCGCGGGCGGCAGCGCGCGCCGACGCCGAGGACGATCTGCTCTCGCAGCTCACGGTGTCGTTGGGGAGCGCGCTCGAGATGGCGTCGAGGGCGGCCTCGGCGCTCATCGATAAAGGCGCGCAATTGTGGCGCGACCCGCCGAAAGCGCTCGCGTTGGCCGAGCAAGGCGGCGCGGTCGCGGCCGAGCTCGTCAAGCTCGCTCTGATGCGCGAAGACTCGCCCACGCGCTTCAAGGGCAAGCCCGGCGCCACCAAACGCGTCGCCTGGGCCGACCCGATCCCGCTCGACGAAGTAAAGGTGGTCGGCAGGGCGCTGGGCGCGTCGGTCAACGACGTGCTCCTCTCTTCGGTGGCCGGGGCGCTGCGCGCGTACCTCGTGCGCCGGGGTGATGCCGTCGACGGCGTGGTGATCCGCGCGCTCGTCCCAGTGAACCTGCGGCCGCTGGAGCAGGCGTACCGGCTCGGCAACAAGTTCGGGCTGGTGTTTCTCGAACTGCCGATCGGCATCGAGAATCCCGTGGAGCGGCTCTATGCCGTGCGCGCCAACATGCGCTCGCTGAAAGGGTCGTATCAGCCCGTGATCGCGCTGGGCATCCTGGCCGCGATGGGCGCCGGGCCACATCTGCTGCAAGAGCGGCTTCTGGCCATGCTGGCGAAGAACGCGACGGCGGTGATGACCAACGTCCCCGGGCCGCAACACGCGCTCTACTTGGCCGGCGCCAGGATCGATCGCCTGATGTTCTGGGTGCCGCAGTCGGGCGACATCGGCATGGGCGTGTCGATCATGACCTACGCGGGTGAGGTCCAATTCGGTCTGATCGCCGACCGCTCGCTCTGCCCCCATCCCGAGCGCGTGATCGAGCAGTTCGCGGACGAGTTCGAGAAGCTCGTCCTGGCCACACTGCTCTCCCCCTGGCCGTGGCCCGAGCCGCCGACGGCGGCGCAGATCGAACGTGCCGCCGTCGCGTAAGCTCGCCGGCGAAGCGTTCCGGCTTATTCCAGCTCGGACCGCGCCAGTTCCACGTCGAGCCGCTCCATCGCATCCACCGGAGTGCACTCGGCGGCCTGCTCGTAGAGCTTGGTCGCCTCGTCGAGCTTCTCCTTGCCGAAGAGCAGGATCAGCCCATTGGCATACTCGATGCGGGCGATCGCCGAATCCGGATTGAGCTTCACCGCCTTCCGGAAATGCTCGAGCGCGGAATCCTTCTTCGCACCATAAGTCATACCTGCAACGAGCGCGCCGACCTTGTTGACCACCTCGGCCTGGTATGCGCCGTATGCGATGTGCGCGTCAGGGTGCGAGGGCGCGAGCTCAAGCGCGCGCGCCAACGCAGCCCTGATCTTGCCGCCGAAGCCTTGCGCGAGCGCCTTCACGACCGAGATGCCCTGCCCGTAACGACCCAGCGCGTACGCGTAGAGGTAATGGCCGTTCGGATCCTTCGGCGCGCTCGCGCGGCGCTCCGCGGCCCAAGCGGCGGCCTCCTCGAGAAGCGCGAGCTTCGTCTTCTGCGTCTTTTCGAGATAGTTGGCGTAGATCGCCTGCGCCTTGACCGCGGCGTTCGCACCTGGCCCTCCGGCGCCGATTCCCGCTGCGACCGCGCGCTGGAACTCGCCGGCGTGGTAATGACGCCAGGCGGTCTGCACCGCTTCGTCCTCGGGAAACTGCTCGGCGTCGCCGCGATGCAGCCGGCCCCAGTGCTTCTTGAGCGCCGCGGCATCGTAGACGTAGGCCTTGTCGGCGTGAGGGAACTTTACCCATTGCTTCGCCATCCGGCGCCTCTAATGAGAGCTTCCCTAGAGATAATCCCGGCTCAAGCGCTCGAGCAACTCGCGGGGGTCGCCGCGCAGGAACGGCGCGATCAGCGACAGCACCTGATACGCGGCACGATCGAGGCTGACCGCACCTTCGCCGCCCTCGCCGGCGAAGCTTTTCTGATACGAGATCCAGAAGGTGGCGACGACGGCGACGTTCTCGGCGAGCGCCGCGATCTCGCGCTCGGACGCCTTCATCGCTCCGGTTCCGACCATTCCCCGGCACAACTCTATCACGCTGCGCACGCCGTGGCGCGTGAGCACTGCGAAGCGCGAAGCGAGGGCGCGGTTGCGCGACAGGATCTCGTCCAAGTCGCGAAACAAGAAGCGATGCTCCCACATGGCTTCGAACCACAGGTGCAATAGCAGCCACAGATCTTCGACCTCCGCGCCCCGCCGCTCCGGTGTGGTTAGCAGGCCGTCGAGGCGCCGCTCGAACGCGGCGAACAGCTCGGCGATGATCTGGTCCTTGTTCCGGAAATGGTAGTACAGATTGCCGGGGCTGATCTCCATCTCGTTGGCGATGTCCGCGGTGGTGATGTGCGGCTCGCCGGAACGATTGAAGAGCGCGAGCGCGGACTCGAGGATGCGCTCGCGCGTGCGCCGCGGGCGTTTGCGCTCCGCCATGGAATTTCACGTCGATGTCGATGTGGCGATTGTAGGTTTGAACCGGGAGCGCGGTCTACGCAGCCTCTCCCGGAGCTGCGGGCCGGGACGGCTGCCAGAAACATCGCGATCGAGCCACTGCGCCAGCGCGTCGAGCGGCCGCAACGCCGCGATGTTACATCAGCCTCGTCTTGCTCTTCCCCGCCGACCGCCCGCTCCGACGCACACGCCGCGGCTTCGCGCGTGACGCCGTCTTCCTGCGCTGGGCGCTCGTGCTGGTCGTGGACGCCGCCTTCAGCCCGGGAAGCGCCGCTGCCGCCGTATCGACCAACCCGTTGACGGCACTGAGCCCGGTGTGGCGTGCCTTGCTCCAGGTGCTCGCCGCGAGTGCGAGCGAGAAATCGAGTCGCCGGCCGATCACGCGCATGGCGCGCTTTTCTACGCCCTCGCCTTCCTTGACCAGCGTGCGAAAGAGCCCGCCGGCATCGTTGCGCGCCCAATCGCGCGTGACGACGGCCGCCCCGAGGCCGGCGAGCCAGACGCGGCGCGACGCGACGAGCGCGGCATCGGCGACACGAGTAGCGTTTAGGTTATGCGCGGCTTGCTTCAGCATCTTGAGCTCCTTCAGTTTGGATTCCGCCATGACTTTAGCGCGCAGGCATTAGGGAACCTCTGAAATACCTCCGCGCGGTTGCGACTGCCGTGTTTCGGGATGGGATACCTCATTGGCCAATGAGGCAGCGAGCGACGTGTACGACAGCGTACACGAGCGAAGCTGCGAAAACGAAGTTTCAGCGTAGGCTAACGTGAGCATTGCGAACGTTAAGCTGCGAAGCAGCG
>DASVPH010000009.1:0-2166 GCA_036382945.1 Casimicrobiaceae bacterium
GCTCGCGGGGACGACGAGCTTGATGGCTCCTACTGCGCCGGTCGTTGCGGCGGCTGCGGTCGCGCCGCGGGCGCGCGATCGGGCGACGGTGGCCGCCGCCGCGGTCGCGCTGGCCACGCTCATCGCCGTGCCGTGGGGCGCCGGCGCCTGGCCGTCGGCGCTCATCCTGGCGCTCTCCGGAACGCTGTCGCTGTGGCCGCTCTTCCTCGCTGCCGCCGCGGCGCTCGCGCTCGCGTGGGCCGGGCGATCCGCGCCGACCGGGATCGCAGCCGGGCTCGGGGTCGCCTGGACCTTCGGCGCGGCGTTCGCCGGTGCCGTGGGCGGGCTCGCCTTCGGCGTCGGCGCCGGCATCGTTCTCGGCGCGCTCCTGGTCTGCCTGGCCCGTTCGCTTACCCGCGAGGGGTGGTTCGGCGGCAATTCGGCGATCGCGACCATCGTCGTGGTCATCTCCGCGCTGCTGCTCGTGTTCATCTTCTATCCGGTCGCCACGTCGCTCGTCGCGGCGGTGCTCGATCGGGAGCGGCATTTCGCGCCGGGGCTCGCCGCCGAGCGCCTGCTCACTGCCGACATCTGGGGTATGGGCTGCCTCGGCGGTGGCACGCGCTGCGGCGTGGCGATCAACTCGGCGCTCCTCGCGACGATCGTCGGCGTGCTTTCGACTCTGGTCGGCCTCGTGCTCGCGCTCGTCGTGCAGCGTGGCGGCCGGCGCTATGCGGGCGTGCTGAAGGTGATGTCGATCTTGCCGTTCATCACGCCGCCGTTCGTGCTGGCGCTCTCGCTGATCGTGCTCTTCGGCCGCACCGGGCTCATCACCGGCTGGCTCGATGCGCTGTTCGGCATTCCGCGCTCGCGCTGGATCTACGGCCTGCCGGGTCTGACGCTCGCGCAGTTACTCACTTTCGCGCCGATAGCTTTCATGATTCTGCACGGTGCGCTCTCCGCGATCAGTCCGGCGCTCGAAGAAGCCGCACAGACGCTGCGTGCGTCGCGCGCTCGCGTGTTCCGCACCGTCACCTGGCCGCTGCTGCGGCCGGGGCTCGCCGCATCATTTCTGCTTTGCTTCGTCGAGAGCCTCGCCGATTTCGGCAATCCGATCGTGCTCGCCGCGGACTTCGAGGTCCTTTCGACGAAGATCTTCTTCGCGATCGCGGGCGCGCAGTACGACCCCGGACGCGCAGCGGTCCTGGCCACGGTCCTGCTCGCGATGACCCTGGTCGCGTTCTGGCTGCAGCAGCGCTGGCTCGGGCGTGCCTCCTACGTGACGGTCACCGGGAAGGGCGACGGCGGCGCACCGGCCGCCCTTCCGCGCGGGCTCTGGCGAGCGTGCTTCGGCGTCGGCGCGGCGTGGATCGTCTTCACGCTGATGTCCTACGCGGTCATCTTCACCGGCGGCTTCGTGCGCGACATCGGACGCGGCGACATGACGCCCACCTTCCGCCATCTCGGCGCGGGTTTCGGCGCCGAATGGGGTCCACGCGGCATCTTCTTCAGCGGCTCGGCGTGGGACAGCCTGTTCAACACGCTGGAGGTCGCCGCAATCGCGGCACCGCTCACGGCCGTGATCGGGCTCCTCGCGGCGTACGTGATCACGCGCCATCGCTTCGCCGGCAGGCGCGCGTTCGAATTCCTGACGCTGGTGAGCTTCGCCATTCCCGGCACGGTGATCGGCGTGTCGTACATCGTCGCCTTCAACGTGCCGCCGCTCGAGCTGACCGGCACGATGGCGATCCTCGTGATCTGCTTCGTCTTCCGCAACATGCCGGTCGGCGTGCGCGCCGGCGCGGCGGCCCTCGCCCAGATCGACAAGACGCTCGACGAGGCCTCGGCGACGCTGCGCGCCTCGACGCTGCGCACGCTCACCCGCGTGGTGATGCCGCTGTTGCGCCCGGCGATCCTGGCCACCCTGGTGTTCAGCTTCACCCACGCCATGACGGCGGTCAGCGCGGTGATCTTTCTGGCCACGGCCAAATACAACCTCGCGACCGTCTATATCATCAACCGCGTGGAGGCGGGAGAGTATCCGCTCGCGATAGCGTACTCGTCCGTGCTGATCGTCCTGATGCTCGTGGCGCTGCTCGCCCTGCAGCGGGTGATCGGCGAGGCGCGACTGGGGCGGCGCGCGGCCGGCGCTCTCGTGACGGCATAGGGCATGAGCGCGGCGCGTGA
>DASVPH010000010.1:0-30789 GCA_036382945.1 Casimicrobiaceae bacterium
ATCGAGACGCTGACCGCGTTGGGCGCTCAAGTCCGCTGGGCGTCGTGCAACATCTTCTCGACCCAGGACCACGCCGCCGCTGCGATTGCCAAGGACGGCATTTCCGTGTTCGCGGTGAAGGGCGAGTCGCTGGTGGACTACTGGGACTACACCCACCGCATCTTCGAGTGGACCGATGGCGGCTACTCCAACATGATCCTCGACGACGGCGGCGATGCCACGCTGCTGCTGCACCTGGGCGCGCGCGCCGAGAAGGACATCTCGGTGCTGGCCAAGCCGACCAGCGAGGAAGAGCACGTGCTGTACGCCGCGATCAAGGCCAAGCTGGCCAAGGATCCGACCTGGTATTCGGTTCGTCTCGCCGCGGTCAAGGGCGTGACCGAGGAGACCACGACCGGCGTGCACCGCCTCTACCAGATGCATGCCAGGGGCGAACTCAAGTTCCCGGCGATCAACGTCAACGATTCGGTGACCAAGTCCAAGTTCGACAACCTCTACGGCTGCCGCGAATCGCTGGTCGACGGCATCAAGCGGGCGACCGACGTCATGGTTGCCGGCAAGATCGCCGTGGTCAACGGCTACGGCGACGTTGGCAAGGGCTCGGCACAGGCGCTGCGCGCGTTCTCGGCGCAGGTCTGGGTCACCGAGATCGACCCGATCTGCGCGCTACAGGCGGCGATGGAAGGCTACCGCGTCGTCACCATGGATTACGCCTGCGACAAGGCCGACATCTTCGTCACCGCGACCGGCAACATCGACGTGATCACCCACGAGCACATGCGGCGGATGAAGAACAACGCGATCATCTGCAACATCGGTCATTTCGACAACGAGATCGATGTCGCGTCGCTCAAGGCGTACAAGTGGGAGAGCATCAAGCCGCAGGTCGATCACGTCATCTTCCCCGACGGCAAGCGCATCATCCTGCTCGCCGAAGGACGGCTGGTGAACCTGGGCTGCGCGACCGGCCATCCGAGCTACGTGATGTCGAGCTCGTTCACCAACCAGGTGATGGCGCAGATCGAGCTGTGGGGCGACGCGCAGTCCGGCGGCCGGAAGTATCCGGTCGGGGTCTACGTGCTGCCGAAGCACCTCGACGAAAAAGTTGCCCGGCTGCAGTTGAAGAAGCTCGGCGCGACGCTGACCGAGCTCTCCGACAAGCAGGCGCGATACATCGGCGTGCACGTGCGCGGGCCCTATAAGCCGGACAGCTATCGTTACTGATCATCGCGTAGTCGAACGACGTGGACGCGCGCTTCGCACGCCGGTCACGCCGCCGAGAAAGGGCGAGGCAATGCGCATTGCAGTGATGGGCGCA
Organism: Casimicrobiaceae bacterium; assembly: GCA_036382945.1. Taxonomy (GTDB): domain Bacteria; phylum Pseudomonadota; class Gammaproteobacteria; order Burkholderiales; family Casimicrobiaceae; genus PALSA-1003. The sequence continues at coordinate 1,319 of DASVPH010000010.1, forward strand.
GGAGGCGTGGGCGGCTACTTCGGCGCCAAGCTGGCGAAGGCCGGCGAGGAGGTCGCGTTCATCGCCCGCGGCCGACATCTCGCGGCGATGCGCGAGCGCGGCCTCACGGTGAAGAGCGGCTCCGGTGACATCCGGCTGGAAAAGCCCACGGCGAGCGACGATCCGGCGACGCTCGGCCGCGCCGACGTTGTGCTCTTCGCGGTCAAGCTCTGGGATACCGAGCCCGCCGCGGAAGCGATCCGGCCGCTCCTCGCCGGCGGCGGGGTGGTGATCCCGTTCCAGAACGGTGTGGAGAGCATCGAGCGCATCGGCGCGGTGGTCGGCGCGCAGCACGTGATGGGCGGCGTCGCGTATATCGCGGCGACCATCGCCGAGCCGGGCGTGATCGCGCACACCGGGCAGATGGCACGGTTGCGCTTCGGGCCGGTCCTGCGCGAGCAGGAGGGCGCCGCGCGGAGGCTCCTCGACGCGTGCCGCGGCGCCGCCATCGACGCCGAGCTGGTCGCCGACATCCGTCGCGCGCTCTGGGAGAAATTCGCCTTTCTCGCCCCGATGTCCGGCGTCACCTGCGCCACCCGCCAGTCGATCGGCGTGATCCGTGCCGATTCCGACCTGCGCGCGGTGCTCGAGGCGGCCATACGCGAGTCCGTTGGGGTGGCCCACGCGCGCGGCGTCGCACTTCCGGACGCGTTCGCCGAGCAGCAGATGGCTTTCGCCGACGGGCTACCCGCAGAGATGAAGTCGTCGATGTTGAACGACCTCGTCGCGGGCAACCGACTCGAAGCGCCGTGGCTCTCGGGCGCGGTGGCGCGAATGGCTAAGGAAGCCGGGCTCGTGGCGCCGGTCAACGCGACCTTGTACGCCGCCGTCAAGCCGTTTTGCGACGGCGCTCGGTGACGCCCGCGCACGAAGGAATGGCGACGATGCGACTTCTGCTCGTGTGGCTGATCAACGCGGCGGCGCTCCTCGCGCTGCCGTATCTGATGTCGTCGATCAGCGTCGACTCGGTCCCGACTGCGCTGATCGCGGCGCTGATCCTCGGGCTCATCAACACCTTCATCCGGCCGCTTTTGATCCTGCTGACACTGCCGGCCACCCTGCTGACGCTCGGGCTGTTCATCTTCGTGATCAACGGGCTGCTTTTCTGGTTCGTCGGCTCGTTCGTTCAGGGGTTCCACGTCGCCGGCTTCTGGTCGGCGTTCTTCGGCGCCATTCTGTACAGCATCATCTCCTGGGCTTTGTCCGCGCTGCTGCTCGGCAGGCGCGACTGACCGCGTCGTCGATGAGCGAAACCAGCGATCGCATCTTCAGCTTCGAGTTCTTTCCGCCCGCCACGCCGGAGGGCGCGGCGAAGTTGCGCGCCACCCGCGAGCAACTCGCGCGGCTCCGGCCGAAGTTCTTCTCGGTGACCTATGGGGCCGGCGGCTCGACGCGCGACCGGACGCTCGCCACCGTGCTCGAGATCCAGGCGTCGGGACAGCGCGCCGCACCGCATATCTCCTGCATCGGCTCGACGCGGGAGAGCGTGCGCGCGACCTTACAGACCTATCGCGAGCATGGGATCGGGCATCTGGTCGCGCTGCGCGGCGACCTGCCGTCGGGAACGGCCGATTGCGGCGAGTTCCGCTACGCCAACGAGCTCGTGGAATTCATTCGGACTGTGACCGGGGAGTGGTTCCACATCGAGGTCGCCGCGTATCCGGAGTATCACCCCCAGGCACGCACGCCGCACGAAGATCTTGTCAACTTCAAGCGCAAGATCGACGCTGGCGCGGACTCGGCGATCACCCAATACTTCTTCAACGCCGGCGGCTACTACCACTTCGTCGACGAAGCGCGCGCCGCGGGCGTCGAAGTGCCCATCGTGCCCGGCATCATGCCGATACTGAGCTTCTCCAAGCTGGCGCGTTTTTCGGACGCCTGCGGCGCGGAGATCCCGCGCTGGATCCGTCGCAAGCTGGAGAGCTTGGGCGACGATGCGGCGTCGATCCGCGCCTTCGGGCTCGACGTCGTCACCGACCTATGCCGCGACCTCCTGGCGCATGGCGCGCCGGGGCTGCATTTCTACACGCTCAATCAGGCGAGCCTGACCACGATCATCTGGCAGCGGCTGGGGCTGACGTAGCGCAATTCATCTGCGAACTGAGCCGCGGTGACTCCGGCGCTGGCGGCGCAAGCGCGTCGCCGAGCGGGTACCCGGCTCGCGGCGGCCACTGGAGAACATGAGTGGCCGCGCACGAGCCACCCGCTTACGACGACTGCGCCGCCTCATGCGCCTTCGTCACCGCGGCTCAGCTCGCTTGCCCGCCGTTAGGTTACTTTCCGCCGGGCCGAAACGACACCAGCTCGATCAGCGTGGATTCGGTCCGGACCGTGGTCATGTCGGGCCCGCCACCCTTCTCCGTGTACTCCGCCTCTCGGGTTTCGCGCACGGGCGCTTTGACCTCCGGTGCATACCAGATCGCGTCGCGGCGCGTGGTGCGCGTGCGCCAGAACTCCTCGTCGTCGAGCTGAACGATGCGATAGACGTACACTGCGTCGAATCCGCCTGCGGGAACGCTGGTCGTTTGGCGGCCGTCGACCCTGCCGTAGATGAGGATCTGGTCCTTGAGCTGGGTGTCGCCGCGCAGCGTGTCGATCGATTGCCGCCACGTCTTGCCATCACTCAATGGAAACGGGAGGAGTTGCGCCGGCGGGCTGAACGAGCGCGGCGGCTCGCGCCACAGCGATCCCGCACGCAGCGCCCCGCCGTCGATCTCGTCGAACGATTCGCTGCGGCCGCTGCTGTCCGTGACAGCGAGCCTGACCCGGGCGGACCCGCCGGACACGGCGACCACTTCCGCGTCGAGCTCGGAAACCGCGCCGCGCCGGAGATTGTCGGTCACGCGGTATTGCCAGCGGTCGCCCACCGCGAGGCGCGGCGCATCGACCGGCGGACCGGCGGGGGCCGAGGCGCAGCCGGAAAGGCCGGCAAGAGAGAGCGCACACGCTGTCGCGAACGACACAAAGCGGATGGCAGATGCGTTCATGGGTCCTCCGCGTTTTCCGGGATGTGGTCAGCCGCCGCGGTCGGTGATCGCGCCGAGACTCGCGGTGGAGACAAGCCGGGTGTATTTCGCCAGCACTCCGCGCGTGTAACGCGGAGCGGGTTGTTTCCAGCGCGCCCGGCGCCGCGCCAGCTCGGCGTCGTCGACGTTGAGTTGCAGGAGCAGCTTGTCGGCGTCGATGGTGATCGAGTCGCCCTCTTCGACGAGCGCGATGGTCCCGCCGACGTACGCTTCGGGCGCGACATGGCCCACGACCATGCCCCAGGTGCCCCCCGAGAAGCGCCCGTCGGTGATCAGCCCGACCGATTCGCCGAGGCCTTGCCCGATCAACGCCGAGGTGGGCGCGAGCATTTCCTGCATGCCCGGTCCGCCCTTCGGTCCTTCGTAGCGGATGACGATCACGTCGCCGGGCTTGATCTTCCTCGCCATGATCGCTTCCAGGCACGCCGGCTCGGAGTCGAAGACGCGCGCTGGGCCGGTGATCGACCGCCGCTTGATCCCCATGACCTTGGCGACACAGCCTTCCGAGGCCAGGTTGCCCTTGAGAATCGCAAGATGGCCCTGCGCGTACAGCGGCCTCGACCATGGGCGGATCACTTCCTGATCGGCGCGCGGCTCGGACGGCACGCTCGCCAGTTCCTCGGCCATCGTCCTGCCCGTGATCGTCATGCACTCGCCGTGCAACAGGCCGTGATCGAGCAGCATCTTTAGCACCTGCGGCACGCCGCCCGCGGCGTGGAAATCGGTGGCGACGAAGCGGCCCGAGGGCTTGAGCTCGCACAGCACGGGGACGCGTTTGCGCACCCGCTCGAAGTCGTCGATCGTCCACTCAACCTCGGCCGCCGCGGCGATCGCGAGATAGTGCAGCACGGCATTGGTCGAGCCGCCGGTCGCCATCACCAGCGTGACCGCGTTCTCGATGGCGTTACGGGTAATGATGTCGCGGGGCTTGAGATCGATCTTCACGGCGTTGAAGAGCGCTCGCGCTGACGCCGCGGCCGAATCCGCCTTCTCGGGATCGGGGGAGGCCATTTGCGAGCTGCCCAGGAGGCTCATTCCCAGCGCCTCAAACGACGACGACATTGTGTTCGCCGTGTACTGTCCGCCGCACGCACCCACAGTGGGGCAGGCATGCCGCTCGATGCCCTCGAAATCCTCCTTGGCCATCTTGCCGGCGCTGAAGGCGCCGACCGCTTCGAACGGACTCACGATGGTGAGCTTCTCGCCTTTCCAGAAACCGGGCTTGATCGTGCCGGCGTAGACGAAGATCCCCGGCACGTTCATGCGCGCCATCGCCATCATGCTGCCGGGCATGTTCTTGTCGCAGCCGCCGACACAGAGCACGCCGTCCATGAACTGACCGTTCACCGCGACCTCGATCGCATCGGCGATCACTTCGCGCGATACGAGCGAGTACTTCATTCCCTCGGTGCCCATGGCGATGCCGTCGGTCACCGTCGGAAAGCCGAACACTTGCGGCATGGCGCCGGCGTCCTTCAGGGCGGCCATCGCGCGGTCGACGAGCGGCTGGATGCCGGCGTTGCAGGGATTCATGGTGCTGTGTCCATTGGCGACGCCGACGAGGGGTTTGTCGAAGTCCTCGTCACCGAAGCCCACAGCGCGAAGCATCGCGCGATTCGGCGAGCGGGCCACGCCCTGCGTGATGATGCGGCTGCGGCGATTGGTCGGCATCGTGGACTCCTCTCTCGACTATAATGGCTGGATTCTAACAAAGCCATCGGCGCGAGAGGCTCGCGCCGCTCGAGCCATGCTGGTTCATCCCCAGTTCGATCCGGTCGCGTTCACCATCGGTCCGTTCACGCTGGGATCGCTCACGATCGCTCTGCCGATTCGCTGGTACGGGCTGATGTATCTGGTCGGCTTCGTGCTCTTCGTCGTGCTGGGAAAGCTCCGCGCGCGCGAGAACCTGCTGACCGGTTGGCATCCGCGCGACGTCGACGACATGCTCTTCTACGGTGTCTTCGGGGTGATTCTCGGCGGGCGCCTGGGGTATGTGCTCTTCTACAAGCCGCTCTACTACCTCGGCCACCCGCTCGAGATACTGGCGCTCTGGCAAGGAGGCATGAGCTTTCACGGCGGGTTCATCGGAGTGCTCTTGGCGCTGGCGTTGTTCGCACACCGCCGGCACAAGCGCTGGCTCGAGGTCACCGATTTCGTGGCGCCCTTGGTGCCGCTCGGGCTGGCCGCGGGAAGACTCGGTAACTTCATCAACGGCGAGTTGTGGGGTCGGCCCACGACCTTGCCCTGGGGAATGGTCTTCCCGCAGGTCGATGCGCAGCCCCGGCATCCTTCGCAGCTCTACGAATTCGGGCTGGAAGGGCTCGCACTGTTCGCACTGCTGTGGCTCTACACGCGGCGGCGACGGCCGGTCGGCGCGGCGTCCGGGCTGTTCCTACTCGGTTACGGAGTATTCCGTTTCGTGGTCGAGTACGCGCGCGAGCCGGACAGCTTTCTCGGAGTCCTGGCGCTCGGGCTGTCGATGGGGCAGTGGCTGTCGCTGCCGATGGTTGTCGCCGGCATCGCATTGATGCTCTGGGCCTACTGGCGCGCGGGGAAGACCGAGCCGACGCTTTTCGGGCCGTAGGCAGTCTCTCCGAAGCTCGCTATTCGGTTCGGCGATAGTCGCCGTCGATCGGCTCGCGCGCGAAGCCCTGACCCATTCCAGCGGACTGCGTCGCCAGCGGAGCGCCCAGATTGATCGGCAGCAGGAGCAACACCAGCGCGATCAGGTCGGAAATGATGCCCGGCAGTGTGAGCAGCAGCCCAGCGAGAATCCGGCGGCCGCTGTCGAGTAAACCGCGCAGCAGCGGCTGATCGCCGCGCAGTGCGGCGAGGGTCTTGGCGCGAAAAGTCGTTCGCTCATTGCGCAGGAGCAGAAGCCCTGCGACCGCCGACGCGACGAGCCATGCCAACGTAGGGATGCCGGTCCAGCGGGCGAAACGCATCGTTGCCAGCACGTCGAGTACCGGGAAACTGAGTACAATCAACATCACGATCAAACGCATGGAGGCTCCTTGACGTCGGCGACGACGGCGACCCCCGCATCGCGGCCGCAGCGTTCCGCATCGCAGTCGGCTGTTCTGGTGCTCACCGCACTGCCCGAACGGACCGGCGCGGAAGCGCTGGCACGGGAGCTTCTCGCGGCGCGGTTGGCCGCTTGCATTCAGATCGGCACCACTGTGCGATCACTTTATCACTGGCGAGGGGAAATCGAAACGGCCGACGAGATTCCGGTCGCGATCAAGACCCGCGCCGAGCTTTACCCGAAAGTCGAGGCGGCGATCCGCCAGCGCCATCCGTACGAGCTTCCGGAGATCGTCGCGGTCCCGATCTGCAATGCCCTGCCCGCCTACCTCGACTGGATCGCCATGGAGACCGCGAGTGCAGATGCCTGAGCCGGTGCGCCGGGTCGGTGCCCTATCGGTACGGTCATCGCGCTGCCGGCATGGGCGCTGGTAGAGCCGCTTCCTCAGAGGCGCGCGTTTCGCAGCAGCGCGACGCGATCGAACAGCGCCCGGCGCGCCATGACCGCCGAGCATCGACTGGTCGACAACCAGAATCGAAGCGCGATTCGCGATTGCCGGCGGCTAATGATCCGGCGCTCATCGCCGCTGCCGGTAAGGGCGGCGGGTCGCCGGGTCCGTCCGCCGAGCGCCTCCTCTAGCCCCGGCGCGAAACCCACAGAGCGGCTGGAGCGTCGCCGGCTCATGCCTGCGGCCCGAAACGACTCCACGGGCACTGCGGGCGATAAATGTGGCCAATGCTGTACAATCTGCATCGATCTCCGGCAAACTCAAAGCCTTAATGTGGGGCTTGAGGGGAGCATCGGCAACGCACAATCCCCGCCGCTCGCGCCCGCGGTAGGGCCGCCACGGGCCCGAATTGTCGGCCCGACGCGGACATCGCACCATCGCACAATAGGGGAAGGGGACCAGTTCGATGGACTTGCGCAAGCTGAAAACGCTGATCGAGCTGGTCGAGAGCTCCGGCATCGCCGAGCTGGAAATCTCCGAAGGCGAAGAGCGGGTACGAATTACGCGGTCGTTGCCCGCCGGGGTCCAAGCGCCGTCTCCGGCAACCGTTCAGGCGCCCGCACCGGTCACTTCCCTCGTGCCCACCGGTGGCCCGGCGACGAACGGTGGCGCTCCCGCTGCACCGGTCGAGTCTGAGGGTCACGTCGTCAAGTCCCCCATGGTTGGGACCTTCTACCGTTCGGCATCGCCCGGGGCCAAGCCGTTCGTCGACGTGGGCGATGAGGTGCAGGTCGGCGATCCGTTGTGCATCATCGAAGCCATGAAGCTCATGAACGAGATCGAGGCGGATCGGGCGGGCGTGGTCAAGGCGATACTGGTCGAGAACGGCCAGCCGGTCGAGTACGGCCAGGCGCTGATCGTCATCGGCTGAAGACCCTTCGCCGCGCCCATTCCCCGGCCGTGGCAGCCGCTTCCAGCGCCAGCCCACGACGTGCCCGCTAAGACTGCCGGCCAGCTGTTCGAAAAGGTGCTGATCGCCAACCGTGGCGAGATCGCGCTGCGCATTCAGCGCGCCTGCCGCGAGATGGGCATCAAGACCGTCGTCGTCCATTCCGAGGCTGACGCGGACGCCAAGTACGTGCGGCTTGCCGACGAGTCGGTATGCATCGGCCCCGCCGCCGCCTCCTTGAGCTACCTTAACATTCCCGCCATTATCAGCGCCGCCGAGGTGACCGATGCCCAGGCGATCCATCCGGGTTATGGGTTCCTGTCTGAGAACGCGGACTTCGCCGAGAAAGTGGAGAAGAGCGGTTTCGTGTTCATCGGTCCGCGGCCCGAGAGCATTCGCCTGATGGGCGACAAGGTGAGCGCCAAGGCGGCGATGACCAAGGCCGGCATTCAGTGCGTTCCTGGCTCCGACTCAGCGCTGCCGGACGATACCACCGAGGTGATCCGACTCGCACGCGACGTCAAGTATCCGGTGATCATCAAAGCGGCTGGTGGAGGCGGCGGTCGCGGCATGCGTGTGGTGCATACCGAGGCCGCGCTGCTGCCCGCCGTAAGCTTGACCAAGGCCGAGGCCGGCGCCGCCTTCGGCAACCCGACCGTGTATATGGAGAAGTATCTCGACAATCCGCGGCACATCGAGATCCAGGTGCTGGCCGACGAGCACAAGAACGCCGTGTACCTCTTCGAGCGCGACTGCTCGATGCAGCGCCGGCACCAGAAGATCATCGAGGAAGCGCCCGCGCCGGACATCGCGCCGCGCCTGCTCACGCGCATCGGCGAGCGCGCCGTGGAGGCGTGCCGGAAGATCGACTATCGCGGAGCGGGAACCTTCGAGTTCCTCTACCAGAATGGCGAGTTCTACTTCATCGAGATGAACACGCGCATCCAGGTCGAGCATCCGGTCACCGAGCTCGTCACCGGGATCGACCTGGTGCAACAGCAGCTTCGGATCGCGGCGGGGCAGAGGCTCGGACTCCGGCAGCGCGACATCGTCCGCCGGGGGCACGCGATCGAATGCCGCATCAACGCCGAGGACCCGGAAACCTTCGTCCCCTCGCCCGGGCGGATCACCTCCTACCATGCGCCGGGCGGTCCTGGCATCCGCGTGGATTCGCACGTCTACCAGAACTACTTGGTGCCGCCGCACTACGACTCGCTCGTCGGCAAGGTCATCGCCTACGGCGACAGCCGCGAACAGGCGATCGCGCGCATGCGCATCGCGCTCTCCGAAATGGTCGTCGAAGGCATCCGGACCAACATACCGCTGCATCAGGAGTTGCTGCTCGACGACACGTTCCTGCGCGGTGGAACTTCGATCCATTACCTGGAGCAGCGGATGGCCAAACGCAAGACCGGTGCCTGATCGGGTCCGGTTGCAGTATCGCGGGCTCACCTTCGACGCGACCGCGGAGCTGGCCGAGCGCTGGGTCGACGAGTTGCTCGACGCCGGAGCGCTTTCCGTCGACGCGATCGACGCCGCCGCCGGCACGGCCGCGGAAGTTCCGGCGTATGGCGAGGTTAGCGACCTCGACGCGACGCCCTGGCCGGTGATCCGGCTCACCGCCTTGTTCGGCGGGGCGGCTCACGCCGAGGACGCGCTGGCCCAGGCCGCGGCCGCTCTGGGCGAGCCGCTTCCGGCGTACTCGCTCACGACGATCCCCGGCGTCGACTGGGTGCACGAGGCTCAGGCGCAGTTCGCACCGATCCGGGCGACCGATCGGTTATGGATCGTCCCGTCGTGGTGCACGCCGCCGGACCCCCAGGCCATCGTCGTCAGGCTCGACCCGGGACTCGCCTTCGGCACCGGAGCCCATCCGAGCACGCTGCTGTGTCTGCGCTGGCTCTCCGCGAATCTGCCGCGCGGCGCCTCCGTGCTCGACTACGGTTGCGGCTCGGGGATTCTGGCGATCGCTGCGGCGAAGCTCGGCGCGGCGGGCGTGACCGGGATCGATGTCGACCGCCGAGCGATCGCGACGAGTCGCGCCAACGCCGCGGCCAACGGCGTGGCGGCCGAGTTCGGTTTGCCCGACGCTTTCCCGGCAAAGGCCGTCGATGTCGTGATCGCGAACATCCTCGCCAACCCGCTGGAGATTCTCGCGCCGCTCCTGGCCGGGCGCGTTCGCGACGGCGGCCATATCGTCCTGTCCGGCATTCTCGAAGCGCAGGCCCGCGCGGTGGGCGCCGCCTACCGGCGATGGTTTAATATCGAGCCATGGGGGACGCTGGATGGATGGGCGGCGCTGGCAGGCGTGCGGGTCTCACGCTCGGCCTCCGATTCGCCTAACGCGCGAGGCGATGGCTGAGCAACAGTTCACCCGCTGCCCCGGTTGCAACACGATCTTCCGCGTCACGTCGCAGCAGCTCACGATGCGCGACGGGCAGGTGCGTTGCGGCCACTGCCACACCGTGTTCGACGGCGTAGCCGGATTGCTTTCGCTCGCCCCGCGTCCGCGCAGCGAAACCGACGATGCCGGGTACGACGATGCGGCGCTCGGGCCGCCTACGGTGACGCTTCGTCACGCGCACGCGTTGCAGCCGGCGCCGGTCCCCGAGAGCGAAGCGCAGGGTGGCGTTGAGGCCCCGGAGGGTCCGGCGGACAGCGAGCCGCCGGATTTCGCGGGGGCGGAAGCGACTTACGCGGCGCGCTTCGCTTGGCAAGAGCAACGCAAAGCGCGGCGGCTACCCACCTGGGCCTATGCGGCAGCGGTACCGGTGCTGGTACTGCTGCTCGCCGGTCAGGCGCTGTTTCATTTTCGCGATGCCGTTGCCGCGCACTGGCCGAAGACCAAACCGGCGTTGGTCATGCTCTGCGCCGCGGCCGGCTGCCAGCTACGCGCGCTGCAGGAGATCAACGGGCTCTCGATCGAGGCCTCCGACCTGCAGGCCGACCCGGCACACAAGGGATTGCTGATCTTGTCCGCGACGATCAGGAACCGCGCGCCCTATCCGCTCACGTACCCGTACCTCGAGCTCACCTTGTCGGACGTTCAGAAGCAGACTCAGCAGGATGTCATCGTCGTGCGGCGGGCGTTTGCACCGCAGGAGTACCTGAGCGGAGCCGCCGACATCGACAGCGGCATTCCCGGCAACTCCGAGCTCAACATCAAGCTTTTCATCGACGCCAGCGCGACCACGCAGGCAGGCTACCAGGTGTACTTGTTCTATCCCTAGCGGCCGGACCCAAAGCTCGAACCTTCAGCCTTGCACCCAAGGCAGCCCGGCCTTGCGCCAGCCGCCGATCGTGCCGCGGTGCCCCTGCGCATCTCGGTCGCCCTCGAACCCTTCGAGCACATTGAACGCCATGGTGTAGCCTGCCGCCGCGGCCGCGCGGGCGGCCGCATCGGAACGGTGCCCGCTCCGGCAAAGGAAGAGCAGAGGGGTCTCCCGGTCGCCGGCCGCTTCACGCAATTGGTCGAGAAACGCAGGATTGCGCATGCCGGAAGGGTACGAATTCCATTCGATCAAAATGCTTCCCGGAACGTGCCCCACGTAATCCCATTCCGGACGCGTTCGCACGTCGATCAATTGCGCATCGGGAAGCCCTTCGAGAAGCGTCCCGGCCTCCCTCGGCAGTGCCGCACCAAAATAGGGCAGGCCAAAGGTCGCCGCGCGCTGGCGTGCCTCAGTCAGCGCTGCTTCGATAGGGGTCGTCATCGTCTCTTGCCTGTCCATAGATGGGTTCGACGGTGGCGCAGCCTTCGGGTTCATCAAGCGGCCGGACGCTCCCTCAATCCGGATCGACCGATGAATACCGGCTCGAATAAACACGGACTGTAGCATGGGCCGGGCGGGGACGCCTGCGACGCGGCTCGCCTGGCGCACCAGATGGCGGCAAGCATCCGAACTGCGGCGCCGTATCGGTGCATTCCGGGCGCCTTCGATCTTGCTTGATGTGCTTGGAGCCCGTGTCAACAGCGTCCGGTTATGGCATAGTTTCTGCTTTTCATCGCTCTGCGAAAAACCTCGTCTTATCGCTTCAATTCCTACGCATTCCACGTCTCACAGGAGAAACGCATGGCTTCACCCGCCGATGTACTGAAGCTCATCAAGGACAAGGAGGTCAAGTTTGTCGATCTGCGGTTCACCGATACGCGCGGCAAGGAACAGCACGTTCAGGTGCCCGCAAAGATTTTCACTCAAGACAAGTTCGACAACGGACATGCCTTCGACGGCTCGTCGATCGCCGGCTGGAGGGGGATCCAAGATTCGGACATGCTGCTCATGCCCGACCCGGAAGCCGCGCGCATCGATCCGTTTACCGATGAGACCACCCTCAACATCAGCTGCGACGTCATCCAACCGTCCGACGGCAAGGGCTACGACCGCGACCCGCGCTCGCTCGCCAAGCGCACCGAGGCATACCTCAAGTCGACGGGGCTCGGCGACACCGCGTATTTTGGCCCTGAGCCCGAGTTTTTCATCTTCGATTCGGTCACCTGGAACGTCGACATGTCCGGCTGCTTCGTGAAGATCGAGTCGGAAGAGGCGCCGTGGTCGGCGGGCAAGGAATACGAGGGCGGCAACATGGCGCATCGCGCGGCGGTGAAGGGCGGTTACTTCCCCGTCCCGCCTATCGACACGCAGCAGGACATCCGCAACGCCATCGCGCTCGCGCTCGAAGAGCAGGGCGTCGAGGTGGAAGTGTTCCACCACGAGGTCGCCGCCGCCGGTCAGAACGAGATGGGCACCAAGTTCAACACGCTGGTCAAACGCGCGGACTGGATGCAGATTCTCAAGTACACCGTGCACATGGTCGCGCACAGCTACGGCAAGACGGCGACGTTCATGCCCAAGCCGATCGTGGGCGACAACGGCTCCGGCATGCATGTGCACCAGTCGGTCTGGAAGGGGGGCCAGAACCTGTTCGCGGGCAACGGCTACGCGGGGCTCTCCGAGTTCGCGCTCTACTACATCGGCGGCATCATCAAGCACGCCAAGGCGCTCAACGCGATCACCAATCCGGGAACGAACTCCTACAAGCGGTTGGTTCCGGGCTTCGAAGCGCCGATCAACCTCGCGTACTCGGCGCGCAATCGCTCCGCCGCGTGCCGGATACCGTATTCCAGCAACCCGAAGGGACGGCGCGTCGAAGTGCGCTTCCCGGATCCGACGACCAACCCGTACCTCGCGTTCGCGGCCATGCTGATGGCCGGGCTCGACGGCGCGCAGTCGAAGATCCATCCGGGCGATCCGATGGACAAGAACTTGTACGACCTCGAGCCCGAGGAAGCGGCCAAGGTGCCGCATCCGTGCGCCTCGCTCGACGAAGCGCTCGACAACCTCGACCGCGACCGCGAGTTCCTGACCCGCGGCGGCGTATTCTCCAACGACATGATCGACGCCTACATCGCGCTCAAGATGGAGGAGGTGACGCGCTTCAGGATGACCACCCATCCGATCGAGTTCGAGATGTATTACAGTCTGTAGCGGCCCGAGCAGCGAGAGGGGACCCACGCGCGCAGCGCGTGGGGGTCGAGCGTCCGCGAGTGGCCCGGGCGGCCGACGCGCGACACGTCGCACCGGAACGACGATGCAAGGAGGCCGCGGCCTCGATTCGGCGACGCGGCAAGCGGGGCGGGCCGGCAGCGGCCCGCCTTTTTCTTGTTTGATACACTTCCCGCATGCTTCGCCGTTCCCGTCAGCCTGCCATCGCGTGGTGCGCGTTTTGCTGGTGCATTCTCGCCGCGAGCGGATCGGTCGCGGCGGCCACGCTGGCCAGCCGCGCCAAGGAATCCGATTGCACCGGGCGCCCGACGCGAGTCGAGGGCAGCACGTACAAGTGCGTCACCCAGAGTGGCTACACCGCCTATTTCAACGTCCCGGGAGGAAGGGACGAAAGCGGCGGCGGATCGGCGCGCGGCACGCCTTCGGGTTTTCCCAAGGTCGACGCGACCACTCAGAAAGGTCGCGACGACATCCGGCGCAAGGTGTTGAACGAGGAGCTCACCGCCGAGCAGCGGCTCCTCGACGAAGCACGCGCCGCATACGCCAACGGCGCGCCGCAGCCCACACCCGACGAGCGGAGCGCGCCGCAGAAATATACGGAGCGCGTCGCCAAGCTGCGGCAGGCGGTCAGCCTGCACGAAAAGAACATCGAAGCGCTGAAGAAGGAGCTCGCGGCCAAGCGCTGACCTGTGCGGCTTGCCCCAAGCACGGGCGCGGAACTTGCTACCCAATCGGTAAGCTTCTCGCGGCAATCGTCGCGCGCGACCGTATGCCCTTCCACTCGTTCCCCATGACTGCCGACGATGGTCCGGTCAATTATCCCGGCCTGGAGTTGCTCGCGACCGCGGTGCTCCTGCTCACCGATGCGCTCGAGGTTGCGTATGCCAATCCTGCAGCTGAGAACCTGTTCGAGCTGTCGCGACGGCAGTTGCTCGGCAACTCGGTACGCACACTGTTCGGCGAGGCGCCCGCGCTGCTTCAGGCCATCGACAAGGCGCTCACGAGCGGTGCGTCCTACACCGAGCAGGAGCTCGAGCTCGGCGTCAACGGCAAGCCTCGCCTGCATCTCGTCTGCACCGTATCGATGGTCGAAGCGGCTGACGCGACGCTGCTGCTGGAGTTTCGGCACATCGACCAGCAGCTCAAGATCGCACGCGAGGAGCGCCTGCTCGAGCAGCAGCAGGCGAATCGGGAGCTGATCCGCAGCCTCGCGCACGAGATCAAGAACCCGCTGGGCGGCATCCGCGGCGCGGCGCAGCTCCTGGAGCGCGAGCTCGATCGCCCGCCGCTGATCGAATACACCCAGGTGATCATCCGCGAGGCGGACCGGCTGCAGACGCTGGTCAACCGCTTGCTCATGCCGCATCGGCTGCCGATCTATCGCCGCACCAACATTCACGAGCTGCTCGCGCGGGTGGCGAGCGTGGTGCAAGCCGAGTTCCCGGACGTCGTGATGCAGAGCGACTTCGATATCAGCCTGCCCGAGTTCGAAGCCGACCCGGAGCAATTGACGCAGGCGCTGCTCAACATCGTCAAGAACGCGGCCCAGGCTCTACAGACGGTCGGACCCCGGCGCGAGATCCGCATCACGACCCGCGTCGCGCGCGGCGTCACGCTCGCGCGGCGCCGTTACCGCCTCGCGCTCGGGGTGGCGGTCGAGGACAACGGGCCCGGCATCCCCGACACGCTTCGGGAAAAGATCTTCTATCCGCTGGTGTCGGGCCGCGAAGGCGGCAGCGGCCTGGGCCTCACCATCGCGCAGACGTTCGTCGCCCAGCACAACGGCACGATCGAATGCGAGAGTGAGCCCGGTCGCACCGTGTTTACGATCTTGCTGCCGCTGGAATTCAACCGTCCCGGCGCGTAGAGTGAAGAAGGCTTCGATTCGGCATGCATGCTTATGACGACCATCAACCCGGGCGAGGTGAGCTGGTGAAGCCCGTCTGGATCGTCGACGACGATCGGTCGATCCGCTGGGTGCTCGAGAAGGCGCTCGCGCGCGAAGGGATCGCCTACAAGACCTTCTCTTCCGCGCGGGAGGTGCTGCAGGCGCTGCAGCAAAGCCAGCCCCAGGTGCTGGTGTCGGACATCCGCATGCCGGGGGAGTCCGGCTTGACGCTTCTCACCGACATCCGGGAGCGCTTCCCGCACGTCCCGGTGATCATCATGACCGCGTACTCGGACCTGGACAGCGCGGTCTCCGCGTTTCAGGGCGGCGCGTTCGAGTATCTGCCCAAGCCCTTCGACGTCGATCACGCGATCGCGCTAATCCGCCGCGCCAGCGCGGAGGCCCCGGCGGCCACGGCGGGCGCGGTCGCAGCGGGCGAGGCACCGGAGATACTCGGCAAGGCTCCTGCGATGCAGGACGTCTTCCGCGCCATCGGTCGGCTGTCGCAGTCGCACGTGACGGTGCTGATCACGGGTGAATCGGGCACCGGCAAGGAGCTGGTCGCCCGTGCGCTGCACCGCCACAGCCCGCGGGCGAGCGGGCCCTTCGTCGCGATCAACACCGCCGCGATTCCGAAGGACTTGCTCGAGTCCGAGCTGTTCGGGCACGAGCGCGGTGCGTTCACCGGCGCGCAGAGCGCGCGGCGCGGCCGATTCGAGCAGGCAGAGGGCGGGACGCTGTTCTTGGACGAGATCGGCGACATGCCGCCCGACTTGCAGGTGCGCCTGCTGCGCGTGCTCTCCGACGGCGAGTACTACCGCGTCGGCGGGCACGCACCGCTCAAGGCGAACGTGCGCATCATCGCCGCGACGCACCAGAATCTCGACGAGCGGGTGCGGCAGGGGCTGTTCCGCGAAGACCTGCTGCATCGACTCAACGTCGTGCGGCTGCGCCTGCCGCCGCTGCGCGAGCGCGGCGAGGACATCGCAGCGCTCGCACGCCATTTCCTGCAGAAGAGCGCGCGCGAGCTCGCGGTCGAGCCGAAGGTGCTGTCCGAGACGGCGCTGCAGGTGTTGTCGACGTTCTCCTTTCCCGGCAACGTGCGCCAGCTCGAGAACATCTGCCATTGGCTCACCGTGATGGCGCCCGGCGTGCGCATCGACGTGGCGGACCTTCCGCCGGAAGTGCGCGGCGCGAGCGCAGGAGCCGGCGAGAGCGAGGGCAACTGGCAGCAGGTGCTCGACCGGGAGGTCGCGCAGGCGCTCGCCCGGGGCGAGCGCGAGATCGGCGGGCGGCTGGAAAAGGAGTTCGAGAGGACGCTGATCCAGCGCGCGCTGCAGCACACCGGTGGGCGGCGCATGGAGGCCGCGCAGTGGCTGGGGTGGGGGCGCAACACGCTGACGCGCAAGATTCAAGAGTTGAAGCTCGATCCTGAGAAGCGGTAGCGGTCATCGTCCGACGCGAGCGGTGGCCCGCGGGAGCGAGTGGGGTATCGAGCGTCCGAGGGACACCGCGAGCAGTCGGTATCTACCCAAGCTCGGCGACGACCGGCGCGTGATCCGACGGTTTCTCACCCTTGCGCTGCTGCCGATCGATGCGGCAGGACGTGCATCCGGCGGCGAGCGCCGGTGAGAGCAGGATGTGATCGATGCGCAGCCCGTTGTTCTTCGGAAACGCGAGCATTCGATAGTCCCACCAGCTGAACGTCTTGTCGGGCTGCTCGAAGAGCCGGAACGCGTCCTTCATTCCGAGCGCCAGCCAGTCGCGGAACGCGGCACGTTCGGCGTCGCTGCACATGACCTGGTTGCGCCAGAGATCGGGGTCGTGCACGTCGCGGTCTTCCGGCGCGACGTTCAGATCGCCGACGACCGCGAGCCGCGGGTGGCGCGCGAGCTCCGCGCGGATGTAGGCAGTCGCGGCCGCGAGCCAGCGCAGCTTGTACTGGTACTTTTCCGAGCCGACCGATTGCCCGTTCGGCACGTACAGCGAGATGAAGCGGATGTCGCCGATGGTCGCCGCCAGCACGCGCTTGTGGTCGTCGGGAAATTCCGGCATGTCGGGGCGGACGTCGACGGCACGCACGCGCGACAGGATCGCCACGCCGTTGTAGGTCCGCTGCCCGTAGAAGATCGCCTCGTACCCGGTCGCGGCGATCTCCAGCGCGGGGAACCGCGCATCCTCGAGCTTCGTTTCCTGCAGGCCGATGATGTCGGGCTGGTTCGCGGCGAGCCAGTCGAGCAGCCGCGGCAACCGCACGGTGAGGGAATTGACGTTCCAAGTTGCGAGCTTCATTGATTCTCGTCGCCCCGACCCCGGCTTAAGACGTGCCGGGGCAGGCTTCGCCGGAATGACGCGTGCTCTGGCGTTTGCCTCAGCGGGCAACCCCCATTAGGCGGTTGGGCAGCCAGGTGGCAATCTCCGGGAATACGGACAGGAGCACGATCGCCAGGATCATGCAAGCCACGTACGGAATGGTACCCCACATGACGCGCGTGACCGGCACGTCCGGCGCGATCGCGCTCACGATGTAGATGTTGAGCCCGACCGGAGGATGGATGAGCCCGATCTCCATGTTGATGGTGAGAATAACGCCGAACCACACCGGATCGAAGCCGGCCGCCTTGATGATCGGATAGAGGATCGGCGCGGTCATGAGGATGATCGCCGCCGGCGGAATGAAGAAGCCGCAGACGAGCAGGAACACGTTGATCATCGCCAGCAGCACCCAGCGGTTCACGTGCGCATCGGCGATCGCCTGGGCGAGCGTCTGCGTGAGATAGAGCGAGGTGAGCATGTAGCCGAACAACACCGCGGCGGCGATGATCATGAGGATCATCACCGACTCGCGCGTGGTATCGCGCAAGATGACCCACCACTGCTGCGGCTGCCACATGCGATAGATGACCACCGCGAGGGTCACGGTCAGCGCCGCCCCGACGCCCGCCGCCTCCGAGGGAGTAGCGATGCCGCCGTAGAGCACGTACATCACGCCGACGATGATCGCGAGGAAAGGCATGACCTTGGGGATCGAGCCGAACTTCTGCGCCCAGGTATAGCGAAACCCGGGAGCATGCGAGCGGAAGCCCCGCTTCCAGATGATGAACACGGTCCACAGCATGAACAGCCCCGTGAGCATGAGCCCGGGCAGGACGCCGGCAAGAAACAGGCGACCGATCGAGGTTTCGGTAGCGATGCCGTAGAGGATGAACGTGATCGACGGCGGGATCAGGATCCCCAGGGTGCCGCCCGCGCAGATCGAGCCGGTCGCGACATCGTCGGGATAGCCGCGGCGGCGCATCTCCGGAATGCCCATCTTGCCGATCGCCGCGCAGCACGCCGGCGAGGATCCGGTGAGCGCGGCGAAGATCGCGCAGGCGCCGAGGTTGGAGATGACGAGCCCGCCGGGCAGGCGATAGAGCCAGCGCTCGAGCGCCTCGTAGAGGTCCTTCCCCGCCGGCGATGAGCCGATCGCCGCGCCCATCATGACGAACATCGGGATTGCGACCAGCGTGAATTCGTCGAGGCCCGACCAGAAGGTCTCGGCGACGACGTGCAGCGCGTCGATGCCCTGGAACAGCAGCAGAAAGACGATCGAGATCGCGCCCAGGCCGAATGCCACGGGGATCCCCGACAGCAGGACCATCAGGGTTGCGACCAGTACGAGCGCGCCTTGGCCGGCCGGAGTTATGGGGCGTCTCCCAACGCTTCTTTGGCCTGTGCCAGGGCGACGTCGTCAGCCTCGGCGCCTTTCCTGATGCCGAACGGCGGAGCGCGCCCGGTGACGAGGCACGCGAGCTCGGCGACATATTGGAGGACGAGCACGCCCAGACCGACCGGCATCGCGAGATAGGGGATCCACAGCCGCGCGCGCCAGACGGTGTTCGAGCGCCAGGATTCGGAGTAGGCCTGATACCAGTACTCTGCGCCGAGCGCGAAGAGCACGACGCAGAAGCCGAGCGCCACGACAGTGGTGGCGAGCGCGAGCCCGTAGCGCGAGCGCGCTCCGAGGTGGAGCGGAAGGACATCCACGTTGACGTGCCCCCGCAGCATCAACACGTAGCCGCTGCCCACGAAGGTCGCCGCGACGATGCTGTAGGTGACCACGTCGATCTGCCAGATCGTGGTCCGGTTGAGGAAATAGCGCTCGATCACCATGTCGCAGACGACGAGCACCGCCAGCCCGATGAGGCTGGCTGCCACCACGCCCGCCACGCGCGACAGGAAGCTTACGGTCGCAACATAAATGTCCAACGCGCCTGCGCTGGGGCTCTCTCGGAGCCGATGCCTGCGCGCGGACGCACGGGCGGAGGATGCCGGCGCGCGAACGCGTTCGCCGCGCCGGCCGCCCCCACGCCGCGTCATTTGACCGCGAGCGCTTCGTCGATCAGCTTCTGGCCGTTCGGGACGTCCTTGGCGAAGCGCGCGTAGCTCGACTTCTTCGCGAGGTCGATCCAGGCCTGATAGTCGGCGTCGCTCAGGGTCACTACCTTCACCTTGTTGTCCTCGAAGGCCTTGATCGCCTCCTTGTTCACCTCGTCGGCCTTCGCCTCATAGAAGGCCTGCGCGGCCTTGCCGGCCTTGAGGATGGCCTCCTGCTGTTTCTTGTTGAGACGGTCGAAGCTCTTCTTCGACATCAGCACCGGCTCGTACATGAACCACAGCGCGTTGTTGCCGGGCGCGGTGAGGCAATCGGTCACCTCGTAGAGTCGCATGGAAGCGAAGGTGCCGAGGCTGGTATCGGTGCCGCCGACCACGCCGCTCTGGAACGCGTTATAGATCTCGTTCGAGGGCGGGCTCACGATGCTGGCGCCCGCGGCTTCCCACATGGCCGCGAAGGTCGGTCCCGCGGCGCGGAACTTCATGCCCTGCATGTCCTTTGGCTGCACGATGCAGTTCTTCTTCGAGGCCATGCCGCCGGCGAACCAGGCGTCGGAGAGCACGATCGCGCCGCGCTTCTCGATCTCAGCGCGGATGTCCTTCATGAACTGCGAGGCGTTGATGCGCTTGGCGCGCTCCTGGCTACGGATCAGGCCCGGCATGAGCGTCGCGCTGAAGGCCGGGACTTTGCCGCTCGCGTAGTCGAGGGGAAACAGCGTGATGTCGAGCTGGCCGTTGACGATCGCGTTCCACTGGTCGTTCGGCTTGAATAGCGAGGCTCCGGGGTAGACCTGGATCTCCAGATCGACGCCCGCCGCCTTCGTGTCGCGCGCGATCATCTGCACCATGTCGTCGCGCACGTCGCCCTTGCCTCCCGGGAATTGATGCGACGCGCGAAGAACCACGGGTGCCGCCGCAACGCTGCTGGCGAACACGGCTGCGGCCAGTGCCGCTAGGATGCGGGCGTGCTTGGACTTACTCATGGGTGCCTCCTCCAAGTCGGGTTGAGTCGTTACTGCGTCTTGTCGGGCTTCGTTGCAGCAAGCGGGCGCTCATTCTAAGTCCGCTCGGACGGCGGTTCAAACGGCGACGGATTCCCGCATCCCGGACCCGCAGCGCGGCACGCCGCCATTAGGGTGCGTCTCGCTGCAATGCGCTATGCCGGCCGCGGCCCGCCTGCGCCTCGCATGGGCCGACAACTCGACGCCGGAAATTCACGCGAGGGTGGCGGAGACCCCTTTCGCTGCTCGCGCCGCTACTGCTGCGGATACCCGCCCTTGCTCGGCGGCGCGGCGGTCTGCGTCGTGGTGCTTGGCTCGGAGGCTGGCGGCTGCGCCGCCTTGCCCACCGGCGCCGTGCGCGGGGCAGGGGTCTTGGGATAGCCGGCGTCGGTCAGCATCGCTTGCCACCGGTTCTCGTTGAAGCCGGTCGTGTACTGATCGCCGACCTGCAGCGCGGGGCCGTCGAGCCCGCCGGTGAGCCGCTTGAGCTTGTCGGCGCCGTCGCCCTGGCTGATGTCGACCAGGGTGTGCGGGACACCGCGCTTGTTGAGCAGCGCCGCTGCAGCGTCGCAAACCGCGCCGCAGCTAAAGCTGTACAGCGTCACCGGGTAGCGCTCCTGCGCGAGCGCCGAGGCGAAAGAAAGGTTGCTCGTCTCGATGGTGTTTCGGCCGATGCGCTTGGCCTGGGCGTCGCGCGCCTCGGGCGGCGGGGGCTTGTCCGAATACACCACCCGCCCGTCGGGATCGACGTAGCGATACACCTGCTGGGTCTGCGCCATCGCGGTCGTGCCGACGGCGAGGGCGAGCAGCGCGAGCGCCCCCACACGCGAGCCCCGGATGCTTGCGGTTGTCATGACACCCTCCTCCTTCAGGCTGTTATGACGCTGACATCCCATTATGCCTCAACAGGGCGTCGATTTGGGGCGGGCGGCCGCGGAAGGCGACGAACGACTCCAGCGCCGGCCGGCTGCCGCCTTGCGCCAGCACTTCGTCCCGGAACCGGGCCCCGGCCTCGGGCGAGAGCACGCCCTGCTCCTCGAACAGGCTGTAGGCGTCCGCCGAAAGGACTTCCGCCCACTTGTAGCTGTAATAGCCGGCCGCGTAGCCGCCGGCGAAGATGTGACCGAACGCATTGGGCGCGCGATCGTAGTCGGGCCGGGGCACGACTGCCACTTCGCGCCGGATCGCTCGGAGGAGATCGAGCGGACTGCCGGTGTCCGGATCGAAGTCGTAGTGCAGATGCATGTCGAACAACGCGAACTCGAGCTGGCGCACGAGCTGCAGGCCGCTCTGGAAGTTCCTGGCGGCGCGCATGCGGTCGAACAGCGCCCGCGGCAGCGGCTCGCCGGTGTCGACGTGCCCCGTCATATGTCGGAGCACGTCCCATTCCCAGCAGAAGTTCTCCATGAACTGGCTCGGGAGCTCCACCGCATCCCACTCGACGCCTTCGAGCCCGGATACGCCGGGCACGTCGATTTGCGTGAGCAGCAGGTGCAGCCCGTGGCCGAATTCGTGGAACAAAGTCTGGACTTCGTCATGCGTGAACAGCGCAGGCCGCGGCTTGCCTTCTTGCGCGACCGGCGCGGAGAAGTTGCAGGTGAGATAGGCCACCGGATGCTGCACCCGGGCACCGTGTCGGCGGCGGTTGATCGCGTGGTCCATCCACGCACCGCCGCGCTTGTGTGCCCGCGCGTAGAGGTCGAGATAGAACTGCCCGATGAGTGAGCGCGCGTGGTCGCGCACATCGAAGAAACGCACCGCCGGATGCCAGGCGACGGCTTTGCTCTCGTGGATGTGCACGCCGAAGATCGTCTCGACGACGCGGAACATCCCGGCGAGCACCCGGTCCTCGGGAAAATACTGTTTCACCTCCTGGTCGGAGAAGCTGTAGCGCGCCTGGCGGAGCTTCTCGGACGCGTAGGGGATATCCCATGCAGCGAGCGTCTCGAGACCGAGCTCGGTTCGCGCGAAGGCGGCCAGCTCGGCCATGTCGCGCTCGGCGTAGGGCTTGCCGCGCGCCACGAGATCGCCGAGGAAAGCGAGCACTTCGGCGGGCGTGCGCGCCATCTTAGGCACCAGCGAGACTTCGGCGAAGTTGGCGTAGCCCAGAAGCCGCGCGGCCTCGCGGCGCAGCTCCAGGATGCGGCGGATCACCGCGGTGTTGTCCCACTCGGGTTTGCCGAACTCGCTGGCGCGGATCGCGGAGGCGCGGTAGAGCTGCTCGCGCAGCTCCCGATCGTCGGCGTATTGCAGCACCGGTTGATAGCAGGGCATGCGCAGTGTCAGCTTCCACCCGCTTCGGCCGTCCTGCGCGGCCGCTTCGTGCGCTGCGGCGAGCACGTCGGCGGGCACGCCGGCGAGCCTCTCGGCAGCCTCGACGTACAAGCCGTAATCGTTGGTCGCATCGAGCACGTTCTCCTCGAAGCGCGCGGCGAGGCTCGCAAGCTCCTCCTCCAGCGCCTTGAAGCGCGCCTTGGCGGCGGCGGGAAGCTCGGCGCCGGAGAGCCGGAAATCGCGAAGCTCGTTGTCGATCAACCTGCGCTGAGGTCCGTCGAGATCGCTCGAGCCGGCTGCGGCCGCGAGCGCGCGAAAGCCCGCAAACAAACGCTCGTCCTGACCGAGCTCGGTATGGAACGCGGTGACCTTGGGCAGGTTGGCGTTGTACGCCTCGCGCAGGTCCGGCGCGTTGACCACCGCGTTCAAGTGCACGACCTGTCCCCAGGCGCGGTCGAGACGGTCCTGCGCCGCGGCGAGCGGCTCGACGAAATTCTCCCAGGTCGGGGCCGCGGCATTCGCCGCCACCTGCTCGATCGTCGCGCGCGCATCGGCGAGCAGGATGTCGACCGCGGGGCCGACGTGCCCGGGAACGATCTCGCCGAAGCGCGGCAGGCCTTCGAAATCGAGCAACGGATTGGCGATCGATTCGTCGGGAGCGTTCATCGCGAGATTTTTTCCTGAAGGAGCGCCCGATCGAGCCGCGACAGGTCCGCCGCGGTGCCGATGTTGGCCCACACACCCGTGTAGAGCTCGCCGCTGGCCCAGCCTCGGCCGATCCAGTCGCGGTAGAGCGGCAGCATTTGGAGCTTCTCGCCGCGCGGCAGTTCCGCGAACAGCGCGGTGCGGTAGAGCGCGATATTGCCGTAGGTCCAGCGTGGCGCGCCGCCGAGCACGATCCGCCCGTCGGCCAGTCCGAAATCGCCGGCCGGATGGTATGCCGGATTGGGGACCATGACCATGTGCAGATGCGGCGGCGCCGCGTCCGCCGCCATCGCCGCGGCCCGTGCCCGCAGCCGCGCGTAATCGTATTCGGTGTACAGGTCGCCGCTCACGATGAGCGCGATGCCTTCGCCCAGCAGCGGCAGCGCGGTGGCGATGCCGCCGGCCACTTCGAGCGGCTCCGGCTCGCGCGAGTAACGCAGCGCGCATCCGAAACGCGAGCCGTCACCGAGCCGCTCGACGACGAGCTCGCCGCGATGCGCGACGTTGACGACGAGCTCGGTGAAGCCGGCCGCGACCAGCCGTTCGATCTGCCAAACGATGAGCGGCTTGCCGCCCGCCTCGAGCAGCGGCTTCGGTATGGCGTCGGAGAGCGGACGCATCCGCTCGCCGCGGCCGGCCGCGAGGATCATCGCTTTCATTGTTTGTGCAAGGCGGTATCAACGCCTTGCACCGCTTCCTTTCCCCTCGCCCGTTTGCGGGAGAGGGGGAAGGGGTGAGGGCGAGCGACGTCACGCATTTGCACTTGCGGGCTTCAGAAGGTGTACCCCGCAGCCGGCGCGCGCTGCTCCAGCTCGTCGAGAAGCAGCAGCACAGGGGCAAGCTCGCGATAGCGCGCGCACGCTCCGCGGAGATAGCGCATCACCCGCGGCATCTCCTTCAAGTAGCCGTCCTTGCCGTCGCGATGGAAGAGCCGAGCGAAGATGCCGAGCACCTTGAGCTGACGCTGCACGCCCATCCACTCGAAATCGCGCCAGAAATCGGCGAAGTCGGCGCCGACCGGCAGGCCGGCCGCGCGCGCGGATTGCCAGTAGCGCACCGCCCAGTCGATCTGTCGTTCCTCGTCCCACTCGATGTACGCGTCGCGCAACAGCGACACGAGATCGTAGGTGATCGGCCCGTAGACCGCGTCCTGGAAGTCGAGCACGCCCGGATTGGGCTCGGTGACCATGAGGTTGCGCGAGTGGTAATCGCGGTGCACGAACACCCGTGGCAGGCCGAGATTGTGGTCGAGAATCCGCGCGAAGGCCTGCTCGAGCGTGGACTTCTGCGCATCCGTGAGCGCGACGCCCAGGTGCTTCGCGACGTACCAATCGGGGAATAGATCGAGCTCGCGTTTGAGCCGCGCCCGGTCGTAGGGCGGCAACGCGCCCTCGCGACTCGCGAGCTGCCAGCGCGCGAGCGCCGCGCAGGCGTCGCGATACAGCGCCGGGGCGCTTTGCGCGTCGAGCGCGCCGAGATAGGTGCGCGTGCCTAGATCGGAAAGGAGCAGAAAGCCGCGGTCGAGATCGGACGCCAGCACCGCCGGAGCGTGCACGCCCGCCGCGCTCAGCAGTCGCGCTACGGCAAGGTACGGACGGCAATCCTCCTGCGGCGGAGGCGCGTCCATCGCGATCAGCGTGCTTACGCGTTGCTCACGATCGGGAACGGCGACCGCCTCGGTCAACGTGACGCGGAAGTAGCGACGAAAGCTCGCATCCTCGGATGCGGGTTCGAGCCCTCGCGCGGGCGCGGGCAGCACCGCGGAGAGCCAGGCGCGGAGCGCATCGAGGCGCGCGTCGCCGGCCGCCATGTTGGCGCTTGGGATTTCCATCGTGAGGTACACTAGGCGGGCGCATTTTAGCACCCGCCTCACACCCGCCCTGAGTCGATTCCCCGATGTCCTGTCGCTCCGGCTTCGTGTGCTTCGCCGTATTCGCTTTTGCCTCCGGCGGCCTCAGCGCGCAGACGCCGGCGGGCGAATCGCCGCCGCCGCGGCTCAAGCCCTCGCCGACGCTCGAACCGCCGCCGCCCAAGCCGCCGCAGGCGCTGACACTCACCGCCGATCGCGAAGCGATCTTCCTGCGTGCCGACCGGCTCGAGGGGATGAGTCAGAAAGCGATCGAAGCCAGCGGCAAGGTGGAGCTGCGTTCGCGGCGACAGACCGTGCTCGCCGACTGGCTGCGCTACGACGTCGAGAACGACGAAGTGTGGGCCAAGGGCGACGTGACGGTCCGCCGCGGCATCGACTGGATCACCGGCCCGGAGGCCAAGTTCAAGCGCGACACCCAGGTCGGGTTCTTCACCGCGCCGGAGTTCCACGTCGGCGAGAACGCCTCGCGCGGCAGCGCCGGCGAGATCCTGTTCAACGGCCCCGACCGCTACCAGATCAAGGACGCGAGCTACACGACCTGCGTGGCGGGCAACAACGACTGGTACCTGCGCTCGGCCGACGTCGATCTCGACCGCTCGCGGCTGGTCGGCACGGCCCGCGATGCGAGGATCTACTTCAAGGGCGCGCCGATCCTGTACTCGCCGTACCTGACGTTCCCGCTGTCGAACGAGCGCAAGTCGGGATTTCTCACCCCCGTGTTCGGGTCGACCTCCAGCCGCGGCATCGAAATGTCGCTGCCCTACTACTTCAACCTGGCCCCGAATTACGATGCGACCCTCACGCCCCGGCTGATGACCAAGCGCGGGCTGCAAGTGAACGGCCAGTTCCGGTATCTGTTTCCCGACATCGCCGGCGAGGTCGACGCCGAAGCCTTGCCCGATCGGATCACCAACACGACCCGCTACGGGCTCGCCTGGAAGCACAACGAGAACTTCGGCGTCGTGCCGGGGCTCGCCGGGTACGTGAATCTGCAGAAGGTCTCGGACGATACCTATTTCTCCGACCTCTCCGATCGGCTGGCGATCACCTCGCAGACCAACCTGCCGCGCGAAGGCGGGCTCGCCTACAGCCGCGGGCTGTTCGGCATTCTCGCCCGCATGCAGAGGTTCCAGACCTTGCAGGATCCCAACAATCCGATCACGCCGCCGTACTTTCGCGAGCCGCAGGTCCTGGCCTCGCTCGATCCCGTCGAGTGGGCGGGGCTCGAGTTCGCGGGCAACGGCGAGTACGTGCGCTTCCGTCAGCCCGCCCTCAAGAACGCCGACCGCACGGTGCTCTACCCCACGGTCGCGTGGACCAAGCGCGGCAACGCCTGGTTCTTCACCGCCAAGACGGGCCTGCACCTGTCCACCTACAACCTGGACGACCCAGCGGCGCCGGACCGTCACCTCAACCGGGTGGTGCCGATCAGCAGTCTCGATTCCGGGCTCGTTTTCGAGCGCGACGCGAGCTTCTTCGACCAGGCCTTCGTCCAGACGCTGGAGCCGCGCGCGTATTACGTCTACATCCCGTTCCGCGACCAGAGCAGGATTCCGGTGTTCGACACCGCGCTCGACGATTTCAACTTCTCGCAGTTGTTCACCGAGAATCGGTACCTCGGCAGCGACCGGGTCGGAGACGCCAACCAGGTCACTTTGGCGGTGCTCTCGCGCCTGCTCGATCCGGCGACGAGCGAAGAGCGATTGCGCTTCGAGATCGGCCAGCGCTACTACTTCGCCGATCAGCGCGTGACGCTCAACGAGGTTCCGCGCAGCGCGAACACCTCCGACGTGCTGTTGGCCGGCGAGGGCAGGCTCACCGACACCTTCAGCGCCGCCGGCACCTACGAGGTCAACGTCAACGACAAGAAGACACAGGAGCTCGACCTCGGCGTGCGCTGGCAGCCCTCCGCCGGCAAGGTGCTCAACGCGAGCTACCGTTTCATCCGCCAGCAGCTCGACCCGACCGGCAAGCTCACGCAGCTCAAGCAGGTCGATCTCTCCGGCCAGTGGCCCGTCGGTAACTGGTCGCTGATCGGCCGCTGGAACTATTCTCTGGTTGACGGCAAGACGCTGGAGGGGGTCATCGGCGCCGAGTACAATGGCGGCTGCTGGGCATTGCGCATCGTCGGCCAGCGGCTGCAGACCCAGACGCAGCAGGCGAGCAGCGCCGTGTTCGTGCAGATCGAGCTGAACGGCCTGGCGCGGCTCGGCACCAACCCGATCGACGTGCTGAGGCGCAGCGTCCCCGGCTACACGACGGTCAACGAGCCGAGCGTGCGGCCGCCCGGCGCCGCAACGGCGGAATATTTCCCAGGATTCTGAAGGACTCAGGAGCCTCTAACATAATGAAGCGCGTGATGCGCTGGCACGATTTGGGCTCAAGCGCGCGAAGCAAGCCACGCCGCTTGGTAGGCCCCAAGCAAGTGGCTTGCGACAAAGCGGGTGGGCCCAAATCGCGGCCAGCCCTTCGGGTTGCGGCAACGCACACGTGTTTCATTGTGTTAGAGGCTCCACGCATGATCATCCGCAGTCTCGTCTTCGCAACGCTTGCGCTCGCGGCGGCAGCGGCGCTCGCGCAGAAAGCGCCGCCCGCGCCGCGCGCGGTGAACCTCGATCGGGTCATCGCCGTGGTCAACGACGAAGCCATCACCCAGTACGATCTCGACGAAGCCAGGCGCATCGTGCTGCAACAATTGAATGACCAGAAGGTGCAGCAGCCCGCGCCCGACGTGCTCGAGAAGCAGCTCCTGGAGCGCCTGATCACCGAGCGCGCGCTGCTGCAGTACGCCAAGGAGGCCGGAATCAAGGTCGACGACAACCAGATCGAGCGCACGATCCAACGCATCGCGGAGGACAACAAGCTCACGCTCGACGGGCTGCGTCAGGCGCTGGCGAAGGACAACGTCCCTTACGCCAAGTATCGTGAGGACGTGCGCAACGAGATCGTCATCCAGCGTCTGCGCGAGCGCGAAGTCGAGAACCGCATCACCGTGAGCGACGCCGAGGTCGAGAACTACCTCGCGACGATCAAGGCGCAGAGCGGAGGCGACGAGGAATACCGCATCGGGCACATTCTCGTGCTCGTCCCCGAGCAGGCGACCGCAGAGCAGATCGAAGCCAAGCGCCGCCGCGCCGAGGAGGCGCTCAAGAGCATCCGCGAGGGCGCCGACTTCGGACAGGTCGCCGCCGGATTCTCGGATGCGAGCGATGCGCTCGCCGGCGGCAATCTCGGCTGGCGCACGGCGGCGCGGTTGCCGACCGTGTTCACCGACGTGGTCCGCGGCATGAAGGTCGGCGAGGTGTCGCCCGTGCTGCGCAGCGCCGCCGGATTCCACATCGTCAAGCTCCTCGAGCGCCGCAACCGCAGCGAGCCGGCGATCGTCGATCAGACGCACGCGCGGCAGATCCTGATCCGCGTCAACGAGGTCACCTCCGAGGCCGATGCCAAGGCCAAGATCGAACGCCTGAAGGACCGGCTCGACTCCGGCGCGAAGTTCGAGGAGCTCGCCAAGCTCAACTCCGAGGACCCGAGCGCGGCCAAGGGCGGCGATCTCGGCTGGCTCAGTCCCGGCGATACCGTGCCCGCGTTCGAGGCAGCGATGGCGAAGCTCCCGCTCAAGCAGGTTTCGGGGCCGGTACGAACGGTCTTCGGCTGGCACCTGATCGAAGTCCTGGAGCGGCGCAAGCAGGACGTGACCGCCGAGCGCGAGCGCGCGCAGGCGCAGCTCGCGATCCGCCAGCGCAAATCCGAGGAAGCTTTCCAGGACTGGGTGCGGCAGACGCGCGACCGGGCGTATGTCGAGATGCGGCTCGACGAAAAGTAGGGCGACGTCGTTCCCGTGAAAGCGGGAACCCAGTGGCTTTCGGATCAGCAGATCGCATGGATCTCGCCTCGGTCTTCGCCGAGCCGCTCGTCGATCTCGGCGCCGAGAACCCCGACTTCGCGGGCG
Source organism: Casimicrobiaceae bacterium (assembly GCA_036382945.1). Lineage (GTDB taxonomy): Bacteria > Pseudomonadota > Gammaproteobacteria > Burkholderiales > Casimicrobiaceae > PALSA-1003. Next base: position 30,380 of record DASVPH010000010.1, read on the forward strand.
TCTATGCGCCGCGAAGCTCGCTCGGCGCCGCGAAGGTCGGCGTCACGTCGCAGTTCCTCGAAAACGCGGAAAGCTATCACCGCGCCTACTTCGATACCGGGTACTGGAATTTCCTCCTCGGCAACGCGCTCGCCGCCGCCGGCAATCCGGCCGCGCCGAGGCGAATCATCGATATCGGCTCGGGATCGGGCAATTCGGTGATCCCGCTGGCCGATCGCTTTCCCCACGCGGAGATCCTCGCCACCGACATCAGCCCGCAGCTCCTCGCGATCCTGCGCGAGTTCCTGCGCAAGCGCAGCGACGGCGCGCAGCGGTTCGGCCTGGTCTGTGTGGACGCGATGGCGGCGAATTACCGGCCCGGCGTCGCCGACCTCGCCGTGGGCGCTGCGATCCTGCATCACATCCTCGAG
>DASVPH010000011.1:0-1975 GCA_036382945.1 Casimicrobiaceae bacterium
AGCGCCTCGATTTGAAGTTCTCTCTGCATTCGATGTTACAGATTCTGAGCGTCACACCGTTCGAGAAAATACCGCTGATTCAGTTGCTTACTGAAATGGCTCCGGCGGAGCAATCGCCCACCAATCCCAATCAACTGATTCTGCTATGAATCCTGTCGGACGCTACTGGAAATGCACAAAAAAAGTGCGGACGGTGTTTCCGTCCGCACCAGAAGGACTCACGCCGTCGGCGAAACGCGGGCGCTAGCTAGAGCGATTTCCTACGAGCCCGCGCTTGCTCGCCTAATCGCCTCCGCGGCCTCCTCGCAGGGCCGCAGCGACGGCCTCGCGTCGCCTGTCGGCCGCCACAACGCCGTTACCCCAGCGTTACCGGAATGAAGATGCGCGCGTCGTTGCGCTGGACGAGCAGCGCCACGGTTTTGCCTGACTTGTCGATCATGGCCCGCAGATCCTCGACGCTCTTCACCGGCGTGTTGTTGACCGCCACGATCACATCGCCCGGCCGCACGCCCGCGCGTTCGGCCGCGCCGGTCACGTCCTGAACGACCAGCCCTTGGTCGAGCGCGTTGTCGCGTTTTTCTTCGCTGGTCAGCGGCCGGACCGCGATGCCGAGCTTGCCCTTGGCGATCGCTTCCTTGCCGGTGGCCACACCGGCGGTCGTTTCGTTGAGCGCGCCGACCGCGGCGGTAAGCTCCTTGGTCGCCCCGTTTCGCCAGACCTCGAGCGTCACCTTCGTCCCCGGCTTGAGCGACGAGATCATCGGCGGCAGGTCGGCGGAGCGCGAGATCTCCTTGCCGTCGACCTTGATGATGACGTCGCCCGGCTCGATGCCCGCCTTGGCGCCCGGGCTGCCCTTCTCGACTTGCGCCACCAGCGCCCCCTGCGGCGACTTCAGCCCGAAGTTCTGGGCGAGCGCCTGATTTACTTCCTGAACCGCGATGCCGAGGCGGCCGTGGCTCACCTTGCCGTACTGCTGGATCTGGTCTTTGACCCCCATCGCGACGTCGATCGGCACCGCGAAAGCGAGGCCCTGGAAGCCGCCGCTGCGGCTGAAGATCTGCGAATTGACACCGATCACCTCACCCCTGAGGTTGAACAGCGGGCCACCCGAGTTGCCGGGGTTGACGGCGGCGTCGGTCTGGATGAACGGCACGTACGAATCGCCTGGCAGCGATCGCGACTTGGCGCTGACAATGCCGGCCGTCACCGTGTTCTCGAAGCCGAACGGCTGGCCGATCGCGACGACCCATTCGCCGACCCTGGTCGTTTTCGGGTCGCCGATCTTCACATAAGGCAAGCCGCTCGCGGCGATCTTCAGGACCGCAATGTCCGTCGTCTTGTCGGCGCCCAGCACCTTGGCTCTGAATTCGCGCTTGTCGGTGAGCTTGACCGTCACCTCGTCGGCACCGTCGACCACGTGCGCGTTGGTCAAGATGACCCCGTCGGAGCTGACGATGAAGCCGGAGCCTACCCCGCGCACCGGCCCGCGCTCCTGCGGCATCGGAAACTGGAACTGGAACGGCAGGTCGCGGAACCACCGGGGTAGCTCCTCGCCGTCCGGCATACGGCCGGCGGTCTTGCTCTCCTGTATCACGCTGATGTTGACCACGGCCGGCCCGTACTTCGCGACCAGGCCGCTGAAGTCGGGCAGCGCCGCGACCGGGGCGGCCGAGGTGGACGGCTGTACCGCCGGAGTCGGTGCCACCGGCGGCGTGGTGGCGGCGGTCGCCGAATGCAGCGTGACGCGGTCGGCGACTCCGACGCCCAGGGTAAAGGCGGCCGCGAGCGCAAGGGCCACCGCGCTGCGCCGGAAGGTTTTCGTTTGCATCGCTTGCTCCTTGTGCGCCGGCTAAACCGGCGAGGTGTTGTGAATGAAAGCTTCATACGGTGAAGGCGTAGCGACCCACACCGGCCCCGAGTCATGCGGAGGTGCCTGCGAGGGCACCGTCGAAGCGTTGACAGGGGTACGTGCGGG
>DASVPH010000012.1:0-5295 GCA_036382945.1 Casimicrobiaceae bacterium
TCACGCGCAAGCCTCTTTTCTGGATCGCATTCGCCGCGCTGTCCGCGATCAGCGCGGCGCTCGCCTGGAACTATTTTCCGCAAGCGCTTCCCCTGGTCCATCTCCAGGTGAAGATGTCGCGCGACCAGGCGCTCGCGCAGGCCGCGGCGATCGCGCAGCGCCTGCATCTCGCCGCGCCCGATGCGCAGCGCGCGGCGATGTTCGCGCACGACGGCGGCACGCAGAACTACGTCGAGCTGGAAGGGGGCGGCAAGGCGGCCTTCGCCCGGCTGCTCTCCGGCGAGATCTATTCGCCGTACCGCTGGGAGGTGCGGCTGTTCAAGCCGCATGAGACGGCGGAGGTTCGCGTGCGCTTCCGACCCGACGGGTCCGCGTACGGGTTCGCGCAGACGATTCCCGAAGATGCGCCCGGGGCGGCGCTCGACTCGTCCGCCGCGCGCTCGATCGCCGAGGCCCGGGCGCGCGCCGACTGGGGCATCGACTTCGGACCGTACAAGCTGCTCGACGCGTCGCAAGCCGAGCGCCCGAGCCGGCGCATCGATCACGCCTTCGTCTACGAGCGCGAGCAGCCCAAGCTGGGCGACGCCCGGATTCGGCTGCGGCTCTCGGTGTCCGGCGACGCGCTGACCGAGGTCACCCCCTTCGTCTACATCCCGGAAGCCTTCTGGCGCCGGTACGCGGAGCTGCGCTCGGCGAACAACGCGATCGCTCGCGTCGCAAGCCTTTCCGCCGGCGCGCTCTTCGGCCTCGGCGGCATCCTCGGCGTGCTGTGGCTGATGCGCAAGCGTTGGCTCCTCTGGAAGCCGGCGCTCGCCGCCGGCGCCATCGTCGCGGGCTTGAACGCGCTCGGCATCCTCGCCAACGCTCCGCAATCGTGGTTCAACTTCGACACCGCGCATTCGCCCGCGGTGTTCTGGGGCCAGCAGCTCGGCATCGCCGCGGCCGTGCTCGTTGGCGGCGGGCTCGCGCTCGCGCTGGTGTTTCTCGCCGGCGAGAGCCTCTCGCGGCGCGCGTTTCCGGCGCACCCGCAGCTCTGGCGCCTCTGGTCGAGCGATGCCGCGCCCACGCCCGCGCTGCTCGGACGCACACTCGCCGGTTACCTGCTCGTTCCGATCGAGCTGGCGCTCGTCGCCGGGTTCTATTTCGTGACCAACCGGTATTACGGCTGGTGGCAGCCTTCGGAGACGCTCTCCGACCCGAATATCCTCGGCAGCGCCTTGCCGGCGCTCTCTCCGATCGGCATGGCGCTGCAGGCGGGCTTCATGGAGGAGAGCCTGTTTCGCGCGGTGCCGCTTTCGCTCGCCGCGCTGATCGGCGAGCGCTTCGGTATGCGCCGGCAACTGATCGGCGTCGCGCTCGTCATCGAAGCGCTCGTGTTCGCCGCCGCGCACGCGAACTACCCCGGGTTCCCGGCCTATTCGCGGCTGGCCGAGTTGTTCGTGCCGGCGCTCGTCTGGGGCTTGATCTTCCTGCGCTTCGGTCTGCTGCCCACCGTGATCCTGCACGCGCTGTACGATCTCACGCTGATGGCGATCCCGGTGTTCCTTATGCCGGGCCCGGGCGCGCTCCCTAATCAGGCGCTGGTCGTCGGCGCCGGGCTCTTTCCGCTCGCCGTGGTGCTGCTGCGGCGGAACATCGCGGGCGCGTGGCGCGCGCTGCCGGCGGCCGCGGTCAACGGCGCATGGCGGCCCTCGGTGGAAGCCGCAGCGCGGGCGACCGAACGCCCGCGTGCCGGAGCCGGCGCGTGGGCCGCGCGCATGCAGCGCTCTCTGCCCGTGCTGGGGCTCGCCGGCCTGGTCGCGTACGGTAGTCTGGGCGGTTTTCGAGGCGACGCCCCGCCGCTCAAAATCGATCGCGCTCAGGCCGAGGCGATGGCCGATGCGGCGTTGACCGAGCGCGGAGTGAACCTGTCCCGCGACTGGAAGCGCTACGCGGCGATCCGCCTGGCGTCCGACGATGCCACGTCGTGGGCGTGGCACAAATTCGTCTGGCGCGAGGCCGGTGCGGACCAGTATCGCAGGCTCGTCGGCAACTGGCTGGCGCCGCCGCTGTGGGAGGTGCGTTACGCGCGCTTCTCCGGCGTCGACGTCGCCGATCGGGCGGAGGAATGGCGCGTCACGATCCAGGGCGACGGAAAGCTGCGACAGATCATGCATCAGCTTCCGGAGCAGCGTCCGGGCGCCCGCCTTTCCCGCGATGCCGCGCGAGCGCTCGCGCAGCGCGAGATCGCGACCCGGTTCGGGCTCGATCCCGCGGTGCTGCGCGAGGTGGAGGTCAAGGAGGATCCGCAGCCCTCACGCACCGACTGGCAGTTCATCTACGCCGATCCGCGCGTCAACGTCGGCGAGGGCGGCGAGGCGAGGGTGCTGGTGAACCTCGACGGCGACGAGGTCACGGCCTCGGGCCGGTACATCTTCATTCCGGAAACGTGGTATCGCGCCGAGCGCGAGCGTTCGGGTCGCCTGAACCTGGTGCGCATCATCGTGGCGCTGGTCTTCGCGGTGGCCGCGCTCGCTGCGCTGATCGGCGCCACGCTCGCGTGGACGCGCGAGCACTTCGACGGGCGTGCGTTCCGCTGGTCCGGGCTTTTATTGTTCGGCGCCGCCGTAGCGAATGCGCTCAACCAATGGCCGGCGATGGCGATGCGCCTGCAGACCACGGAACCGGTTCTGACCCAGGTCGCCTTGGCGGGCGGTGGGCTGCTGTTCGCTGCGCTGATCGGTGCGTTGATCGGCGCAATCTTCGTCGGGGTCGGCGCCTTCTCGGCGCGGGTGCACCTCGACCGCGACTTGACGGCGGCCGACCTGTGGTTGCGCGGCGCCGCGACGGCGGCGCTCGTGCTCGGCATCAACTTCGCCGCAGGCGCGCTCGCGCCGGATTCCGTGCCGCTGTGGCCCAAGTTCGCTGCCGAGGACACCGCTCTGCCATGGCTCGCGCGCGCGCTCGGTGCGCTCAACATTCTGCCGGTGATCGCGCTCACCATCGTCGTGTTGCACTGGCTCGACCGATTTACCGCCGGCTGGACGCACCGAAAGCTCCCGGCAACGCTGCTGCTGATCCTGACCGAGGCGGCGATCGCCGCGGTGGGCGCAGAGCGCTGGTCGGATATCGCGGTGGCCGGACTCGTCGGCGGCGGCGTGGCGACACTTCTGTTCGCGACCGTGCTGCGCTTCGATCTGCGCACGATTCCCGCGCTCGTCGCCGTGTATGCCAGCCTGAGCGCAATCGGGCAGGGGCTGCAGAAGGGCACCGTGGAGGCGGCGTGGCTCACGGCGATCGGTGTGCTCGCACTGCTGGCGGTCGCCTGGCTCGCGATGCGCTACCTGATCGCGCAAGGCGAGATTCCAACGGCCGCGACGCAGCCAGCTGCAGCGCCGGAGTAGGCTCGGCTACGAGCCGCAGGGCGGTGAGACTCATTGCGGCGGCGACCGGACCGTGACCCAGTTCGGGATCACGTTGTTGTTGGCCAGATGCACCGCGGTGACGTTGCTGCGCGTCGCCCAGGGAATGACCTGGCGGTGCAACGGCAGGTGCAGCAGCTCGTCGTGCTGGATCATCAGTGCTTCGTTGATCATCCGGCGCCGCTTTTCGACGTCGACTTCGATCTTGATCTGATCGACGAGAGCGTCGAGCTTGGGATTGACGTAGCCGCCGTAGTTGTAGTCGCCGTCCCCCTTGCCGTTGGTGCTGTGCAGCACCGGCTGCAGGATGAAGATCGGATCGGTCGCTGCGCCGCCCCAGCCGAGCATGTACAGGCTGGTGTCGCGTTTCTCGAGCTTGGGGAAGTAGGTCGCGCGCGGCATGGCAGTCACGCTGGTCGTCACCCCGATCTGGCTCCACATCGCCGCCAGCGCTTGGCAGATCTTCTCGTCGTTGACGTAGCGGTTGTTCGGGCAGTCGAGCGTGACCTCGAAGCCGTTCGGGTAGCCCGCTTCGGCGAGCAGTTGCTTCGCCTTCGCGCGGTCGAACGCATAGCGCTTCTCCGGCTCCACGATCCACGGCAGCGGCGCGGGCAACATCGCGCCGGTGGGCTTCGACAGCCCGCGCATCGTCGTGTTGCGCAGCGTTTCGATGTCGATCGCCTGATAGAGCGCCTGGCGCACGCGCTTGTCCTTGAACGGGTTCTTGCCCTTGACATTCGAATACAGCAGCTCGTCGCGCTTCTGGTCCATGCCGATGAAGATGACGCGGTTCTCCACGCCTTCGAGCACCTTGATGTTGCTGTTCTGCTTGAGCCTGGGCACATCCTGCACCGGCGGATCGTTGATCAGGTCGACCTCGCCGGAGACGAGCGCCGCGAGCCGGGTGGCGTCGGAGCCGATCGGCGTGAACACGACTTCGTCGACGTTGCCCTCGAACCGGCCTTCCTTGATACCCCACCAGTTGGGATTCTTCACCAGCACCGTCTTCACGTCGGGCTCGCGCGACTTGAGCATGTAGGCGCCGGTCCCGTTGGCGTAGTGCGCGGTATACGCATCCTCCTTCGCCGTGTAGTTCTGCGGCTTGGTCGCGTTGTGCTTCTCCGACCATGCCTTGCTCATGATGTTGATCGTGGCCATGTGCTCGAGCTCGACCGGGTTGGGACCGTTGGTGGTGAACTCGACGGTGAGATCGTCGATCTTCTTCGGCACGCCGGCGGCGTTGGCGTACACGCGCAGTTGCGAGGCCGGCTCGGCGGCGCGCCGGAACGAGAACACCACGTCGTCGGCAGTGAACGGCGTGCCGTCGTGGAACTTGACGCCCGGGCGCAGCTTGAAGCGCCAGACCGTGGGGCTCACCTGTTGCCATGATACGGCGAGCTCCGGCACCAGGTTGAGCTGCTTGTCGCGACCGACGAGAAACTCGTAGACGAGCTGGTTGATGTTGTTGGTGAGCCCCTCGTTCTGCGAATGCGGATCGGTGGTCTGGGGATCGCCGCGGTTCGCCCAGCGCAGCGTGGCGGCGTCGGCGACGTCCGCCGCGAACACGGTCGCGGCGAGCAAGAGCAGCATCAGTCGCAGCATGGCGGTCTCCTCCGAGGGTGGATGCGGGCATCATACCCTCCCGTGGCCTCTCGCTCCCCCGCTCGCTGCTCGCGCCGCTTGCGCTAGAATCCCGCGCCGTGCTAGGAGCCTGTCGAGCTTACTGTCGCGTATGCGACGGGGGCGCTTGGGGATGCAGTCCTAGGCGCCGGCCGCGCCGCAGTGCCACTCCACTGCCAGCGGCCGGCAACAACGGAATGCGCCCAAAGCGCCCCCGTCCCTTCGGGTTGCGGCCAAACGGCGCGCCTGCGGCGTTGCTCGGCTTGCGAATAGG
>DASVPH010000013.1:0-26257 GCA_036382945.1 Casimicrobiaceae bacterium
TCACCCTGCTCGCGCCGCTCGAGAAACCGTTCGTCGTCGGGCCCGAGCGACCCTTCGTCGTCATGCTTGCCGGGGTCAACGGCGCAGGCAAAACGACCTCGATCGGCAAGCTCGCCCGGTGGTTGCAGACCCAGGGCCTTATGGTGCTCCTCGCCGCGGGCGATACCTTCAGGGCGGCCGCGCGAGAGCAGCTTCAGGCGTGGGGCGAGCGCAACCGCATCCACGTGATCGCCCAGCGGGGGGGCGACCCCGCGGCGGTGATGTTCGACGCCATCGCGGCCGCGCGGGCGCGGGGCATCGACGTCGTGCTTGCCGACACCGCGGGGCGGCTCCCGACGCAGCCGCACCTGATGGAGGAGCTCAAGAAGATCCGCCGCGTAATCGCCAAGGCGCAGGACGGCGCGCCACACGAGACGCTACTCGTGCTCGACGCCAATACGGGGCAGAACGCGCTCGCGCAGGTGGCGGCTTTCGACGCCGCGCTTGGGCTCACGGGGCTGGTGCTCACCAAACTCGACGGCACCGCCAAGGGCGGCGTGGTCGCCGCGATCGCCGGGACATACCCGGTACCCCTGAAGTTCATCGGGGTCGGGGAGGGTATCGACGACCTGCACCCGTTCGCGGCCGCCGATTTCGTCGATGCGCTCTTGGGGTAGGCGAGGAACCTCGTGTCCCGGCCACCCAATGAACCCCATCGAGTAAAGCAAGTACCCACTCTCGTGCTCGGGCCTTGCTGTGGCTAAGGTTTCCGCCTCATGCGAGATTCACTGCCTAGGCCGGGAACTTGTCGCCGGATTAGCACTCTTAGTTTTCGAGTGCTAAAATCAGCGCAGAACTCCAAAGGAGAGAGGCTTGATGGCGACGACGTTGGCGTTTCCCACCCCGGCTTCGTTGGGGAGCATCGATCACTACATTCAGGCGGTCAACCGGTTTCCGTTGCTTACCGCCGAGCAGGAGGTTGCGCTCGGCCGGCGGCTTCGCGACCACAACGACCTCGACGCGGCCCGGCAGCTCGTGCTGTCGCACCTGCGCCTGGTCGCCGCGGTCAGCCGGAACTATCTCGGCTACGGGTTGCCGCAGGCCGACCTGATACAGGAAGGCAATATCGGGCTGATGAAGGCGGTGCGCCGCTTCGATCCGGAGCGCGGGGTTCGACTGGTATCGTTTGCCCTGCACTGGATCCGCGCGGAGATCCATGAGTACATCCTGCGCAACTGGCGCCTGGTCAAGATCGCGACGACCAAAGCGCAGCGCAAGCTCTTTTTCAACCTGCGCAGCTTGAAGGTCGCCCCGGGCGCGCTCACGCGCAAGCAAGCTTCGAGCATCGCGAAGGACCTGGGCGTCAAGACCGAGGAAGTCTTCGAGATGGAGCTGCGGCTCTCCGGGCAGGACGTGGCGCTCGAGCCGCAGCCGGGCGAGGAGGGCGAGGCGCTGACCCCGATCGGCTATCTTACCGACGCGGAGGCCGAACCCGCACAGATCCTCGAGCGGGCCGAGATCGCCCGCAACCGCAACGACGGCCTGCGTCACGCGCTGGCCAAGCTCGACGCACGCAGCCGCGAAGTCATCGAAGCGCGCTGGCTGCGCGAAGACGACAAGGCCACGCTCCAGGACCTCGCCCATCAGTACGGCGTTTCGGCCGAGCGAATTCGCCAGATCGAAAGCAAGGCGCTGAAGACCATGCGCGGGCAGATGGGCGCGCTCCAATAGTCGAAACAGGGGCGAGAGAGGCCAAGAGCAAAAGCCGGCTTCGCGCCGGCTTTTTTCATAGCTCGATTTGCGTTCCCAGCTCGACCACCCGGTTGGTCGGAATGCGGAAGTACTCGGTGGCCTTGGTGGCGTTCTTCGACATCGACACGAACAGCTTCTCCCGCCACAGCGCCATTCCGGGCGCTACGCTCGGGATCAGCGTCTCGCGCGAAGCGAAGAACGATGTCTCCATCATGTCGAACGCCGCGCCGCGCCGCCCGCACTCCTCAAGCAGCGCCGGGATGTCCTGGTCCTCCATGAAACCGTAGAACGCCTCGATCTGCTGAAAGTTGCAACCGAGATCGCGGATTTTCAGCCGGTCGGCGAGCGGCACGGCCGGAATGTCGCGCGTCTTGAGCGTGAGCAGGACCACGCGCTCGTGCAGCACCTTGTTGTGCTTGAGGTTGTGCAGCAGCGCGTGCGGAACGCGTCCCTCGGTGCTGGTTAGGAACACGGCCGTGCCGGGAACGCGCAGCGGCGGGCTCGCGCTGATGCTCGAGATGAACACATCGAGAGGCATCGTCTCCTGGGTCAGCCGCTCGAGCAGGATCGCGCGCCCGCGCTTCCATGTCGTCAGCAGCGTGAACGCCGCGAGACCGATGGCGATGGGGAACCAGCCGCCCTGCGGGATCTTGAGCGCGTTCGACGCCAGAAACATGAGGTCGATCGCGAACAGGGGGACGACGATCGCGAGGGCGCCCAAGCGGTTCCAGCGCCACAGGCGCGTGAGCACGACGTAGATCAGCAGAGAATCGATCGCGAGCGCCATCGTTACCGCAATTCCATACGCGGCGGCAAGGTTGCTCGAGCTCTGGAAACCGACGACGAGCAGCATCACCGCACCGAGCAGCGTCCAGTTGACGAACGGCACGTAGATCTGCCCGATCTGGCGGTCGGAGGTGTGGGTGATGGTGAGGCGCGGACAATAGCCCATCTGGATCGCCTGGCGCGTCAGCGAAAACGCGCCCGAGATCACCGCTTGCGAGGCGATGACCGTCGCGCATGTCGCGAGCACCACCATGGGCAGCAGTGCCCAGTCCGGCGCGAGCAGATAGAACGGGTTCTTGATGGTGGCCGGGTCGCGAAGGATCAGCGCACCCTGACCGAAGTAGTTGAGCACCAGCGCGGGCAGAACGAAGAACAACCACGCGCGGCGGATCGGCGTGGCGCCGAAGTGCCCCATGTCCGCGTACAGCGCCTCGGTGCCTGTGACCGCGAGCACCACGGCGCCGAGCGCGAGGAACGCCGCGAGCGGGTTCCCGGTCAGGAAGCCAAGCGCGTAGGCCGGGTTGAGCGCGGCGAGCACCGCCGGGTCGCTGGCGAGCTCGGTCGCGCCGAGCACGGCGAGGACCGCGAACCACGCGCACACCACGGGTCCGAACAACACGCCCACACTCGCGGTGCCGTGACGCTGGATCGAGAACAGCCCGATCAGGATGACCAGCGTCAACGGCACGACGTACGGTTTCAGCGCCGGCGTCATCACGTCGAGGCCCTCGACCGCGGAGAGCACCGAGATTGCCGGCGTGATCATCCCGTCACCGTAGAACATTGCCGCCCCGAAGATGCCCAGCCCCACGAGCCACCACCGTGCGCCGCGCTCGGACAGGCCCCGCGAAACCAGCGCGGTGAGCGCCATGATGCCGCCTTCGCCGCGATTGTCGGCGCGCATGATCAACGTCACGTACTTGAGCGTCACGACGATGGTGATCGCCCAAAAGATGACCGAGAGAAAGCCGTAGACGTTCGCTTCGGTCAGAGGCAGGCCATGCGCACCCGTGAAGCCCTCGCGCAGGGTGTAGAGCGGGCTCGTGCCGATATCGCCGAATACGACGCCGATCGCGCCGATGACAAGCGGCGCAAGCGATCTGCGATCGGAGCGGGCCGTGCCGACGGTGCTGCTGCCGGGCGGCGGCGTCAGCATGCCCCCTCGTCGGAGCGACGCGCGAAGCGGATGTTGAGCTGCTTGAGCTTCCGATAGAGGTGCGTGCGCTCGAGTCCCGCGCGCTCGGCAACACGGCTCATGTTGCTCTGCTCCTTGCCGAGGAGCTGCTCGAAATAGATCCGCTCGAAGGCCTCGCGCGCCTCGCGCAACGGCAGCTCGAAGAACCGGGCGGTGAGCTCCGGGGCGACCGCCGCGGGAGGCAGCACCGCGCTGTCGCCGAGCAATCGCCGCACGTGCTCCGCTGTGATCTCGCTGTTGACCGTCAGCGCGAGGTTGGCGATGACGGCATGCAGTTGATCGAGATTGCCGGGCCAGTAGGAGGCGGCGAGCGCCGCTACCGCACCGCTGGCCAGCGTCGCCTGCGTGCGCTGACTCGCGGTGATCTCCCGCCAGAACCGCTCGACCAGCGCCGGAATGTCGTCGCGCCGCTCGCGCAGAGGCGGCAGCATCACCGCCCCCGCGGACAGCGCCGCGAGCAGCGCGGGGTCGAAACGCCCATCAGCGGCAAGGTTGCCGAGCTGCTCGCTGCTGCTGCAAACCATCAGCGTATTGTGACGGTCGAGCTTCGAAAGCAGAAAAGCGAGCCCCTTCTGCTCCGCCCTGGAATACGCCCCGATCTCCGCGCAGTAAAGTTCGCCGTCGCGGGCTTCCTCGAGCACCTGCAGCGGGCTCGCGACCAGGCGCGCGCCCCCTTGCAGCGCGACGAACGGCGTATCGGGAACGTGGATGGCTCGCGCCGCGACGTCGTGGCCGGCGCCCGCCTCGCCGATGATAAGAATCGGCCGGGCCGCGCGCACGAGCTGCTCGATGGCGCGCTCGGCCTCGATCACCGCGGTGCTCGTCCCCAGGGCCGAGAGCGAGATGCGGCGCGGCCCCTGGCCCGCACCGGTCTTGAGCGCCCGCGTCACGGTCGCGAGGAGCTTCTGCAACCCGACGGGCTTTTCGAGGAAGTCGAAGGCGCCGATCTTGGTGGCCTCGACCGCCGTCTCGATCGTCCCGTGCCCCGACATCATGACCACGGGCATCGTGAGCTGGCCGCCGGCCGCCCATTCGCGAAGCAGCGTCACGCCGTCGGTGTCGGGCATCCAGATGTCGAGCAGCACGAGCGCCGGTTCGGTGCGTCCGCGGTAGTTGCGCGCCTGGCCGGCGTTCTCCGCCACGCTCACGCGGTAGCCCTCGTCCTGCAGGATCTCGGACAAGAGCTCGCGGATACCGACCTCGTCGTCGACGATCAGAATCTCCTTCGGCTGCAGCACCGTCACGTCCTGGTCCCCCCGCGCGGGAAGTGCAGAGTCACCCGCGCGCCTCGCGGCCGCCGGTTCTCGATAGTAACCCGGCCGTGATGCTCGTCGACGATTTTCTTCACGATCGCGAGACCCAGGCCGGTCCCCTTTGCCTTGGTTGTCACGTACGGCTCGAACGCGTGGCGCATCATGTCCTCGGGAAACCCGCTGCCCGCATCCGCGAACGACAGCGCAAGCTCATCGCCCCGCGATTCGATCGCGAATTCGTACGCAGGCTGCGCGCTGTCGGCTTGCGCGTCCAGCGCATTCTGGATCAGATTATGGAACACTTGGCGCAGGCGCGTCGGTTCGCCCTGGATGGTGGCGTCGTTTTCGGCGAGCTTCAGCGATACGTGGGGTCGCAGATTCTCGTACAAGGCCAGCACATCAAGCAAGAGGGCCTTGAGATCGACCTTCTGCATCTTCCCGGGTCGCGCCTGGCGAGCGTAGATCGCGAAGTCGTCGACCATGTGCTTCATTGCCGTCACTTGCGCAATGATCGTCTGCGTCCCGCGGACGAGCGCTTCATTGTCGCCGCCGTCGAGCTTGCCCGCGAGCTTGACCGCGAGGCGTTCCGCCGAGAGCTGAATGGGGGTCAGCGGGTTCTTGATCTCATGGGCGAGCCGGCGCGCGACCTCCGCCCACGCTGCGTCGCGCTGCGCCTGGACGAGCTCCGAGACATCGTCGAACACGACGACGCACCCGGGCGCGTGCTCGCCCGGGAGCCCCGATCCGCGCATGAGCAGCGCGCGCGTATGGTTGGATACCGCAAGCTCGGCCTGCTGCTGCCAGTACCCATCGCGCCCGCTCTTGAAGCCGCCCGCAACGAGCTCGGCAAATGCGCCCAGCGCCGGAATCCGGCGACTCCAGTCGGCGAGCGGCACGCCTACGAGGTCCGCGAGCGGCTGCTGCAGGATCACGGCAGCGCTCGGATTCGCCGTGCGCAGCCGGAACGCATTGTCGAATGCGAGCACGCCCGCCGACAGGTTGGCAAGCACGCTTTCCAGGTACGCGCGGGTCGTCTCGATCGCGCGCCGATCCTCTTCGGCCTTCTGCTGCGCCTGCGCGAGCTGCGCGGTCATGGTGTTGAACGACTCGGTGAGCACGCCCAGCTCGTCGTGGCTCTGCACCGGGCTGCGACGGGTGAAATCGCCTTGCGCGACCGCGCGCGTGCCCTCGGCGAGCAGTCCCAGCGGCCGGCTGAACTGCTCGGAGAGCACCACCGCCAGACCCAGCGCCGAGAACAGCGCCAGGAGCAGTGTCAGCGTGAGCGTCAGCGCATACAGACGCTTTAACGCCGTGCGCGAGAACGAAATCTCCTGGTAGTCGCGATAGGCCGACTGGACCTTCTCGGCGTCCTGCTGCAACTGCTTGGGCACCGGCTCGACCACCTGCAGCACGCGCAAGGGCTCGGTCGGATCGGCGCTGTTGACCGGTACGACCACACGCAGCATCAGCCCCTGGTCGCCCATCTGGTCGATCGCGGAGTAGCTCTGCTGCAAGCGCGCCCGACGCAGAGCCTGCGCCGGCGGCGGCTCGGGCGTGAGCGTCGATCCCGAGGCCCCGGCCACCGCAAGCACGCTCCCCGACGCCGAGAACAGTGCCGCCTCATAGATACCCGCCTGCTCGCTCGCGCTATTGAGCCGCAGCGCCATCCCGCCGAACTGCGCCTCCTGCAGCGTGAGCGCGAGTTGCGTGGCCTTGTTCGTGGTTTCCTTGAGCAGATAGTCGAGCGCGCTGCGCCCGAGGTTGAGCCCCCCCTCGAGCGCGCGATCCACGCGCACATCGAACCACGACTCGATGCTTTTTCCAAGGAACTGCATCGATACACCATAGAGCAGCGCGCCGGGCAACACGGCGACCAGCGCGAACAGCAACACCAGCCGGGCGGCGAGCCGCGAGCCGAACACACCTGCCTTCAGGTTCCGGCGCAGCCGTACGAGCTGGTAGGCAACCAGCCCCATCAGGATCGCGACCAGCGTGACGTTGAGGACCAGCAGCAGGTCGTAGCCGCGAGCGAAAAGCTCGGTGTTCGCGCTGGCGGTCGCGAGAAGGAACAAGAGGACCACACCCAGACAGGCGCAGGCGAGGAGCACGTAGCGCGTGACGCGCGGGGCACGAAAGCCGGTCATACGACCCCCACGCTCGCGGCCTCATTGGCCAATTCGACCGCTTCGCTGCCCCCAGAGGGGACGCAATTCGCGCCTCGGGGCGGCCCTTCTGCGCTCATGGCGTGAAGCTCCACCTGTACCACTCCGAGGCGAGCGACCATTCGCGCGAGGCAAGCGCGTTGATCTGGAACGGCTTGGGAAGCTGCGTCACGTCCAGGCGCAGGCGCACGGCGGCTTCGTAGCGATCGCCCTTGGTCAACGCGTCGACGGCGACCATCGGCCTAGAGGCGACGCGAGAGAGTAGGCGCTCGACCTCCTCGAGAGACGCGAACTGCTGGCTCAGCAGCCCCGTCGTGACGCGATATTGCTGCGTCAGCGGCGAATAGCTGATGCGATATTGGATCGACTGCGCCACGATCTTCTCGTCGAGCCAGAAACGTCGCGGCCGCGACAGCTCGAACTCGAGCACGAAATACAGCGACACACCCTTCTGCAGCGCTTCCTCCAGCGTGGGATTGAACGTGACGTCGAACTGCGCGTTGAGGACGTAGCTATCGCCTTCGACATTGAGCTCCGCGGACTTGACGGGAATCGTGTCCGCGCGCGCCGGGGTCGCCCACGCAGCCCCCAGCCACAGCGACACGATCAGGCACAACAGCCCGACAAAGCGGTTCGTTGGCGACATGCCACGGGCGGCGGCGAGCCGCGCGATCCGGGGTGAGGACTTCAGCTTTTCTCGAGCAGGGCGTAGAAAAACCCGTCGTGATTGTGCTCTGCGTCGCCCTCCACTGGCAAGAGTTGACCATCGAGCGCGAGCGACGTTGGCAGCTCGAGTTGTACGCGCGCCGCGTCGGGATGGCGCGCGGCGAAGGCTTCGACCTGTTGCGCGTTTTCCTCGCGAAATACCGAGCATGTCGAGTAGAGCAGTCGGCCGCCGCGCGCGAGCGTGGGCCACAGCGCATCGAGCAGACGTCGCTGCTGGGCGACGAAGCCCGCGACGTCGCTCTCGCGGCGCAGCCACTTTGCATCCGGATGTCGGCGCACCACGCCCGAGGCCGTGCACGGAACGTCGGCGAGTATGCGGTCGAAGGCAGTGCCGTCCCACCACGACCCCGGCTCGCCGGCGTCACCCGCGACGACCCGCGCCGAAAGCCTGAGGCGGGCGAGATTCTCTGCGAGACGCTCGAGCCGTTGCCCATCGACATCGAGCGCGGTGAGATCGAGCGCGGCAAGCTCCGCGAGATGCGTGGTCTTCCCGCCCGGTGCGGCGCACGCATCGAGCACGCGCATTGCGTCGCGGGCCCCGAGCAGCGGCGCGGCGAGCTGCGCCGCCGCATCCTGCACCGAGAACAAACCCTGCGCGTACCCCGGCAGCGCGGTGACCGGCCGCGGCGTGGCGACGCTCACACCCACGGGTCCGACGCGCTGCGCGCCGATACCGTGCGCCTCGAGGAGCGCGACGAGCGCCTCGGGTGTGGTCCAGCGCACGTTGACGCGCAAGCAAAGCGGCGGTCGCGCGTTGCCGGCATCGAGAATCGCCGCGAAGCGCTCGGGGTATTCGGCACGCACCCGCTCGATCCACCAGCGCGGATACGAGAAGCGCGCCTCCGGATCGCGCGCGATTTCGCTGAGCAAAGCGCTCTTGCGCCGAAGGAAATTGCGCAGTATGGCGTTCACCATCCCTTTGGCCGAGGTGCGCCTGAGGCGCGAAGTCGCACGCACCGCGCCATCGACGACCGCATGCACTGGCGCGCTCGTGTGCAGAAGCTGGTAGAGCGCAACCCAGAGCAGCGCCGCGACACTCATATCGGGGATGGGCCGATCGGCGAGCGCCCGGACGATCGCCCTCGACTGTCCGAGAAAGCGCAGCGTCCCGTACGCAAGCTCGTGGATCAGCGCACGCTCCCCGTACGCCTGCCTGCTCTCGCGAGCGAGCGCATCGCGAAGCGTCGCACCTGCGAGAACGCCCCTTACCGCCTTGGCCGCGACGCGCTGGGCTCGCTCCATCGCGGCGTCAGTCGACCCGAGGTTACGCAGCCATCGCGAGCAGTCGCCGGATGCGTTCCTCGGTCGGCGGATGGGTGCTGAAGAGCCCTGCGAGGCCTTCGCCGGACAGCGGATTGATGATCATCATCTGCGCGGTCGCCGGATGCGTTTCCGCAGTCTGGAGCGGCAAGCCCTTGGCGTAGCGATCGATTTTTGCCAGCGCGTCGGCCAGCGCACGGGGATCGCCGGAGATCTCGGCGCCGCCGCGATCGGCTTCATATTCGCGGGCGCGCGAGATGGCAAGCTGGATCAGCATCGCCGCGATCGGTGCGAGGATGAGCACCAGCAGGGCCACCAGCGGATTGCGGTTGTTGTCGTCTCGGCCGCCGAAGAACAGCCCGAACTGCGCGAGCGTCGAAATCGCCCCTGCGATCGACGCGGTGATGGTCGAGGTCAAGATGTCCCGATGCTTGACGTGCGTGAGCTCGTGGCCGAGCACCCCGCGGAGCTCCCGCGCGCTGAGAAGCTGCAGGATGCCTGTGGTGGCCGCCACCGCGGCGTGCTCGGGGTCGCGCCCGGTGGCAAAGGCGTTCGGCTGCGCTTCATCGATGAGGTAGACCCTGGGCATGGGCAGCCCTGCGCCTTGGGCGAGCTCCCGCACCGTGCTGTAGAGCTGCGGCGCGGTACGCTCGTCAACCTCCCGCGCGCGATAAAGCCGCAACACCATCGAGTCCGAGAACCAATAGGCCCAGAAGTTGATGCCGAGCCCGAGCGCGAGCGCGAGCAGCATGCCTTGCCCGCCGCCCAGCAGCGCGCCCACCGCGCCGAAGAGGGCGACGATCGCCGCCATCAACAAGCCCGTCTTGAACCAGTTGCCTAGCATGTGTGCTTTCTCCACCCCGATCCCAAGCGGGGTACGCGTACCTTAGATTGCGGCGGGCGTCGGTGATTCAAAGCTCCGCCTCATCGAATCGAGCCGCGGCGCGAAGCGGATGACCGGCGAGGAACGCCGCTGCCGACATGCGTCTGCCGCCCGCGCGCTGCAGCTCGGTGACCTTGAGGGCACCCGCGCCGCAGGCGACGACGATCCCCGCCGCCTCGGCCCGTACCACGGTCCCGGGGACGCCGAAGCGCCCCGGGAGCGCAACCGCCCTCCAGACCTTCAGCGGCGCACGGCCCAAGCGCGCCTGCGCGCCGGGCGCGGGGTCGAAGGCGCGCACCGCGCGATCGATCGACGTCGCATCGCAGCTCCAATCGATCTTCGTCTCGTCGCGATCGATCTTGGCGGCGTAGGTCGCACCGGCCTCGGGCTGCGGCACCGCGGTCAGCCGTCCGGCGCGCTCGAGCTCGCCGAGGGCTTCCACGACGGCGCCCGCTCCCACCGCCGCGAGCTTGTCGCGGAGGCTCCCGGCGGTCTCGCGCGGCTCGATCGGGACACGGTGGCGCGCGATCACCGGACCCGTGTCCAACCCCTCGTCCATGCGCATGATCGAGATGCCCGTTTCCCGATCGCCAGCCAGCAGCGCCCGTTCGATCGGCGCGGCGCCGCGCCAGCGCGGCAAAAGCGAAGCATGAATGTTGAGGCACCCGTGGCGTGGCCAGGCGAGAAGCGCCGCGGGCACGATCAACCCATACGCGGCGACGACGAGCGCGTCGATTGGCACGGCTGCCACCGGCGCCTGTTCGCGTTCCGGCTTGAGGCTGGTCGGCTGCAGCACGGGCAGACCCCGCGCCAGGGCGAGCGCTTTGACCGGGCCCGGCTCCCGCTTCATCCCGCGACCATGCGGACGATCCGGTTGGGTGAGCACCAACGTCACGGAGAACCCGGCGCGCAGAATAGCCTCCAGCGCCATCGCGGCAAAAGCAGGCGTTCCGGCGAACCCGACGCGCATCAGCCTGCTAGACCGCGATCCGCTGCTTCTTCTTCACCTTCGTGGCGAGCCGCGCACGCTTGAGCGGGGATAAGTAGTCGACGAACACCTTGCCGATAAGGTGATCCATCTCGTGCTGCACGCAAACGGCGAGCATCCCGTCCGCCGTGAGCTCGAACGGTTGGCCTCGCTCATCCTGCGCCCCCACGGTGATCCGCGCTGCGCGCCGGACCTTGTCGTGATACCCGGGCACCGACAGGCATCCTTCTTCGGATTCCGCCTCGCCGTCGGCGGACACGAGCTCCGGATTGATGAATACCTTGAGCGCATCGTGCGCCGGGCTCACGTCGATCACGATGATCCGCTTGTGCACGTCGACTTGCGTGGCTGCAAGCCCGACCCCCGGCGCGGCGTACATGGTTTCGGCCATATCGCGGACGAGCTTCCGAATGTCGGCCGTGACGACCGGGACCGGTGCAGCCACCTTGCGCAGCCGCGGGTCGGGGTATTCGAGGATGTCCAAGATCATGATAGCTTGCAAAATGCAGATTTGGGATGCAGAATCACGCCTAAAGCCTTATTTTGCGGCGGTTTAGGACGTTAGCAAGGTCACGATGAACCTTCCGTTCCGGAGAGGCATCATGCGCGCAAAGTCTAGCACAGCGTCGTCGCTGCTTTCGGCCTGCCTGCTGCCGCTTCTGCTCGTCTCAGGCATTCTGCAGGCGCAGGAAATCCAGCTCCAGGACAATCCGCCGGATCGCTATACCGTTCAGAAGGGCGACACCTTGTGGGACATCGCCGCCCGCTTCCTAAAGCAGCCCTGGCGCTGGCCCGACCTGTGGCGCATGAACCGCGAGCAGATCAAGAATCCGCATTGGATCTACCCTGGTGACGTGCTCGTCTTCGATCGCAGCGGGGGCCAACCCCGGCTTACGCTCGAGCGCGCCGCCGGGTCCGAGGCGACCCGCCTGTCCCCCGCGATCCGCGTCACGCCCCTCGCGGCGGAAGCGATCCCGAGCATTCCGCCGAGCGACATCGAGCCTTACCTGACTCGGCCGCTCATCGTCGGCCCCGACGGGCTGCCCGGCGCAGGCAAGATCGTCGCCGCGCGCGATGCACGCGTCGTTCGGGGGGCCGGCGACACGGTCTACGCTGTGAATGTCGATGCGAAATCCGGCACCGAGTGGTACATCTACCGCCCCGGCAAGGCGTTGCGCTCGTTCGACAGCAACGAATTGCTCGGCGACGAACTGCGCTTCCTCGGCACGGCGCGAGTCGAGCGCTTCGGCGACGTCAGCACGCTGCGAATCACTTCGGCGCGCGAGGAGATCCTCTTCGGCGACATGGTCGTGCCGGCGCCCCGCGAGGAGCTGATCAACTACGTGCCGCACGCCCCGGAGGCCGCGATCGACGGGCGCATCATTGCGCTCGCCAACGATTCGGTCGAGACGGGCCGCGGCTACCTCGTCACCCTCGATCGCGGCCGCCGCGACGGAATCGAGGTCGGGCACGTGCTCGCGATCTATCACCCGGCGCCCGTGATCGCCGATCCGCGGCCCTACGAGGGCCCGGACATTCTGTCCAAGCTCATGGACCAGACGCGCGCCATCGTGCCCCCGACGCGCTACCTCAATTTGCCCCCGGAGCGCTCCGGGTTGCTGTTCGTCTTCCGCGTGTTCGACAAGCTGTCCTACGCGATCGTGCTCAATTCGACCGAGCCCGTCGTCGTCGGCGACGTCGTGCGCAAGCCCTAGTGCTGCGCCCGCATGGACGTCGATGCCCGTGTCGAGGCCTGGGCGTCGCTGCAACTCGTCCCGGGCTTGAGCGCGCGCGCGCTCGTCACGCTGCTCAGGGCCTTCGGAGGGCCGACCGAAATCCGCAGCGCGACTCGCGCAAGCCTCGCGCGTTGGGTGCCCCAGGCGCTGGCCGAGGCCATCCGCGTCGGGCCGGACGCGGCGGTGCTCGAGCGCACGCTGCGATGGCTGGCCCTGCCTGACCACTGGCTCGTCAGCTGGGACGACCCCGAATACCCGGCCGCGCTGCTCGGCCTTGCCGACCCGCCGTGCGCATTGTTCTTCGTCGGCCGGCGCGAGCTCCTCAACCGCCCGGCGCTGGCCATCGTCGGCAGTCGCAACGCCACCGCTCAGGGCATCGAGCACGCCGAAGCGTTCGCCGCGGCGCTGTCGGCCGCCGGACTGACGATCGTCAGCGGCCTCGCCGTCGGCATCGACGCGGCGGCGCACCGCGGCGGGCTCGCCGGTCGAGCGAGCAGCATTGCGGTCCTCGGAACCGGCCTCGATCGCATCTATCCTGCCGCCAACCTCGCGCTCGCGAAGCGCCTCGCGGAGACTGGCGGATTGCTGTCGGAGTTTGCCCTCGGCACCCCACCGCTGAAGGCGAACTTTCCGCGCCGCAACCGTATCATCAGCGCCCTCTCGCGCGGTGTGCTCGTCATCGAAGCCACGCTGCACAGCGGGTCGCTGATCACCGCCCGGCTCGCCGCCGAGCAGGGCCGCGAAGTCTTCGCGATCCCGGGCTCGATCGACTCGCCGTTTTCGAAGGGCAGCCATCGGCTGATTCGCGACGGGGCCAAGCTCGTGGAAACCGCGGCCGACGTGCTCGAGGAGCTGCACCTTCCGGCCGTCGCGGGACCCGCGCCCACGGCACCGCCCCCGGCCGCACCTGCTGCCGGCGCGGCTGCCCGTGTCCTCGCCGCACTCGGCCACGATCCAGCCGGGCTGGATGCGCTCACCGCGCGTACCCGCCTGGCCGCCGACGCGGTAGCCGCGGCCTTGGTCGAACTCGAACTCGCCGGGCAGGTCGCACCGCTGCCGGGCGGTCGCTATCAGCGCCTGCGTTGACCGTCGGGCGGCATGGGGATCGCCGAGCCGCCCGAAGAGTTTTCTTGTTCCGCCAGCGCGCCTTGCTTATCATCTCCCCCTCTTTTGCCGGCCGCTCCGAGCACCAAATTCCCGCCTCATGGCCAAGCGTCTGATCATCGCCGAGAAACCTTCCGTTGCCGCGGACATCGCCCGCGCGCTCGGCGGTTTCACGCGCCACGACGATTATTTCGAGAGCGACAAGCACGTGCTCTCGTCGGCGATCGGCCACTTGCTCGAGATCGGCGCCCCCGAAGATGAGGAAGTGAAACGCGGTAAGTGGACGTTTACTCACCTTCCGGTGATCCCATCGAAGTTCGCGCTGAAGCCGCTCGAAAAGACCGAAGCGCGACTCAAGCTCTTGCTGCGACTGATCAAGCGCAAGGACATCGCCGAGCTGATCAACGCGTGCGATGCGGGTCGCGAAGGGGAGCTCATCTTCCGCTACATCGTCCAGTACGCCAAGGTGAGCAAACCGATCAAACGCCTGTGGCTGCAGTCGATGACACCGGCTGCGATCCGCGAGGCCTTCGCCTCGCTGCGCAGCGATGAAGCGATGCGGCCGCTCGCCGATGCCGCCGTTTGCCGCTCCGAGTCCGACTGGCTTGTCGGCATCAACGGTACCCGCGCGATGACGGCGTTCAACTCCAAGTCGGGTGGGTTCCAGCTCACCACCGTGGGCCGGGTGCAGACGCCCACGCTGGCGATCCTGGTCGAGCGCGAAGAGAAGATCCGCGGCTTCAAGCCGCGCGCTTATTGGGAAATCCTCGCCACCTTCCGTGCCGCCGGGGGCGACTACGACGGTCGCTGGTTCGACGAGAAGTTCAAGAAGCCCGAAGACGACCTCGATGCCCGCGCCGAGCGGGTGTGGGAGGAAGCCGGGGCGCGCGCCGTCGCCGCAAAGTGCGAGGGCCGACCCGGCACGGTCACCGAAGAGTCCAAGCCTTCGACGCAGAGCCCGCCGCTGCTCTACGACCTCACGAGCCTCCAGCGCGAAGCCAACGGTCGCTTCGGGTTCTCGGCGCGGACCACGCTCTCGCTCGCGCAAGCGCTCTACGAGCGGCACAAGGTGCTCACCTACCCGCGCACCGACTCGCGCGCGCTGCCCGAGGACTATCTGCCGACCGTCAAAGCCACGCTCGAAGCGCTCAAGGCAACCAACGCCTACGCCACACTCGCGGGACAAGTGCTCAAGGCCAAATGGCTCAAGCCCAACAAACGCATCTTCGACAACGCCAAGATCTCGGATCACTTCGCGATCATCCCGACGCTACAGAAGCCGAAAAGCCTGACCGAAGCCGAGGCCAAGCTCTATGATCTCGTGGTCAAGCGCTTCCTCGCCGTCTTCTACCCGCCCGCGGAGTACCTTCTCACCACGCGAATCACCCGCGTGGCCGGTGAGCCGTTCAAGACCGAGGGGAAGGTTCTGGTGAGCCCCGGCTGGCTCGCGGTCTACGGCAAGGAGGCGCGATCGGCCGAGGAACCGATGCTGGCGAAGGTGTTGCCCAACGAGAAGGTCGCCACCCGGGAGGTCAGGGTCGTTGCCAGCCAGACCAAGCCGCCCGCAAGGTTTACCGAGGCCACGCTGCTCTCCGCGATGGAAGGCGCAGGCAAGACCATCGAGGACGACGAGCTGCGCGAGGCGATGCGCGACAAGGGGCTCGGCACGCCGGCCACGCGCGCCCAGATCATCGAAGGTCTGATCCAGGAGAAGTACGTGCATCGGGACGGACGTGAGCTCACGCCGACGGCGAAGGCGTTCTCGCTGATGACGCTGCTGCATGGTCTAGGCGTCCCGGAGCTGTTCTCGCCCGAGCTCACCGCCGAATGGGAGTTCAAGCTCGCGCAGATGGAGCACGGCGGGCTCAAGCGCGCTGAGTTCATGCGCGAGATCATCCGCATGACTAAGCACGTCGTCAGCCAAGCCAAGCGCCACGAGAGCGACACGATCCCGGGCGATTTCGCCACGCTCTCGGCGCGCTGTCCCAAATGCGGCGGCGAGGTGCACGAGAACTACAAGAAATTCCAGTGTCAGGCGTGCGATTTCGGCTTCTGGAAGATCATCGCCGGGCGGCAGCTCGAAATCCCCGAAGCCGAAGCGCTGCTCACCGACCGTGCGGTGGGTCCGCTCGAAGGCTTCCGCAGCCGGCAGGGCCGGCCGTTCGCAGCGCGGCTCAAGCTGACCGAAGACGACGAGGTGCAGTTCGAC
Source organism: Casimicrobiaceae bacterium (assembly GCA_036382945.1). Classification (GTDB taxonomy): domain Bacteria; phylum Pseudomonadota; class Gammaproteobacteria; order Burkholderiales; family Casimicrobiaceae; genus PALSA-1003. The sequence continues at coordinate 16,034 of DASVPH010000013.1, forward strand.
TTCGGTGACGGCGGCGATGGAGGGTCGGCCGCCGAGGCGCCGGATTTCAGCGGGCAGGAATCGCTCGGGCCGTGTCCGAAATGCGGCGGCCGCGTATTCGAGCTGCCCGCGGCATACGTCTGCGAGCGCGCGGTCGGGTCGGCGCGGAGCTGCGACTTCCGCTCAGGCCGCGTGATTCTGCAGCGGCCGGTCGAGCGCGCGCAGATGGTCAAGCTCCTCTCCGCGGGCAAGACCGATCTTCTCCATTTCGTTTCGGCGCGAACGCGGCGGCCGTTTGCAGCGTACCTGGTGCGCCAGCCCGACGGCAAGATCGGTTTCGAGTTCGAGGCGAAAGTCGACGGCAAGGACCGCGGCGGAAAGTCCGTGCGCGCGGCGCCCGCGCTGCGGGTGCTCGGTCCACACCCGAAGGACAAGCAGCCGGTCGAATTGCATTCCGGCCGCTATGGCCCCTACGTGAAGCACGGCGGGATCAACGCGACGCTGCCCGATAAGGATCGCGCCGACGCCCTGACGCTGGGCGAAGCCGTGGCGCTGCTCGCCGCCAAGGCGGCGAAAACCAGAATCGCAAACCCGGCCAAGGTCGCGCCGAAGTCCGCCAAGGCCGCCGGCAGAGCCACGCAGCGCAAGCGCGCGGCTTAGCGACGCGAGCAGCGAGAGGGGACCCGCGCGCGAAGCGCGTGGGGGTCGAGCGGCCGCGAGCCGGCCGGCGGGTCACGATCCGCCGAACTTGATCCCTTGCGCGAGCGGAAGCTCGCGGCTCCAATTGATCGTGGTCGTCTGCCGGCGCATATACGCCTGCCACGCGTCGGACCCGGCTTCGCGACCGCCACCGGTCTCTTTCTCGCCGCCGAAGGCGCCGCCGATCTCGGCGCCCGAGGTGCCAATGTTGATGTTGGCAATCCCGCAGTCGCTCCCCGAGGCCGACAGAAACGCTTCGGCGTTGCGCACGCTGTCCGTGAACATCGACGACGAAAGTCCCTGCGGGACCGCGTTCTGCAGCGCGATCGCCTCCGAAAGCTCGCGATAGCGAATCACGTAGAGGATCGGCGCGAAGGTCTCCCGCTGCACCACCGGCCAGTCGTTGCGGGCATTCACGATGATCGTCGGCTCGACGAAGAAGCCGCGGCCCTCACGGGCCTTGCCGCCGCACGCGAGCGCGCCGCCCGCGGCAAGAGCCTCCTCGACCGCGCGCCGGAAGCTCGCGACCGCCGCGGCGTCGATCAACGGGCCCATGAGCGTGGACGGCGCCAGCGGATCGCCGATCCGCACCTGAGCGTAGGCGGCCTTGAGCCGCCGCACGAGCTGCGCCTCGATCGACTCGTGCACGATGAGCCGGCGCGTGGTCGTGCAGCGCTGCCCCGCGGTCCCGACCGCACCGAACACGACGGCGGGCACGACCAGCTCGAGGTCTGCGTCCTCCGCGACGATGATCGCGTTGTTGCCGGAACACTCGAGAAGCGTGCGTCCGAACCTTCCCGCGACGACCTGCGCGATCTGACGCCCCACGGCCGACGATCCGGTGAACGACACCAGAGCCACCGATGGATCGCTCGCCAGACGCGTCGCCGCGTCGCGACCCGCGTCGATCACGAGCGTGAAGATCGGCGGCAGCTCGAGCTCGATGCTGACCCGGTTGCAGAGATTCTGCACCGCGATCGCCGCGAGCGGCGTCTTGGGCGAGGGCTTCCACACGGTCGCGTTGCCGCACACCGCGGCAAGGAGCGCGTTCCACGCCCACACCGCGACGGGAAAGTTGAAGGCGGTGATCACGCCGACCACGCCGAGCGGATGCCACTGCTCGTACATGCGATGCGCCGGGCGCTCCGAGTGCATCGTCTTGCCGTAGAGCATCCGCGCCTGCCCAACGGCGAAATCGGCGATGTCGATCATCTCCTGGACCTCGCCGTCGCCTTCGGCTTTGATCTTGCCGTTCTCCATCGCGATGAGCGTGCCGAGGTCGTCCTTGTGCTCGCGCAGCAGCAGCCCGAGGCGGCGCACCGCTTCGCCGCGCCTGGGGGCTGGCACGTCGCGCCAGTCCCGCGCGGCCGCAACGGCGCTGGCGAGCACGACATCGCAATCGGCCGCCGTCGCGGTCGCCACGCTCGCGATGTGCGACTCGTCGCTCGGGCTCACCGAGGCAAGACTCGGCCCGCCGCCGCGCCAGTCGGTCGGCGCGACGCAGCCGCCCGCGTTCCGCGGCTCGACGCCGAGCCGCGTGAGAAGAACGCTCCGATCGAGGCTCATCGCGGCGCGGCGCGGAGCACGGATGAACGCCCGCGCCGAGAAACCTCAGATGTCGAGGTTGCGTACACCCAGGGCATTCGACTCGATGAACGCGCGCCGCGGCTCGACCTGCTCGCCCATCAGCGTCGAGAAGATTTCCTCGGAAGCCACGCCGTCCTCGATCCGTACCTTGAGCAGCCTCCGGGCTTCGGGGTTCATCGTGGTCTCCCACAACTGCTCGGGGTTCATCTCGCCCAGGCCCTTGTAGCGCTGAATGGCGACGCTCGCCCGTGCCTCGGCGAGCAGCCAGTCGATCGCTTCCTTGAACGACTTGACCGCTTGCTGCTTCTCTCCGCGCTTGATCACCGCGCCCGGCTGGATCAACCCCTGCAGGACATCCGCCGCAGCGCGAATCTGCGCGCCGTCGCCGCTCTCCAGGAAGTCCGCATCGACCACGGTGAGATGCGGCGTGCCGTGATGGGTGCGTACGATGGCGAGCCGCCGGGTCTCGGCTGCGGCGTCGTAGCGCGCTTCCACACGGACCTCGGGATCGGCGATCGCGTCCTGCAGCGCTTGGGCGCTGCGCGTGGCGGCCGCTTCCGTGCCGAGTTCGATGCGCACGCCTCCGAGCATCGCGTACAGCGCCGCTGGCTCGATCACGCGCGCGACGCGCTCCACGACCGCTTCGGCGAGCAGGTATTCGCGTGCCACGCTCTCGAAGGTCTGCGCTGCGAGCGGCGCCGCTCCCGCTCCCGCCCGCGGCGTGAGCTCCGCGCCGTTCAGGGCCACCTTGAGCAGATGCGCCTTGAGCTCGTGATCGTCCTTGAGGTAGTGCTCCTGCTTGCCCTGCTTCGCCTTGTAGAGCGGTGGCTGCGCGATGTAGATGTGGCCGCGCTCGACCAGCTCCGGCATCTGTCGATAGAAGAAGGTGAGCAGCAATGTGCGAATGTGCGACCCGTCGACGTCCGCGTCGGTCATGATGATGATGCGGTGATACCTGAGCTTCGCGATGTCGAACGCGTCCTTGTCCTCCTTGTCGCCGCCGGCCTTGCCGAAGCCCGTCCCGAGCGCGGTGATCAGCGTGACGATCTCCTGCGAGCTGATCAGCTTGTCGAAGCGCGCCCGCTCGACGTTGAGAATCTTGCCGCGCAGGGGCAGGATCGCCTGGAACTTGCGGTCGCGGCCCTGCTTGGCGGAGCCCCCCGCCGAGTCGCCCTCGACAAGGTAGAGCTCGCATAGCGTCGGGTCGCGCTCCTGGCAGTCGGCGAGCTTGCCCGGTAGCCCCATGCCGTCGAGCACGCCCTTGCGGCGGGTGAGCTCGCGCGCCTTGCGCGCGGCCTCGCGCGCCCGCGCCGCCTCGATGATCTTGCCGCAGATGATGCGCGCGTCGGTCGGATTCTCGAGCAGGAACTCGGCGAGCTTGCCGCCGACGATCTCCTGCACGATCGGCTGCACTTCGGAGGAGACCAGCTTGTCCTTGGTCTGCGACGAGAACTTCGGCTCTGGTGCCTTCACCGAAAGCACGCAGGTCAGCCCCTCGCGCATGTCGTCGCCCGAGGTCTCGACCTTGGCTCGCTTCGCGAGCTCCTCCTTCTCGATGTAGCTGTTGAGCGTGCGCGTCATCGCCTGCCTTAAGCCCGTGAGGTGCGTGCCGCCGTCGCGCTGCGGGATATTGTTGGTGAAGCACTGCACCGACTCGACGTACGAATCGTTCCACTGCATCGCAACCTCGACGACGACGCCGTCCTTCTCGCCGCTCGAATGGAAGATGCGCGGATGCAGCACCGTCTTGCTGCGGTTCATGTACTCGACGAACCCCTTGATGCCGCCGGTGAAGGCAAAGGTCTCGCTCTTGCCGTCGCGCTGGTCGACGAGCTCGATCTTCACGCCGTTGTTGAGGAAGGAGAGCTCGCGAATCCGCCGTGCCAGGATGTCGTAGTGGAATTCGAGGTTGGAGAAGGTTTCCGCCGACGCCTTGAAGTGCACCTCAGTGCCGCGCCGCTCGGTCGAGCCGACAACCGAGAGCGGCGCGACGGGCACCCCGTCGCGGAACTCAATCTGGTGCACCTTGCCGTCGCGCCAAATCCTGAGCTTGAGCCACTCGGAGAGCCCGTTGACCACCGACACGCCCACGCCGTGCAGACCTCCGGAGACCTTGTACGAGTTCTGGTCGAACTTGCCGCCCGCGTGCAACTCGGTCATGACGATCTCGGCCGCCGAGCGCCTTTGCTCGTCGTCCTCCTTGATGTCGGTAGGGATGCCGCGGCCGTTGTCGACCACTGATACCGAGTTGTCGGCGTGGACGACGACCTTGATGTCGTCGCAATAGCCGGCGAGCGCCTCGTCGATCGAATTGTCGAGCACTTCGAAGACCATGTGATGCAGGCCGGTGCCATCGGAGGTGTCTCCGATGTACATCCCGGGCCGCTTGCGCACTGCCTCGAGGCCCTTCAGCACCTTGATGCTGGTCGAATCGTAGCTGCCGTTGTCGGCGGCCCTCGTCTGCGGTTCGTTCATTCGCGGTAATGTCCTTGCTTGCAGTCCATTAAACGCTGGCGCCGCTTTCGCGGCACCGTGGGCGAGGCTAAGACACGCGTTTCGCGACTGGCGGCGCGGCCGGACGGTTCGCGGTACACGTCCGAAGCGGCCGCAAAGCGAACCCGCGGCGCGAGCCTCCCGCGACTGCGGCGGGCGAGTTTCGAAAAACGGCGCCGGCGCTCCCGCCCGGACCGGTCCGACACGTAGCATCGCGCGCTGGCTTGTGGGAGCGAGAGGATCAAATTCGCATCGGCATCACGACGTACTTGTAGTCGCTGCGCTCCGGCATGGTGATAAGCGCGCTGGAGTTGGCGTCGCCCAGCGCGACCACGACGCGGTCGGCCGAAAGGTTGTGCAACACGTCCAGGAGATAGGTGATATTGAATCCGATGTCGAGCGCCTCGCCCTTGTACGCGACCTCGATCTCCTCCTCGGCCTCTTCCTGCTCGCTGTTGGTGCAGATGATCTTCAACTGGTCGGTGCCCAGCACCAGGCGCACGCCCCGGAACTTCTCGTTCGACAGGATCGCCGCACGCTGCAATGCCTGCAACAGCTCCGCCCGCGCGAGCTCGATGTGCTTCGGATGGCCGCTGGGAATGACGCGGTTGTAGTCGGGAAACTTGCCGTCGACCACCTTGCTCACCAGCTCGATGTTCGAGAACCGAAAGCGCACTTGGTTGGTGAGAACGTCGATGGTTACGGGCGCTTCGCTGTCCTCGAGAAGCTTGCCGAGCTCGAGCACGGTCTTGCGCGGCAGGATCACCTCCTGCCGCGAATAAGTTTCCGGAACGGCGATGCTCGCGTATGACAGCCGGTGCCCATCGGTGGCCACGGCCTGCAGCGAACCCTTGTCGATCACCAGGAGCATGCCGTTCAGGTAGTAGCGGATGTCCTGCTGCGCCATCGCGAACTCGGCGAGCTTGAGCAGCCCGCGAAAGTCGCGCTGCGGCAGCGCGATGGTTTGCAACTGTTCCTGCGAGAGCCCGATGCGCGGATAGTCGGCAGCCGGCAGCGTCTGCAGGTTGAAGCGTGACCGTCCGGCACGCACCGTCATCTTGCCCGCGGCGGTATCGACGTTCAGCGACGAACCTTCCGGAAGCGCGCGTAGAAGATCCTGCAGTTTGCGGCCACCCACGGTCACCGCCTGGTCCTGCTTGCTCGCCAGCTCACTGCTGGCGGTGATCTGCATTTCGAGGTCGGTCGCCGTGACGAACAGATGCCCATTGCGCTGTTCCAGAAGAACATTGGCGAGAATCGGTAACGTCTGGCGCCGCTCGACGATTCCGGATACCGCCTGCAGCGGCTTCAACAACGCATCTCTGGAGACTTGTTTTAATTGCATTGTCTAAACCTAGAAACAGCTAATAGGACACGTCGGTTCGGGCGGGAAAACTCAGAAATTGAAAAAAATCCTGCGCTTGCGTCAATAGCAACTGCACGGACAAAGCGTGTAGCGTTCGTGAAACGATTGGGGACGAAAACGGGTTTTTCACTGGAGTCCGCTCAATCCACAAATTATAGACTCTTTAACCCAAGATTCATACCGCCCGGAACACGCGCGGACCTCAGTTCAGGACCTCAATTCAGCAGCACCTTGAGCAGGTAGCTCACGTCGCGGTTGATCTGGGGAACGGTCTCGCGCAGCTTGCTGATCTGGCGGCACGCATGCAGAACGGTGGTGTGATCGCGGCCGCCAAAATTGCTGCCGATCTCCGGCAGCGACAGTTCGGTGAGCTCCTTAGCGAGCGCCATGGCGACCTGCCGCGGGCGCGCGACGGCGCGGGTGCGCTTCTTGGAGTACATGTCGGCGATGCGGATCTTGTAATAGTCGGCGACCGTCTTCTGGATGTTCTCGATGGAGATCTGGCGGTTCTGAACCGCGAGCAGATCGCGCAGCGCGTCCTGGGCGAGCGCAAGCGAGATTTCCTGACCATGGAAGCTCGCATACGCGAGCACGCGCTTCAGTGCTCCCTCCAGCTCGCGCACGTTGGACCGAATATGCTTGGCGATGAAGAACGCCACCTGTTCGTCGAGCTTCACACCGCTCGCCGCAGCCTTCGAGAGCAGGATCGCGACCCTCATTTCGATCTCCGGTGGCTCGAGCGCCACCGTGAGCCCCCAGCCGAAGCGCGAGGTCAGACGCTCTTCGATGCCGGCGATCTCCTTGGGGTAGGTGTCGCAGGTGATGACCACCTGCTTGTGCGCTTCGGTGAGCGTGTTGAACAGGTAGAAGAACTCTTCCTGCGTGCGCGACTTGCCGCTGAAGAACTGGATATCGTCGATCAGGAGCAGATCGAGCGAGCGGTAATAACGCTTGAATTCGTCGAACGCCTTGTGCTGGTAGGCGCGCACGACGTCCGAGACGTAGGTCTCGGCGTGGATGTAGCGAATCCGGGCGCTGGCGTTGGCGACCAGGATGTGGTTGCCGATGGCTTGGATGAGGTGCGTCTTGCCCAAGCCGACGCCGCCATACACGAACAGAGGGTTGTAGGCCGTCGGATGCTCGGCGACCTTGAGCCCTGCCGCGCGCGCCAGTTGGTTGGCTTTGCCGGCAACGAAGTGCGCAAAGGAGAATGCCGGATTGAGGCTTGCCTGCTCGAAGCGCCGCCCTGCGGCAGCCTGCTCGGTAGTCGCCGGTGCGGGCGTCGCGCTCGGGCGCTCCGCGCCTTCCGCGACGACCATCGCCACGCGCTGCGGCCTGCCCAGCGCGACCGCCGCCAACTCCTCGATGCGTCCGGCGAAGCGCTCCTTCACCCATTGCAGCACGAACCGGTTCGGGGCGATGAGCACCAGCCCGTCAGCGCTATGTTCGAGCCGTAGCGGCCGGATCCAGGTATTGAACTGTTGCGGCGTCAACTCGCGCTGAAACGCTTCGAGACAGCTCGGCCAGAACGAGGCGGTCGACATCGAGAGAGGAAGGAGGCCTGGAGAAAAAACGCGGGCGCCGCAACGGAGCCCGTTGGAGGCAAATTGTACGCCCGGTTGCGCGGGTCATCCACAGCGTCGGCGCGCCGAGCTTCGAGCACGATTTGCCTTGACAGCACAGTGCGCTAAACGCTCTAATACAAAGCTTTTTTCCTGCAAGGCAGACGCATGAAACGTACATACCAGCCCTCGGTCGTCCGCCGCAAGCGGACCCATGGGTTCCGCGCCCGTATGAAGTCGGTTGGCGGCCGCAAGGTTCTGCGCGCCCGCCGCGCCAAGGGTCGCGCCCGGCTCGCCGTTTAACGCGGGCGAAGGCGCTCGTTTCGCTTGACCCGCCGCCATCGGCTGCGCGGCGCTGCGGCATTTGCCGCGGTGTTACGGCGCGGCCAACGTCTCGACGGCGCCCGGCTCCAGCTTGTCGCGCTCGCGAGTGACGGGGGCGCCGGCAGGGTCGGCTATGTGGTCGGCGCGCGGCTTTTGTCTCGCGCGGTCGACCGCAACCGCCTCAAACGCATGCTGCGTGAAGCGATCCGGGTGCGCCGTCCTGCCCTTGAGGCCTTCGACCTCGTCGTGCGCTTGCGGAAGCCCTGCGCGAGGAAGGATCTGCGCGACGCCTTGGCCGAAGCCTCCGAGCTCCTCGATGCGCTCGCGTTGCGAGCGCCGGAGCGCCGCCGATGAAGCGGTTGCTGCTGCTCGCTTTGCGTGGCTATCAGTATGCGATCCGGCCGTTGCTCGGCGCGAACTGCCGTTTTTATCCGAGCTGCTCGGATTATGCGCGCGAAGCGATCGAGCGCCACGGAGCCGCCAGAGGAGCATGGCTCGCGGCCCGGCGGATCGCCCGTTGCCACCCTTACCACCCGGGTGGGTACGACCCTGTTCCCTGACCGGCCGTCCCGCCGCCCACGTTTCGCGAGTGCATGGATACCCAACGCCTGATCCTGTTCGTCATCTTCTCGTTCTCCGCCTTGTTCCTGTGGGAACGCTGGCAGGCGGAGCAGCGCCCGCCGGCCAGCGTGCCTGCGCCGAGCGCATCCCAGGGCGCGAACGGCGTGCCGGCCCCGACCGCGGGCGCGCTACCCGCTACGGGGGTGCCGAACGTTCCAAGCCCCGCGCCGAACGCCGCAGCCAAGGGCGAGACGATCACCATCAAGACCGACCGCTACGTCGCCGAAGTCGATACGCTGGGGGCGGTCATCAAGGAGGTCGCGCTCATCGAGCACAGCGACACCGAGAACGCCGCTAAGCCCTACGTGCTGCTGCAGAAGAACGAGAACCGCACCTTCGTCGCGCAGAGCGGCCTGATCGGCGAGGGCCTGCCGAACCACCACACGCTGTGGCAGGCACTGCCCGGCCTGCGGGAGCTCGCGCCCGGGTCCGACAAGCTCGAGCTCAAGCTCACCGCCGGCGAGGTCACCCAGACGCTTACCTTCCGACGCGGCAGCTACGTGATCGACGTGAGCTATGAGGTGAAGAACACCGGCTCGGCGCCGATCTCGCCGGCGGCCTACTTCCAGTTCGCTCGCGACAACAAGCCCGTCGGCGTGCAGAGCTGGGGCGCTCCCACGGCGTATACCGGACCCGTGCTCTACAACGACAACGACAAGTACAAGAAGCTCGACTTTGCCGACATCGACAAGGGCAAGGCCAAGTTCACCGACAAGACCGACAACGGCTGGGTCGGGATGGTCGAGCACTATTTCGTCGCCGCATGGCTGCCGTCGGATGCCAAGAAGCTCCCGCGCGAGTTCTACGTCAACAAGGTCGACAATCTGTACTACGACGGGGTCAAGGTACCGCTCGGCACCATCGCCCCCGGGGCGACGGGCACGATCGATGTCCCTCTCTACGCCGGTCCGCAGGAGCAGGATACGCTGAAGTCGCTCGCCCCCGGCTTGGACCTCGTCGTCGATTACGGCATCTTCACCGTGATCGCGGCGCCGCTGTTCTGGCTGCTCAAGTGGCTGCATTCGCTGCTCGGCAACTGGGGCTGGGCGATCATCGCCATGACCATCATCATCAAGAGCGCGTTCTATCCGCTCAACCACGCCAGCGCGCGCTCGATGGCGAAGATGAAGCTGATCGCCCCGAAGATGAAAGCGCTGCAGGAGCAGTACGCGAACGACAAGCAGCAGCTCCAGATGAAGATGATGGAGCTCTACAAGACCGAGAAGATCAACCCGCTCGGCGGCTGCCTGCCGATCCTGATCCAGATTCCGGTGTTCATCGCGCTGTACTGGGTGCTGCTCGCAGCGGTGGAAATGCGGGGCGCACCGTGGCTGGGCTGGATCACCGATCTGACTGCCCCCGATCCCTTGTACATCCTGCCGATCGTGATGGGCATCACCTCGATCCTGCAGGTCAAGCTCAACCCGCAGCCGATGGACCCGATGCAGGCCAGGATCATGATGATCATGCCGATGGCATTCACCGTCATGTTCGTGTTTTTCCCGGCAGGCCTCGTGCTGTATTGGATCGTCAACAACATCCTGTCGATCACGCAGCAGTGGGTAATCAACAAACAGGTTGAGGGCGGTGGCA
>DASVPH010000014.1:0-9479 GCA_036382945.1 Casimicrobiaceae bacterium
TCACCCTGCTCGCGCCGCTCGAGAAACCGTTCGTCGTCGGGCCCGAGCGACCCTTCGTCGTCATGCTTGCCGGGGTCAACGGCGCAGGCAAAACGACCTCGATCGGCAAGCTCGCCCGGTGGTTGCAGACCCAGGGCCTTACGGTGCTCCTCGCCGCGGGCGATACCTTCAGGGCGGCCGCGCGAGAGCAGCTTCAGGCGTGGGGCGAGCGCAACAAAGCTCGGCACGCAGGCGCTCGAGGCGCACTGCGGCGACGCGCAGTGGTTTCTAGAGCGCGATCGACGGGTTTTCGACGTCATATTTCTGGACCCGCCGTTCGCCGCCGATCACTGGTCGCGCCTTCTACCCGCCGCGGCGGCACGCCTAGCGAAGACCGGCAGGCTTTACGTCGAGGCACCATTTCGGATCGAAGCGCCGGAAGGACTGACGTTGTTGCGCCGGGACAAGGCGGGGCAGGTGCATTATCATCTGTTGCGCTGCACAGCCACTGAATAGACTCGATGCTCAAGGTCGTCTATCCAGGAACGTTTGATCCGATCACGCGGGGCCACGAGGACCTCGTGCGCCGGGCGTCGCGCCTGTTCGATGCGGTGATCGTCGGCGTCGCCGATAGCGAAAGCAAACGGCCCCTGTTCAGCGCAGCCGAGCGGATCGCAATGGCACGCGAGGTTCTCGCCGCGTATACCAATGTGTCGGTCATGGGCTTCGCCGGCCTACTCATGGATTTCGTGCATTCCGTCGACGCGGCAGCCATCGTGCGCGGACTGCGCGCCGTGTCGGATTTCGACTACGAATTCCAGATGGCGGGGATGAACCGCAACCTCTACCCGGAGGTCGAAACGCTGTTCCTGACCCCGGCCGAGCAGTATTTGTTCATGTCCTCGTCGATCGTGCGCGAGATCGCCAGCCTCGGCGGCGATGTCGCGAGCTTCGTGAGCCCGCCGGTCGGCGCGCGACTCAAGGCGAAGTTCGCAGGCCGTGCGCCCGAGCGTCGAGGACAAGCGCGATAAACGGTATGGCCCTGCTCATCAGCGACGAATGCATCAATTGCGACGTCTGCGAGCCCGAGTGCCCCAACGGCGCGATCTCGCAGGGCGTGGAGATCTACGTGATCGATCCCGCCAAATGCACCGAATGCGTCGGCCACTTCGATACGCCGCAATGCGTGGAGGTCTGCCCGGTCGACTGCATCCACGTCGATCCGGAGCACACCGAGACGCGGCCGCAGCTACAGTTGAAATACCAAGGCCTGATGGCCGCAAAAGCTCCCGCGCGTTCGGGAGGCTAGCGCGGAGCGTCCGCGCGCGGCGGCGGTTCCGTTGCCTTCCTACGCGTTGGCGGCCAGTGGCAGCAGCTCCGGCTGGTCGATCACCGCGTCGATCGCCGCCACTTCGCGGCCGAGCGCGTCGACCTGAGCCTTGAGCCCCGCGTTGGACTGTTCGAGCTCGGCGAGCCGCTCCTCGAGCTCTTCGCTCGCGCGGTGGATGCGCTTGACGCTCTCCAGCCGCCGCCGGAGCTGCAGATGATGCTCGCGCACCTGGGTTTCCAGCGGCGCCATCACGGCCCTGAGCCAGCTCTCCAGATCGCGATCGGCGATGTCGTAAACGTGCTTTACCCGGGTCGCTATCGTCTCGAAGAACCGCTTGGTCAGCGCGAACTTGTCCTTGCTCACCATATTCCAGAGGGTATTCAAGTGGACGTTGTACGCGCGCTCGAGCCGGTCGATCTCCTTTTGGTACTTGAGCATCGAGAACGGGGGCGGCGAGAACGGATCGAGGCCGTGCTCCTTGGCGAAGCGCGCATACATCGCCTGCATCATGTCGTGGATTTCCAGCGCTCTCTGCGCGCTCGTCTGGAAGTTGCCTCGGATCGCCGCAAAGAAGTCGTTCATCGCCGAGCGCACACCCTTGGTGAACGGGCTCTCCTTGATGCGGCGGCGCGTCTGCCCGGCGGTTTCGCGCAGCGTTTCGAGGCCGATCGATTCGTAGAGGGCCGTCGTCTGCTGCGCGAACACGGTGCGAAGCGCCGTGTAGCGCTGCATCCCGCGTTCGAACGACTCCTTCTCCTGCTTGATGCGTTCCATCATGTGCTCGACGACGTCTTGGTTCTTGCCGCGCAGCCCCCTGAGCTCGGCGAGCTGCTCCAGGATTCCGGCCATGCGCGCGTCGAGAATCGAGCGCACGCTCGCCGCGAGCATGCGAACCTCGTTGCGCGTCGCGGTTCCGACGATCTCGCGTTTCGCCGGGATGAGCTCCATCGACAACGCTCGCTCGAGCTGCGGCAGCCGGCTCTTCGCGAGCAACGCGTCATCGCCGTTGACCTTCGCGAGCAACGCTTTCTGCGCGGATACCGCGAAGACCTGCGCCGGCGGGATGCCGAGGGTCTGCGCCGAGCTTGCCACTTGGCGCGCGATCTCGGCGTCGATCTCAGGCGCGCTCTTGAGCTCGTCCCACAAGCCGTCGATCTTGTTCAACACGACGAGCCGGCCCTCGCGGGTCGTCGACGCGGCCCCGACCAGATGGTTCTGCCAGACGTCGATGTCAGTGCGGGTGACGCCTGCGTCCGCGGCAAGGATGAACAGGATCGCGTGCGCGTTGGGCAAGAGGTTGAGCGTGAGCTCGGGCTCGGTACCGATCGCGTTCAACCCCGGCGTATCGAGTATGACCAACCCCTGCTGCAGCAACGGATGCGGAAAATTGATCACGGCGTGGCGCCAGCACGGGATGTCGACCGCGGCTTCGTCGGCGGCAGACAGCGGCGCAAGCAGGTCGCCCTCGTCGTAGAGCCCATACTTTCGAGCGAGCACAATGGGCACCCGCTTGGTCTGCGACACCTGCGAGAGCGCCTGGCACATCTTGTCGGCGCAGGACAGATCGAGCGAGAGCGTCACCCATTCGTCCGCGTAATTCTTGAATTCGGCCACCGAGCCGTCGCGCGCACGCGTCTCGATCGGAAGCAGACGGATCGAGGGCGGCCGCGTCGGGTCGTACAAAAGCTCGGTCGGGCACATCGTCGTGCGACCGGCGGAGGACGGCAGCAGCCGCTGCCCGAAATCGGCGAAGAAGATCGCGTTGATCAGCTCCGACTTCCCGCGCGAGAACTCAGCAACGAAGGCGATCACGAGCTGGTCCTGATGCAACCGCTCGAGCAGATGCTGGATCTTGAGGTCGACCTGCCCGTCGGCGAGCTCCTGCTGCGACAGCCACTCGTGCAGCCCCGAGATGCCGGCCGACAGCCGTCGCCGCCAGTCGCTGTACGCTTCAAAACGCGCAGCCAGCTCTCGCGCGTGGGTCATGGCATCGGGCTCCGTAAGGGTCGACTGCTGTCGGTCTGGGGCAATGTAGCATAAATCACGCCAAAACAAGGCCCTAGAGCGCGGGACGGCTCGGGAAACCTGCTCCTAGCGCTGGCAGCGAGGACAGAAGTAGGTTGAACGACCGCCCAAGCGCACCGCACGGATCGACGTTCCGCACACTCGGCAGGGCTCGCCCTCCCGATCGTAGACATAGGAGTCCAATTGAAAGTAGCCGGGCTCGCCGCGGCTGTCGACGTAATCGCGCACCGTGCTGCCGCCCTTGGCGATCGCCTCGGTGAGCGTATCGCGCACAGCGTCGACCAGGCGTGCCAACCGGGCGCGTCCGACGCGATTCGCGGCTCGGTCAGGGCGGATCCCTGCGCGGAACAGCGACTCGTTGGCATAGATATTCCCGACGCCGACCACGAGGCGGCTGTCCATGAGAGCGAGCTTGATCGCAGCGCTGCGCCCACGCGTCGCCTCATACATGTACTCGGCGTGGAACGCGGGCGCGAAGGGCTCGACGCCGAGGCTCGCGAGCAAGCGATGCTCGGTGGCCGAGCCCGCCGACCAGAGCATTGCGCCGAAGCGTCGCGGATCGCGGTAGCGCAGCACGACGCCGTTGCCGAATTCGAGGTCGACGTGATCGTGCCGTTGCTTGGGTGGGGGCTGTGTGAAGACGCGCAAGCTCCCGGTCATGCCCATGTGCACGAGCAGCGTGTCGGCGCCCACACGGAAGAGCAGATACTTGCTACGCCGATCGACCCGATCGACGGTCCGGCCGACCAGACGACGCGCCAGGTCGCGCGGAACCGGCCAACGCAGGCGACGGTCGTAGATTCGCACCGCCGTCACTTTCTGCCGTTCTACGTGTGGGGCGACGCCGCGCCGCGTTGTTTCGACCTCGGGGAGCTCGGGCATGGGGCGCTGCGGATTGTGGCTGCGTCGACTATACCCTAAGATGTCGAGTTCCCGACGGCCCCGGGGCCGCCAGAAAGCGATTCGCAGCGTGCCTCTTCCCAGCCTAGCCTCCCTTATTCGCGCCGGCCTGCTTGTGCTGATCCTCGTCGGCATGGACTCGTTGGCTCGGGCGCAGAGCGTGCCGGATGCCGAATCATCGGCGTCCGCCGCGACGGTCAGCCCGGAGGTCATGTACCGGATCCTGGTCGGCGAGATCGCGCTCCAGCGCGGTGAGCCTGTGCTCGCCGCGCGTGCCTACTACGAGGCGGCGCGCGACGCGCAGGATCCGACGCTTGCGCGCCGAGCCACCGAGATCGCCCTGTTCGCCCGCCAGCGCGGCCTCGCGATGGATGCGGCCCAACTCTGGCAGAAGCTCGACCCGGGCTCGGATCGGGCGCGACAGATGGTGACCATGCTCGGCCAGCCCGGTGCGAGCGGCGACCTGAAGAGCGACCTCGAACGGGTGTTCGCCGACGCCGCCTCGAACGCGAAGACGCTCGGCGATGCGTTCCTTCAACTCAACCGCGCGCTGTCCGCCCAACCGGACAAGGCGGCTGTATATCGGCTGGTGACCGAGCTTGCTAAGCCCTACCCCGGTGTGGCCGAGGCGCATTTCGCAGTGGCGCTGGCGGGCTACAACACCGGGCTCAGCGACATCGAGATCCTCGCCGCCTCCACCCGCGAGATCGACCGGGCGCTCGAGCTCAAGCCCGGGTGGGAGCGCGCCGTTCTGGTCAAGGCCGATATTCTCTCCAAGACCTCCCCCGACAGCGCGATTCGGTATCTCGCCGCGTTCCTCGCCGAAACGCCGACTTCGCGCGCCGCCGCCGGTGCGCTCGCGCAGCTCTACGTCGACCAGAAGCGCTACGGCGAGGCTCGGACGGTGTTCCAGCGGCTCCTCGATGCCGATCCCACGGACCGGGAGCTGCAATACGCGGTGGCCGCGATCTCGGTGCAGATGAAGGACTACCCGACCGCCGAGCGGTTGTTCCAGGGCTTGAAGAGCGCGGGATTCGGCGAGCCCGGCGCCGTGGCGTTCTATCTGGCCGAGATCGCCGAAGAGACGCAGCGCTACGACGACGCGATTGCGCGCTATCGCGAAGTCACCGAAGGCGACCGGGCGTGGCTCGCGAAGCTGCGCATCGCGGCCGTCATGGGCAAGCAGGGCAAAGTGGAGGCGGCACGGCAGTACCTCGAGTCCCTCGAGCCCGAGGGTCGCGACCAGGAGGTCCAGGCGAAGCAGGCCGAGGCGCAGCTTCTCCAGGACGCGCGCGACTATCAGGGCGCGTACAACGTGCTCAACGGGGCTCTCGCCGGCGATCCGGATTCAACCGACCTTCTCTACGACGTCGCGATGGTGGCCGAGAAGCTCGACCGCCTCGACGAAGTCGAGTCCAGGCTCAAACGCGTGATCGAGCTCAAGCCAGACAACGCGCAGGCATTGAACGCGCTCGGCTACACGCTCGTCGACCGCACGCCGCGCACTGTCGAGGGGATGAAGCTCATCGAGAAGGCGCACGCGCTGGCCCCCGAGGACCCTTTCATTCTCGACAGTATGGGATGGGCGTATTTCCGTCTGGGGAACCTCGAGGAGTCCGAGAAGTTCTTGCGTCGCGCGCTCGCGACGCGCCCCGATCCCGAGATCGCCGCTCACCTGGGCGAAGTACTGTGGGCCAAGGGCGAGCGTGCACGCGCCCGCGAAGTCTGGCAAGCGCAGCTCAAGGAAACCCCGGACAACCCGTTGTTGCTCAACACGGTCCGGCGTTTCGCGCCCTGACCCGGGCGACTCGTTCCTGCGTCGGCTGCGCATGGCGGCTCTCCGATCGATAGCGCCGCTGTCGAAGTTCGCGGGCGCGTTCGCCGTGGGCGGCTTGCTGGTCGCGTGTGCTCCGGCTCCGCTCGAACGCGGAGAGGCGCAGGCCGCTTTGCCTCCGGCGCAGGAGGCTTTCGAAGCCTCGGGGCGCTTGAGCGCCAAGCATGGTGCCGAGGGACTGGCCGCGAATTTCCAATGGCGACATGAGGGCGCGCAGGACGATCTGGAGCTTTCCTCGCCGCTTGGGCAGACCATCGCGGTCCTCACCGGCGACGGCGGCAGCGTGCGGCTGCGCTCTGCCGACGGCCGCGTCCTGACGGCGACCAACTGGACCGCGTTGACCGAGCGGGGTCTGGGCTGGCCGCTGCCGGTCGACGGACTCAAGTACTGGATGCAGGGTGCCGCCCGTGTCGGGGCGCCGTTCACCTCGGAGGCAGGGGCCGACGGCCGCGCCGCGGTCTTGCGGCAGGACGGCTGGACGATCGTCTATCAGGGGTACAGAGAAACGCCCGCGGCTGGCTGGAGGCCGTCGCAAATGACGCTCACCTACCCTGAGGTGGAGCTGCGGCTGGCCATCGATCGATGGCAATGAGCGCCGCAGGGCCGCCCCAAGGCGCGAATTGGCCTTGCAGGCCGCGGCACTCGGCCCCCGCTTATGGGGGCAGCGCAGCGGCCGAATTAGCCAATGAGGCCGCAAGCGTGGGGGTGCTTCAATGAGCGCGCCCGCAGTGTTGACGCTGCTCGCGCCGGCGAAGGTCAATCTTTTCCTGCACGTCACCGGTCGTCGACCCGACGGATACCATACGCTCGAAACGTTGCTCGTACCGATCGACCGGTACGACCGCGTCCGGCTCGTGCTTCGTCCCGGTTCTGAGATCGTTCGGGTGCGCGGCAACGACGAGGTTGCGCCCGATGACGATCTGGCGGTGCGCGCCGCGCGATTGCTGCAGCGTCGCTGCCATGTCGAGCGCGGTGTGGCGATCGACGTCGAGAAGGTCATTCCCATCGGCAGCGGGCTGGGAGGCGGAAGCTCCGACGCCGCCGCGGTGCTGCTCGGGCTCAATCGTCTGTGGCAGTTAGGGCTGAAGCGCTTCGAGCTCATGGCGCTCGCCCTCGAGCTCGGCGCCGACGTGCCGTTCTTCGTCTTCGGCGAACCGGGATTCGCGCGAGGCGTTGGCGAGATGCTCGAACGCGTGAGTCTGCCGCCGACATGGTTCGCCGTGCTCACACCGGCAGTGCAGGTGTCGACCGCGACGATTTTCGCGGCGCCCGAATTGACACGCCAGACCCGCTCCGCGAAAATACATGCCTTCTCCGAGGCGTACGGCGGTAACGATCTGCAAGCCGTTGCGGTTTCGCGGTTCCCGGAAATCGCGACCTGTCTCGGCGCGCTTTTGCGCGAGGCGTCCGGTGCGGTCCGGGTCGGGATGTCGGGCTCCGGCGGCAGTGTCTTCGCCGCATTCGCCGAGGAGGACGCCGCAGTGCAGACATTGTCGCGGGCGGCGCGTGCGGCTGGCGCCGTCGGGTTCGTGGCGCGCGCGCTCGATCGCCACCCGCTGCAGCATTTCGCCGCGCCCTGAAAGCGCGGAAGCGACGGTTCCCTTGGGGAGTCGCCAAGTGGTAAGGCACCGGATTTTGATTCCGGCATTCGTAGGTTCGATCCCTACCTCCCCAGCCAATCCTGCCCACCGGCGGGTTGCACGTCGTCTTCCCGCCGGTGCGTACGTTTGCATTCCAGGACCTGCCGATGGCCTTTGAGCGGATGCGCGTCTTCACGGGCAACGCGAACCCGAAGCTCGCGGAGGCGGTCGTCCGGCACCTCGACATCAGCCTCGGCCGCTGCATCGTCGGCCGCTTCTCCGACGGAGAAGTGATGGTCGAGCTGCTGGAGAACGTCAGGGGGCGCGATGCATTCATCCTGCAGTCGACCTGCGCGCCAACCAACGACAATCTGATGGAAATCCTCGTGATGGTCGATGCGCTGAAGCGCGCCTCCGCGGGTCGCATCACGGCCGCGATTCCGTACTTCGGCTACGCGCGCCAGGATCGGCGCCCGCGCTCCGCCCGAGTGCCGATCACCGCCAAGGTCGTCGCCGACATGCTCACTTCGGCCGGCGTCAACCGGGTGATGACCATGGACCTGCATGCCGACCAGATCCAGGGTTTCTTCAACATTCCTGTCGACAACGTTTACGCCACCCCGGTGCTGCTCGGCGATCTGTGGAAGCAGAACTACGACAACCTGCTCGTCGTCTCGCCGGACGTCGGCGGCGTGGTGCGCGCGCGCGCGATCGCCAAGCGGCTCGATTCGGACCTCGCGATCATCGACAAGCGGCGTCCGAAGGCGAACGTCGCGGAGGTCGTGAACATCATCGGCGACGTCAAGGGGCGCACCTGCGTCATCATGGACGATATCGTCGATACCGCGAACACGCTGTGCAAGGCGGCCGCCGCGCTCAAGGAAAACGGCGCACAGAAAGTGCTGGCGTATTGCACGCATCCGGTGCTCTCCGGCGGTGCGGTCGCGCGCATCGCCGAATCCGAACTCGACGAGATCGTGGTCACCGATACGATCCCGCTGACCGAGGAGGCGCGCGCCTGCAAGCGCATCCGAACGCTCTCATGCGCGCAACTGCTCGCCGAGACGATGACCCGGATCTCCAACGAGGAATCGGTGAGCTCGCTGTTCACCGAGTAGCCTCGGCCACTCGTCGACCTAGGGGCCGCCGGGCGCCAGTCAATTCCAATAGAGGTATGAGTCTGGACGACCGGTAGTGGACGGGGTATGGGAAGCGAATCTCATGCGACGTTCCTGGATCGTTTGTGGATGGAAAGGAAGAGTTGGCTACGCGCTTCGTTCAGACGCGCGGCCGCCTCGTTGTCCGAAAGGGCTGCTGCGTGGCGGCGTAAGGAAGCGAGCGAGATCCCCCGCCGCAGGAACCGCTGGACCTTCGGGATGGTGGCCTGTTTCTCGAGCGGGGTCATCACGAACCGCTGCGGGTAGCGCTTGCGGATGCGCCCCCTGGGGTCGGTGATCTCCTCGGCGAATAAGCACGGCCGATGGAAGTTGAGGTATGGGTTCAGATAGTCGGTGCAAAAGGCGTTGACCAGCGTGGCGAACGGTTGCGGGATATGGGCGTAGCCTAGATGCTTGCGCACGATGGCGCCGTTCTTGGTTTCCGCCAGGCCGTTGTCGTTGGCGTGTCGCGGGCGCGATTGGGTGAATTCGACTCGCAGTTTGTCGAGCAGCTGCGCCACCTGATGATTGATGTATTCCGAGCCGTTGTCGGCATCAAAACCGAGGATGTGGAACGGGAAGCCGGCGAGCAGCGTTTCGAGCACCGGGAGCAGAAAGGCTTCGCTGATCTTCTCGCAGGTCGCCACCAGCTCCCATTGGGTCAGGCAATCCAC
>DASVPH010000015.1:0-11475 GCA_036382945.1 Casimicrobiaceae bacterium
CGCCGCTGACGATCCGCCGTTCTGATCAATCGCGTGCTTGGCCGCTGCGCACTGCGTGCCCGGCGTCACAGTCGTCTTGCTGGCTCACCGGCAAATCCGCACCCACCCCCAAAATGACGCGCTTCTGCAACCCCGCCAACACTTGGCGGCGTGCGTGCCGTGTGTGCCGCGATGGTCGTTGTCCGACATTCCGAAGTTTCTTCCGGCGGGCCAGGTGCAGAAGGTCCTCGACCATTGTGACCGGCAGGCCGCTTCGGGGATCCGCGACTACGCGATCCTGTTACTGCTGGCCCGCTTAGGTTTGCGCGCCTGCGAGGTGGTGAGCCTAAACCTGGAGGATATCGATTGGCATGGGGGAAGGCTCGCCCTCTGTGGCAAAGGCAGGCGTTGGGCGCAGCTGCCGCTGCTGCAGGAAGTGGGCAAGGCGCTGGCTTGCTATCTGCAGCGGGCACGTCCGCGTTGCGCGAGCCGCCGGGTGTTTGTGCGCGCGCGTGCTCCGCGGCAGGGCTTTGCCAACTCCAGCGCGATCTGCTGTGTGGTCGACCGCGCGCTGGCGCGAGCCGGAATCGACTCTCCCCGCAGGGGAGCTCACTTGTTCCGCCATACCTTGGCCACCGACATGCTGCGCCAAGGCGCCTCACTGAGCGGGATCGGGCAGCTGCTGCGCCACCGACATCCGAGCACGACCATGATCTATGCCAAGGTCGATCTGGGCGCGCTGCGCCTGCTGGCCTTGCCGTGGCCGGGAGGTGGACGATGAGCACGCTGCGAGAAGCCCTTGGCGAGTATCTGGCCCTGCGTCGTGGTTTGGGTTTCAAGCTGCGCCTGGCGGGACCAAGGCTGCTCGATTTCGTCGCCTTTCTCGAACGCGAAGGCGCGTCCTGCATCACCAACGAACTCGCGCTGCGCTGGGCCATGCAATGCTCAGCCTGTCAGCCGGCGCAATGGGCCGGTCGGCTCAGCTTCGTGCGTGGCTTTGCGCGCCACCGCAGCGCCACCGATCCTCGTACCGAAGTTCCGCCCTACGCCCTGTTGCCTTACCGACCTGGACGCGCCCGACCTTACCTCTATACCGAGCAGGAGATCGAGCGACTGCTCGAAGCGGCCAAACGCCTCCCGCCCGCTGCTGGGCTACGCCGGTGGACCTATTACTGCCTGTTCGGATTGCTCACTGTGACCGGGCTGCGGATCAGTGAAGCGATCGCGCTCGAGCGGCAGGACGTCGACCCGCATCAGCCGCATGTGCCTGCAGCTCGGCGTGACGCCTGTATTCGTGCCGCCACTCGAACACGGGATGCAAAACACAATCGAAAGCTTCAACGCCCTGTGGCAGGCCAAAGTCTGGCAGCGTCACCGCGTGGCCAGTGTGGCTGAGCTGCAAGTGTGCTCCGATCGATACGTCGCCGCACACCGCGCGCGAACCCAAGCGCCTGCCGAAGCGGCCCCGCGGCGTCGAGCGATGCCTGAGCACTTCGAATTTAATCCCCATGCGCCGCTGCGCAGCCACATCATCTTCATTCGCCGCACCGATGAGACCGGCCACCTCTATCTGCTCGGCCAGCGCTTTGCCGTGAGTGCGAACTGGCTGCATCGCTTGGTGCGCTGCGAAGTCGAGTTCGATCATTCCTGCATCCGCTGTTTTGCCCTGCGGCGCCGTGCCCCGGCGGAACAGCCATCATTGGCGACCATACCGTACCACCGTTCCGACAAAGCCTTTAAAGGTGATGTATGAAGTGTCCAGCGAACGCTGAGACTTGGTCACGTTGATGTCTAAAACATGTCCAACGAACGCTGAGATTCGCCCTGATGCGTCGAATCTCGGCGATCACGGCATCGAGGGTCGAGGCCATGGCAAGATGCATCGCGCGCAGCTGGTCCCCTTCGACGAAGTGCGGAGCACAGCCGTAGCCGCAGAACAGCGCCTCGAGCTCCTGCCGCGGGATGCGAGCGAGCACGGTAGGGCCGGCGATCTTGTGGCCGTTGAGATGCAGGATCGGGAGCACCGCGCCGTCGGAAGCGGGATTGAGAAACTTGTTGGAGTGCCAGCTCGTCGCCAAAGGCCCGGTCTCGGCTTCGCCGTCGCCGACCACACACGCCACGATCAGCCCCGGGTTGTCGAATGCCGCGCCATACGCGTGCGCGAGCGAATAGCCGAGCTCGCCGCCCTCGTTGATCGAGCCCGGCGTCTCGGTGGCGGCGTGACTGGGGATGCCGTCGGGAAAGGAGAATTGCGTGAAGAGCCGCTTCATGCCCTTCTCGTCCCGGGACACGTTCGGATAGAGCTCGCTGTAGGTGCCCTCGAGATAGGTGTTCGCTACCAGCGCCGGACCGCCATGGCCGGGACCGGTCACGTAGATCATGTCGAGGTCGTACTGCTTGATGATGCGGTTCAGATGCGCGTAGATGAAGTTCAAGCCCGGCGTCGTGCCCCAATGGCCGAGCAGGCGCGGCTTCACGTGCTCGAGCCGCAACGGCTCCCTGAGCAGCGGATTGTCGTAGAGGTAGATCTGCCCGACCGACAGGAAATTCGCCGCACGCCAATAGGCGTCGAGCTGGCGCAGCGAATCGGGCGAGAGCGCCTCCGGCGCCCGTACCGTGGCTTCGGGTTTCACGATGACCGCTTCCGAATTGGTTTCGTGCGATTTTCTCATCGGACGACCTGTTCGATGGGTCCCTGCTTATTCCCGGCTTTGAGTCTTGCAGATTCGACACGGGCTCGGTGTATCGGGTTCGGCGGCAAACGCCCTCAATCGCTGAGTTGCGATGCCCCGGTTCGTGAAATAGAATACCCGCAAAATAAAAGACGTTTCCGTACGGATCGCCGATCTCTAGGACCGGCGACCCCAACCCAGGGTCGCCTTGATCTGCGGCAAGCTCCGGCCGCGGCGATGATGCAAGAATGCTGGGCGCACGAAGGCCAGCCCAGGTCCTCATCGGCGCAGGGCCGCGACGCAGGCGAGATGGGCAACTGGACGCACGATCGAGCGGCTGGCTTATTGGCTACCGACACGAAAAGGGAGGATCGCATGACATTCTCGCGCGCTTTGCATGTGCTGGCGGGTCTCGCATTTCTCGCGGGCGTCGCTGCGGGTTCCTGGGATGCGGCCGCGCAAGCCGCGCCCTCCAGCGATGGAGCGAAACCGGCGAAGATCGGCTCGTCGCTCATCGGAAAGCTCGAGGGGCCGACGATCATCCTCGACGCGAAGACGTTTCCGAAGACGTTCAAAGAGGCTCCGATCCTGGCCGAGCAGGTGAAAGCCGGCAAGCTGCCGCCGGTCGAGAAACGCCTGCCCGAGGCTTCGCAGCTCTTCGTGGTGAAGCCGCTGCGCGAAATCGGAAAGTACGGCGGCAACTGGCGACGGGCTTTCACCGGGCCGGCCGACCATGAAAATGGCAACCGCATCAACTCGATGGACAAGATCCTCACGTTCGACTACACCGGGACCAAGATCATCCCGGCGCTGGCCCGCGACTGGAAGGTGAGCGACGACGGCAAGACCACCACGATCTACCTGCGCAAAGGCGCGAAGTGGTCCGACGGCAAGCCGCTCACGGCGAACGACTTCATGTTCTGGTACGAAGACATCTACCTCAACAAGAACATCGTTCCCACGCCGTTCTTCGAGTTCCAGATCAACGGCAAGGACGGGAAGATGAGGAAGGTCGACGATTACACCGTCGCCTTCGAATTCCCCGAACCCTACGCGTTCTTCGTCTACCAGCTCGCGGGCAGCACGGCCATCGGCGCCGGATTCGCGACCCGCGGAGCCTTCCAGAATTTCGGCGGCGCCTATGCGCCGGCGCACTACCTCAAGCAGTTCCTGCCCAAGTATTCGTCCGAAGAGGCGGCGAACAAGAAGGCCAAGGAGCTCGGCTTCGACAACTGGGTATCGCTGCTCAGAAACCGGTATAGCTGGGCGCTCAATCCCGAGCTGCCGGTGATGACGCCGTGGAAGACGGTGTCGCCGATCAACACTCCGACCTGGTCGATGGAACGCAATCCCTACTTCTGGGCCGTCGACACTGCGGGCAACCAGCTCCCCTACATCGACCGGATCACGATGACGCTGGCCGAGAACACCGAAGTGGCGAACCTGCGCGCGATCGCCGGCGAATACGACCTGCAGGAGCGGCACATGGGGCTCGCCAAGTTGCCGGTGTTCCTGGAGAACGCCAAGAAGGGCAACTACACCGTTCGCCTCGACCCGGCGCTCAACGGAACCGACGCAGCGATCCACATCGGCAACTCCTACGAAGGCGACACCGAGATCGCGAAACTGGTCCGAAACAAGGACTTCCGCCATGCGCTCGCGCTGGGCATCGACCGCGACCAGCTCAACGAGGCCTTCTGGCTCGGCGTGGGTTCGCCCGGATCGGTCGCGCCGGCACCCGATACCCTCTACAGCCCCGGACCCGAGTGGAACAAGAAGTGGGGCGTGCTCGATCTCAAGCAGGCGAACGAGCTTCTCGACAAGCTGGGCCTGACCAGGAAGGACGCCGATGGCTATCGCCTGCGCTCCGACGGCAAGGGCCGGCTGCGCCTCGAGATGGTCACCGTCGGCGGCCAGTTCGTCCCCTACACGCAAATTGGGGAAATGGTCAAGCAGCAGTGGAAGAAGATCGGGATCGACGTCGAGGTCAAGGAGCTCGAGCGCAACCTCGCCTTCACCCGCGACAACAGCAACGAAAACCAGATGATGACGTGGGCGAACGACGGATCGGAAATGCTCTTCCTCTTTCCCCGCCACGCGCTGCCCGTCGACGCCGCGGAGAGCCACATGGGCATGGCTTTCGCGAAGTGGTACGCGTCGAACGGAACGGCGGGGAAGAAGCCCGACGATCCCGAGATGCTCAGGGCGTTCGATCTCTTCCGCGCCGCCTACGGCATGAAGGAGGAAGACCGGATCAAGAACGGGAAGGAGATCTGGAAGATCATCGTCGAGCAGACGTGGAGCATCGGCACGGTCGGCCAGTCGCCGGCCTTCATGGGCGTGCGCATCGTCAAGAACAACATGGGCAACATTCCCGAGCGGCAGATCAACGCCCAGCATGCCCGCACGCCGCATACGTCGATGCCGATCACGTTCTATTTCAAGTAGGATAGGAGTCGTCATTCCCGCGCAAGCGGGAATCCAGCGTCGTTTGGCGCAACGACATTGGGTCCCCGCTGTCGCGGGGACGACGTACTCGGCAGATCATGCTCGCCTACATCGTTCGCCGCCTGCTGCTCGCCGTGCTGACGGTCTGGGCCATCTCGATCCTGTCGTTTGTGATCATCCGCCTTCCGCCCGGCGACTACGTGACCTCGTACATCGCCTCGATGTCGGCGTCCGGCAGCGCGGTGTCCGAAGGCGAGGCGCAGGCGCTGCGCGAGCAGCTCGGCCTCGACAAGCCGATCACGGTCCAATACGCCAAGTGGCTGGGGCTCATGCTGCAGGGCAATTTCGGCATGGCGCTGGAATGGGGCCGGCCGGTCTCCGACGTCATCGGGGACCGCCTCACCTTGACCGTCGTCATTTCCGTCGCCGCGATCGTATTTACCTGGGCCCTGGCGTTGCCGATCGGCATTTACTCCGCGGTCTACCCCTATTCGTTCCTGGATTACGTATTCACGTTCGTCGGCTTCATCGGGCTCGCCATTCCCGGGTTCCTGCTGGCGCTCATCGTCATGTACGTCGGCTTTGCCTGGTTCGGTGCGAACGTGGGCGGCCTTTTTTCGCCCGATTTCGTCGAAGCGCCCTGGAGCCTGCCGAAGGTGTGGGACCTCACCAAGCACCTGCCGATCCCGGCGATCGTCCTCGGCGTCGCGGGAACCGCGCAGTTGATCCGCATCATGCGCTCGAACCTGCTCGACGAATTGCGCAAGCCCTATGTCATCACGGCCCGCGCCCGCGGACTCCCGGAATACCGGGTCATCCTGAAGTATCCGGTCCGGGTCGCGCTCAATCCGTTCGTGAGCACCATCGGCTATCTGCTTCCCTACGTCGTCTCGGGGAGCATCATCGTGTCGCTCGTGTTGAGCCTGCCGACCGTGGGGCCTCTGCTCCTCAAGGCGCTGATCGCCCAGGACATGTTCCTGGCCGGAACGATCGTGCTCCTGCTCGGCGTCCTGACCGTCGTCGGGACGTTCCTTTCGGACCTCCTGCTGATGTGGGTCGATCCGCGAATACGTCTGGGACGGCAGTGATGGCGGACGCCGCGGCGCAGGAAACTTCCGCCGCAGGTCGGCCCGGCGATTCGGCCGGAGCGGTCACGCTGGAACGCGCCGCGGCGCACGAAGCCGGAGACCTGGCCGAGCAAAGGATCGCGGTCGCCACGCAATGGCAGCTCATGTGGTGGCGCTTCCGCAAGCACAAGCTCGCGGTGGGCGGCACCCTGGTCCTGGTCGCTTTTTATCTGGTCGCGATCTTCGCCGACTTCTTTGCCTATGTGGATCCACAGGAATCGGACGCCCAGCGCTCTCTGATGGCGCCTCAGGCGATCCACTGGATCGACGGGGGCAGCTTCAAACCCTACGTCTACGCCTTGAAGGGAACCCGCGATCCGAACACGTTCCAGCGGGTCTACGTTCCCGACACGAGCACCAAGATCCCGATCAGGATCTTCGGCCGGGGCGAGCCCTACGAACTGCTGGGCTTCATCCCGACCGACCGCCACCTGCTGGCCGTCGAAGGTGCCAAGGCGGGAGAGTCGCTTTTTCTCCTGGGCACCGACGTGCAGGGACGCGATCTGTGGTCCCGGCTCATGTACGCGACGCGCACCTCCATGACCATCGGGCTCGTGAGCGTGGCCCTGAGTCTGGTGCTGGGCGTGGTCCTCGGCGGCGTGTCCGGCTATTTCGGCGGCGTGATCGATACGGTCATCCAGCGCATCATCGAGATCCTGCGCTCGATCCCGACGATTCCGTTGTGGATGGGGCTTGCCGCGTCGCTCCCCGGCGACTGGAGCGTGGTCAAGGTCTACTTCGCCATCACGATCATCATTTCGTTGATCGGCTGGACCGAGCTCGCACGCGTCGTTCGCGGCAGGTTCATCTCGCTCAAGGAGGAAGATTTCGTCATGGCAGCCGAGCTGGTCGGCTGCAGCAAGGCGAGGATCATCTTCCGTCACATGGTGCCCTCGTTCATAAGCCACATCATCGCGGCGACGACCCTCGCGGTTCCCGCGATCATCATCAGCGAGACGTCGCTCTCCTTCCTGGGCTTAGGCTTGAGGCCGCCCGCCATCAGTTGGGGCGTTCTGCTCCAGGATGCGCAAAACATCCAGGCGCTGGTCATTTCTCCCTGGCTTCTCATTCCGTCCTTTGCCGTCATCATCGCGGTTCTCGCGTTCAATTTCATGGGCGACGGGATCAGGGATGCGGCCGATCCCTATTTGTAGCGGCGCGATCATGCAGAAGGATACGAAGCCGCTTCTTTCGGTGCGAAACCTGAAGACCTGCTTCTTTCAGGACGAGGGGACGACCAAAGCCGTCGACGGCGTTTCCTTCGACGTCTTCCCGGGAAGGACGCTGGGTATCGTCGGCGAGAGCGGCTGCGGAAAGAGCGTTACTGCGCACTCGATCCTGCGCATCGTCGATCGTCCGGGCCGAATCGTCGAGGGCGAGATCGTTCTGACCCGCGCGGACGGATCGCAAGTCGACCTGGTCAAGCTCAAGCCCCACAGCCGGGAGATCCGTTCGATTCGAGGGGGAGACATCGGTCTCATCTTTCAGGAGCCCATGACCTCTTTCAGTCCCGTGCATACGGTCGGAGCACAGATCATCGAGGCCGTCATGCTGCACAACGCGGTCGGCCGGAAGGAGGCGAGGCGTCGCGGAATCGAAGCGTTGCGCAGCGTCGGCATACCCAAGCCGGAGCGCCGTATCGACGAGTATTCGTTCGAACTCTCCGGCGGCTTGCGCCAGCGGGCGATGATCGCGGTGGCGCTCTCCTGCGATCCGCGGCTGCTCATCGCCGACGAGCCGACGACCGCTTTGGACGTTACCACCCAGGCGCAGATCCTGGATCTCCTGCGCCAGCTCCAGCAGGAGCGCGGAATGGCGATCATGCTCATCACCCACAACCTCGGCGTGATCGCGGAGATGGCCGACGACGTGGTCGTCATGTACCTCGGCCGGGTGGTCGAGCAGGGAAAGGTCGACGACATCTTTCACGACCCGAAACACCCGTATACGAAGGCTCTGCTTCAGTCCATTCCAAGCATCGAGTCCGTGCCGAGGCTGAAGCTGCCGACCATCAGCGGGTCGATTCCCCACCCGTTCAACCGGCCGACCGGCTGCCCCTTCCATCCCCGATGCGCTTCCTTTAAACCCGGTCGCTGCGACACCCAGGAACCACGCCTCGTGGCGGTCGGGGAAGGAAGAAGGGCAGGCTGTTTTCTCTACCAATGACTGGCAGCCGACAACCATGAGCAGCGGCGACGCCACCTCGGCAAAGTCCGTGCTCCTCGACGTCAAGGGGCTCAAGAAGTATTTCCCCATTCGCAGGGGGCTGCTTCAGAAGACCGTCGGCCAGGTGAAGGCGGTGGACGACGTCGCCTTCTTCCTCCATCGAGGAGAGACGCTGTCGCTCGTCGGCGAGAGCGGTTGCGGAAAGACCACGATCTCCCGCTGCATCCTGAGAGCCATTAAACCGACCGCCGGGCAGGTTCTCCTCGAGGACGACGGTGAAGTGCTGGACGTGGCAACCGTTCCGAAGCACAGGCTTCGCGCGCTGCGGCGTCAGATGCAGATGATCTTTCAGGACCCGTTCTCGTCGTTGAACCCGCGAATGACGCTCCTGGACATCGTCGGGGAGCCCCTCCTCGTCCATGGCGAAGGTACCGCGCAGGAAAGGACCGACCGGGTCGTGGAACTGCTGCGTCTCGTCGGCCTCCGGCCCGAATACATGCGGCGCTACCCTCATGCCTTCTCGGGCGGTCAACGGCAGCGCATCGGTATCGCCCGCGCGCTCGCCTTGAATCCGCGTCTGGTCGTTGCGGATGAACCGGTTTCCGCCCTGGACGTGTCGGTGCAGGCGCAGATCCTGAATCTTCTCCTCGAGCTGCAGGAACGACTGGGGCTCACCTATCTCTTCGTCGCTCACGATCTGAGCGTGGTCAAGCACATCAGCGAGCGGGTCGCCGTGATGTACGTCGGCAGAATCGTGGAGACCGCGCCCACCGAAGCGCTGTTCGCGTCTCCGAAGCATCCGTACACCGAGGCCCTCTTATCGGCGGTTCCCAAGCCCGATCCGCGCCTTCGCTCCGAGCGGATCGTGCTCCAGGGCGAAGTGGCGGATCCGGCCAATACCCCGCCGGGCTGTCACTTCCATCCCCGGTGCAGATACGCGCGAGCGATCTGCCGGGAAAAGGCGCCGGTGCAGGAACAGATCGCCCCCAACCACTTCGTGAGCTGTCACCGGGCAAGGGAGATTTCCCTGCACGGTGTCGCGCGCTCGATTCCCTAGGCGCTTGCCATGGACGTCCGTCAACCGATTCATAGCGACCACGCGAAGACGCTCGACTCCGCGGCCTTAAGGCGCGAGTTCCTCGTCGACCGGATCTTCGTTCCCGGAGAGCTTGCGCTGACCTACAGCCAGATCGACCGCATCATCGTTGGCGGCGCGATGCCGCTCGGCAAAGAGGTCGGATTCACGCCCGATCTTGCGAGGCAGTTCGCGGTCGGCACGTTCCTGGAGCGGCGCGAGCTTGGGGGTTATCAACGTGGGCGGGCCGGGATCGGTGGTCGTCGGCGGCGAGACGTTCGCGATCGGGCACCGCGACGCGCTCTACGTCGGCATGGTCGCGCGCGACGTGCACTTCCGCAGCGCGGATGCAGCGAGCCCCGCCAGGTTCTATCTCAACAGCGCACCGGCGCACCGCGCGTGCCCGACCCACAAGGTCACCCAGGCCGACGCGTCGCCCACGACGCTCGGCGACGCGAAGACCGCGAATCGCCGCACGATCTACAAGCTGCTCGTCCCGGGTATGGTCGAAACCTGCCAGCTCACCATGGGGATGACCGTACTCGAACCGGGCAGCGTGTGGAATACCTTCCCGACCCACATGCACGAGCGGCGCATGGAGGTGTACTTCTACTTCGCGCTGCCGCCCGACGCGGCGGTGTTCCACCTGTGCGGCCGGCCGGACGAGACCCGTCACATCGTCGTGCGCAACGAGCAGGCCGTAATCAGCCCGAGCTGGTCGATCCACTCCGGCGTCGGCACCGAAGCCTACTCGTTCATCTGGGGCATGGTCGGAGAGAATCAGGTATTCGACGACATGGATCAGGTCGCGACGACGGCGCTGCGGTGAGGCGAAGGTGACGAGAACCCCGAACCCCGGTCGATAGCATCGGGAGGCGGAAGCGATCTATCGCAGACGCGACAATGTGAGCGTTGCTCTATCGCAATGCAGCATAGAGTCGGCTTATTCGACGACCAAAAGAATTTGCTTTGGCAGCGCGGCAACAAATGTTCACATTGCAGGGGATGGCGCGACGACCCTTGGTCTCGCGCATCGAGATCACCCGGGAGAATTCAATGACAGGAGCTTACTCGCCGCTCGAACCCCATCGGCTGCACTCGAATGCGACGTACCACCAGCCGCTGTTGCCACAACTGCGCCGCGTAACGCGCGAGGATGCCGCGATCGAGGTCATGACCGATTTCCGCACGATACGGGCCATTACCGTGCCGGCCAGCGTGTCGATTCAGTACGCACAGCAGCGAATGCGCAGCAATCGGATCCATCTTCTCCTTGTCAAAGGATAGTAAATCCAACGCCACGACGCGCCGACCGGAGCAGCGTAGCAGGTCTTGATTTGCCCGGACCGACGGGAAGCTGAGGTGCTCAGGAGTTGCCGCGGGGCCAGGTTTGCCCGGGCGCGGGTGTTTCGCGAGCGTCAGCGCGCGCCCGGCGGGGGTCGGCACACGCCTGCCCGGCGTCGCGCGCGAACGGTGGTCGACGATCGGGGTTACCAGGCGACGCGTTGATCGAATTCGTACTCCGGTGCGGGCTGCGGGTCGAAGGCGCCGGGCCCGGCATCGGGCAGGTCCCAAACCGGCGGGCCCCGGGCCGGCGCG
Organism: Casimicrobiaceae bacterium; assembly: GCA_036382945.1. Classification (GTDB taxonomy): domain Bacteria; phylum Pseudomonadota; class Gammaproteobacteria; order Burkholderiales; family Casimicrobiaceae; genus PALSA-1003. Next base: position 11,067 of record DASVPH010000015.1, read on the forward strand.
ATGCGTGGTGGCGCCGTGGGTTCGCCGAGGTGGGCGAGGATTGGGCGCACGGCCGCGGGGTCGGTGAGGAAGGCGATGATCGGCATCTCGGCACCACACAGGGGACACAGCAGGGGGGAAGACTTCATAGATGCGCGCGAGCAGTTGCGCCCAGGCATAGCGGGCGACGCGCCGCAGTGTGAGTTCGCCGGCGGGTGGCGGATTCGGGACCGGTGCCGGCGGGGTCGGTGCGGCGGCCGGCGCGAGGGCGGTGACCGCGGCGCGCGGGGGCGCCTTGGGCGCCAGCACGCCGAAGTCGCGGTGGCGGTGGACGCGCGGTGGCGGCACCAGAGCGGCGAGGCGGTCGATGAGTTCCAGCGGCGTCAGGCGCAGCGGGCCGGACCCGCCCGGGCCGGGCTTGGTGCTCGCG
>DASVPH010000016.1:0-12529 GCA_036382945.1 Casimicrobiaceae bacterium
TACACCTCTTCAAAACGCATGGTCCTGATCTCCTGTAACACGCTCGCCCGGCCCAAGGTCCACCTCCTTTCCAGAGGTCAAACCTTAAACCGGACATTTCATGTGTTACCTGGACCGGACATTCCTCATGTTACTAACACGCAACACGACCGGGGTTGACTCGATCGCGGCTCGATTGGACAATAGCTCCGATGAATGAACAAATGTCCAGCATTACATCGTCGCCGACCGGCCACTCGGTCGCGGAGGGCCTGGAGCGCCGCCGCCGCGAAGGGCGGCCGGTGCGCGTGGGCCTCGTCGGCGCCGGGCAGATGGGAACCGATATCCTCACGCAGACCGCGCTCATGCAAGGCATCGAGGTCGTCGCCACGGCCGACGCGATTCCGGAGAACGTCTTCACGGCTGCGGCAATCGCCGGCGGAGGACGAACGCCCGAAATGGTCGACGACGCCGCAGCGGCCGCGCGCGTGATCGCACGCGGTGGGATGGCCGCGTGCCAGTCGTACCGCGACGTGTGCACGGCCCAAGCGGTGGACGTGGTGATCGACGCGACGGGCAATCCCAACGTCGGTGCGAACGTCGCGCTCGCGACGATCGCCGCGGGCAAGCACATGGTGATGATGAACGTCGAAGCCGACGTCACCATCGGACCGTATCTCTCGGCGAAAGCCGAGGAAGCCGGCGTGGTGTATACGCTTGGCGCCGGCGACGAGCCGAGCTCGACGATGGAGCTTGTCAATTTTCTGCGAGGCCTGGGCTACCCGCTCGTCGCCGCCGGCAAGGGCAAGAACAACGCGTTTCGCGTCGACGCGACGCCGGATGCGTATGTCGAGGAAGCGAAGCGGCGCAACATGAATCCGCGGATGCTGGTCGAATTCGTCGACGGCTCGAAGACCATGGTCGAGATGGTCGCGCTCGCCAATGCGACAGGGCTCGTGCCCGACATTCCCGGGATGCACGGTCCGTCGGCGCCGCTCGATTCGTTGCACACGACGTTCTGCCCGCGCGAGGACGGTGGGATTCTCGCGCGCAAGGGCGTGGTGGACTTCACGGTCGCGCGCGGCGTCGCGCCGGGCGTTTTCGCGGTCGCGGAGATGCGCCACCCACGGCTGCGCGAGCGGATGAACGATCTCGCGCTTGGGCCGGGGCCGTACTACACGTTCTATCGGCCGTACCACTTGACGAGCCTCGAAGTGCCGCTCTCCGCGGCCGCGGCGGTGCTCTTCGGGCAGAGCCACATGCGGCCGCTGCCGGTGCCGGTCGCCGAGGTCGGCGCGCGCGCCAAGCGCGATCTTGCGCCCGGCGAGACGCTCGACGCGATCGGCGAGTATTCCTATCGCGGCTTCGCGCTCGCGCGCGGCGACGCGATCGCGCTCGACGCGCTTCCGCTCGGGCTCGCCCAGGGCGCCAAAGTCACGCGGAGAATCGCCAAGGGCGAATATCTGACCTACGCCAACTGCGCGCCCGACGAGCGCTCCGAGATCGTGCGCGTGCGGCGCGCGCAGGACGAACGCATCCGGGCCGAAGCGCTCGCTTGATTCCCTCGCGATGAGTGCTTCCGCCCCGATGGCGCCGTTCGCCGAAGCTCGAACGGGCGAGCGTCCCGAGTTGGCCGCGCTTCCTCGCGACACGCTCGCGACTGCGCTCTGGCGTATGGTGCTCATTCGCAGGTTCGAGGAGCTCGCCGAGGCGAGCTACGCGCGCGGGCTGATCCACGGCACTATGCATCTGTCCATCGGCCAGGAGGCGAGCGCCGTGGGCGCGGTGCTTGCGCTCCGCGCCGACGACTACATCCTGTCCACGCATCGCGGCCACGGCCATTGCATCGCCAAGGGCGCCGATCCCAAGCGGATGCTCGCGGAATTCTTCGGCAAGGAAACCGGGTACTGTCGGGGCCGGGGGGGCTCCATGCACATCGCCGACGTCGACGGCGGTAACCTCGGCGCGAACGGCATCGTCGCCGGTGGGCTGCCGATCGCCGTCGGCGTGGGGCTCGCCATCAAGGCGCAGAAGCAGGATCGGGTCTGCCTGGTGTTCTTTGGCGACGGCGCGGCCAACGAGGGCGCGTTCCACGAGGCGCTCAACATGGCGTCGATCTGGACGCTGCCGGTCGTGTTCGTCTGCGAGAACAACAAGTACGGCATGTCGATGGACGTCGCCCGCGCGATGGCGGTCGCCAACGTCGCCGATCGAGCGAGCGCGTATTCGATGCCGGGCGTCGTGGTCGACGGCAACGATCTTCCTGCGGTCGCTGCGGCGGCGCGCTTGCGCGTCGAGCGCGCGCGCGGCGGAAAAGGTCCGTCGCTTCTCGAGTGCAAGACCTATCGATTGCGCGGCCACTCCAAGAGCGACCGCAACCTCTATCGCACCAAGGACGAGATCGAGACCTGGCGCAGCCGCGATCCGATCGTGCGCCTCAAGGACGAGCTCATCGCGACCGCGCGCTTCGACGCCGCCGAGCTCGCGGCCATCGAGAAGAGCGCGGAAGCCGAGATCGCGGCGGCGCTGGAATTCGCCAAGGCGAGCCCGGAGCCCGATCCTCGCGAGCTCATGGGCGACGTCTATGCCGACTGAGCTCGCCGCACCGTCGGAAATCGAGCTCCGGCAGCTCTCCTACGCCGAGGCGATCCGCGAGGCGCTGGCGCAGGCGATGGAAGCAGATCCGCGCGTGTTTCTCTTCGGCGAGGACGTCGGCGTCTACGGCGGCGCGTTCGGCGTGTCGGGCGACCTCGTCCATCGCTTCGGGCAGAATCGGGTGATCGACACGCCGATCAGCGAGCTCGGGCTGGCCGGCGTCGCGGTCGGGGCGGCGTTGGCGGGGATGCGACCGGTGCTCGAGATCCAGTTCTCGGATTTCGTGACGCTGGCGATGGAGCAGCTCGTCAACCAGGCGGCCAAGATTCATTTCATGTTCGGAGGCAGGGCACGGGTGCCGATGGTCGTCCGGCTCCCGGGCGGCTCCGGCACCGGCGCCGCCGCGCAACACAGCCAGAGCCTCGAAGCGTGGTTTGCCCATGTCCCGGGCTTGAAGGTCGTGCAGCCGTCCACGCCGCACGACGCGAAGGGGTTATTGCTCGCGGCGATCGACGATCCCAACCCGGTGCTCGTGTTCGAGCATAAGCTGCTCTACCGCACCAAGGGCCCGGTGCCGGCGGACGCCTATCGGGTGCCGATCGGCAAGGCGGTCGTGCGCCGCGAGGGCCGCGACGTGACGATCGTCGCGGCATCGGTCATGGCGCTCCGCGCGGGCGCCGCGGCCGAGCGACTGGCGAAGGAGGGCGTCGACGCGGAAGTGGTCGACCTGCGTTCGCTGCGGCCGATCGACTTCGCGACCGTCGCCGGAAGCGTTCGCAAGACGCGGCGGCTCGTCGTCGTCTACGAAGGTGTGAAGACGATGGGCATCGGGGCGGAGATCGCAGCGCTCGTCGCAGAGTCGGACCTCTTGTACCGGCTCGCCGCGCCGATCGTCCGGCTCGGCGGCGCGGACGCGCCCATTCCGTACAACCCGAAGCTCGAGCGCGCCGCGGTGCCGCAGGAGGACGACATCTTCGCCGCGGCGCTCGCCCTCGTTCGAGGAGATTAGGAAGCGATGTCGGCGATCGAAGTCATTCTGCCCAAGGTCGACATGGACATGGAGTCCGGCGTGATCGCGACCTGGAAGGTTTCCGAAGGCGATCGCGTCGGCAAGGGCGATATTCTGTTCGAGATGGAAACGGGCAAGGCGATGATGGAAGTCGAGGCGCCCGCCACGGGCGTCATTCGGGATCTCGCCCCGATTACGGGGCAGGAGCTCGCGGTCGGCACGGTTGTCGCGTGGATCGACGCCGACGAAAATCCGCAGTGAGGTCACGACACCGCACGGCGTACGGGTTAACATCGATCGCCCGCATCGATTCGAAGCGTCGGGCGGCAATTTCGAGGAGGGAACAGCATGCACTTTGGATCGCGTCGCTTCTTTCTACTCGCGTCGCTCGTTGCCGCGCTCGGCGCCGCGTCGAGCGTCGGCGCGCAAGTATCGAAGGGCCGGCTCGTTCTCTATACCTCGCAGCCGGAGCGCGACGCTGCGCAGACGGTGGCCGCGTACAAGCGGGCGCAGCCGGGCGTGGAGGTCGAGGTGTTCCGCTCCGGGACGACCGAGGTGATGGCCAAGCTCGCGGCGGAATTCGCCGCCGGCGCGCCGAAGGCGGACGTGCTGCTCATCGCCGACGCGGCGACGATGGAGGCGCTCAAGAAGGATGGGCGCCTTCTCGCCTATCCCGAGGCGAAGGTCGACGGTCTCGCGCCTGGCTCGTTCGACCCCGACCGCACGTACTTCGGCTCGAAGCTCATCACCACCGGCATCGCGGTGAACACCGCGGCCAAATCGCGCCCCGCGTCGTGGGCCGATCTCGCGAAACCCGAGTACAAGGGCCAGATCGCGATGCCGAGCCCCCTCTATTCGGGCGCGGCAGCGATCATGCTCGGGACGATGACCGAGCGTCGCGATCTTGGATGGACATATTTCGAGAAGCTCAAGTCGGACGACGCGATCGCGATGCGCGGCAACGGCGCGGTCCTGAACGCAGTCGCGAACGGCGAGAAGAGCTACGGGGTGCTCGTCGACTTCATGGCCTTCAACGCCAGGGCGAAAGGCTCGCCGATCGATTTCATTTTTCCGGCCGAGGGCTTGCCCGCAGTGACCGAGCCGGTGGCGATCCTCAAGACCACGCAGAATCCCGCGGCGGCGCGCGCGTTCGTCGATTTCATTCTGTCGGACGACGGACAGAAGCTCGCTGCGTCGATGGGTTACATTCCGGCGCGTGAGAGCGCCGGCATGCCGGCGTGGTATCCGAAGGGGACGACGATCAAGTTGATGCCCACCGACATCGCGCAGGTCGTGCAGACCAACGCCGCGAACCTCAAGCGTTTCGCCGAGCTGTTCGGGAACTAGCGGGGTTTGCGAGAAGGCGCGAGCGGACTCGTAAGACGCGTAGTCATGGCGGAGGCAGCACGTCTGCGCGGACGCCCCGAGGACTACGCGCTGCTGTGGGGCCTCACGCTCGTTGTGGCCGTGCTGTCGGTGCTGCCGCTCGCGCGGCTGGCGCTCGAAGGCATCGCACCGGGCGGAACGCCGTCGACGGCGGCGCTGTCGCGCGTGCTGTCGAGCCCGACCACGTGGACCGCGACCGCCCACAGCCTCTTGACCGCGCTCGGGGGAACAGCGCTCGCGGTCATGCTCGGCGCGATCGTCGCGGTCGCAGTCGCCCTCACCGACATCCGCGCGCGGAACGCGCTGGTTTTCTGCTTCGTCGTGCCGCTGCTGTTGGCGCCGCAGGTCGTTGCGCTGGCGTGGCTGCAGGTGTTCGGCCCTTCGAGCGTGCTCCTGAAGCTCCTCGGCATCGCGCCGGCGGTCGGGACCCGCAATCCGCTCTACTCGCCATGGGGCATCATCCTCGTGCTGGGCGTGCAGTATGCGCCGCTCGTGTTCCTCGCGCTGCGCGCCGGGTTGCGCGCGCTGCCGCAGGAGTTGATCGAAGCGGGGCTGTCCGGTGGCGCGGGCCCGCTCACGGTCTTGCGCACGATCATTCTGCCTTTGATGCGGCCGCCGCTCCTCGCCGGCATGGTGCTGTGCTTCGTGTCCAGCCTCGGCAACTTCGGCATCCCGGCGCTGCTCGGCATCCCGGCCAACTACGTCGTGCTGCCCACACTCATCTACCAGCGGCTTTCGGGACTCGGTCCCGGAGCGCTGTCGGAGGTCACCGTGCTGTCGATCCTGATCGGCTCGATCGCGGTGGTCGGAATCGCCGCGCAGGATGCGTTCCTCTCCCGCCGCGACTTCGCCATCACCGCCGCGTCGAGCACGGCGCGAGCCTTCGAGCTGCGGGGCGCGCGGGCTCCGGTCGAGATCGCGCTGTGGGCGTTGTCGGTGGTCGTTCTCGTGCTGCCGCTCGCGGCGCTCGTCCTGACCTCGCTCGTGCCCGCGGTCGGCGTTGCGCTCGATTTCCGCACGGCGACCCTCGACAACTTCCGCTTCGTGCTCTTCGGCCACGACGCGGCGAGGCGCGCCTTCGTCAACAGCTTCGGCATGTCGATCACCGCCGCGGTCGCGATCGTGCTGCTTGCCGTTCCGCTCGCGTACTTCCTCGTCTGGCGCAGCTCGCGATTCCTGCGCGCGGTCAACGTTGTGACCGAACTGCCGTACGCAGTCCCCGGCGTCGTGCTGGCAATCGCCGCGATTCTCGTTTTCCTGAAGCCGCTGCCCGTTCTCGGCGTATCGCTCTACAACACGATCTGGATCATCCTCTTCTGCTACCTCGCGCGCTTTCTCGTGCTGGGATTGCGGCCGATCGTCGCCGGTTACCGGCAGCTCGACCGCACGCTCGAAGAGGCTTCGCAAATCGCGGGGGCGCGGCTCCCGCGACGGCTGCGCACGGTGATCCTGCCGCTGGTCGCGCCCGCCGCGGCAGCGGGCGCGCTTCTCGTCTTCCTGACCGCGTTCAACGAATTGACGGTCTCGGCGCTTCTGTGGTCGTCCGGATCGGAGACGCTCGGGGTGGTGTTCTTCTCCTTTCAGCAGGGCGGCGACTCGACCTACGCCGCCGCGCTCGGGGTGGTGACCGTGTGCGTGAGCATCGGCTTGATGCTCTCGACGCTGCTCGTGGCCGGAAGACTCCCGGCCGGTGTGCTGCCATGGCGCGATTGACCATCGATCACGTCACCAAATCGTACGGCGCGGCGCACGCCCTCGACGACGTGTCGCTCTCGGTCGGCGACGGCGAGCTCCTCGCCGTCCTCGGGCCCTCCGGCTGCGGCAAGACCACGCTCCTGCGACAGATCGCCGGCTTCGATCGACCGGATGCCGGCCGGATCCTCATCGGCGACACGGTCGTCTCGACACCCGAACGACACGTCCCGCCCGAGCGGCGCCGGATCGGAATCGTCTTCCAGTCGTATGCGCTCTGGCCGCACATGACGGTGGCGGAGAATGTCGCCTACGGGCTCGACGTCGCCGGCGTGCGCAGGGAGGAGCGCAAGCGGCGCGTGAACGCGGCGCTGCGCCTGGTCGAGCTGGAAGGACTTGGGGAGCGCCGCCCGGCGCTGCTATCGGGCGGGCAGCGCCAGCGCGTCGCGCTCGCGCGCTGTCTGGTAACCGAGCCGTCGCTGGTGCTCCTCGACGAGCCGCTCGCCAATCTCGACGTGCATCTGCGCTCGTCGATGGAGCGCGAGTTCGCGCGGTTTCACGAGCAAACCGGCACGACCATGATCTACGTCACGCACGATCAGGCCGAGGCGATGGCGCTCGCCGATCGCATCGCGGTGATGGATCGCGGCCGCGTGCGTCAGGTCGCGACTCCGAGCGAGCTCTATCGCGAGCCCGCCGACGCGGCGGTGGCGCGCTTCGTGGGCGATGGCATCGTCGTTCCGGTGGAAGTCGTCTGGGCGGAAGGCGACGGCGCCTGCGAGGTCGATCTCTTCGGCTACCGGCTCTCGATGCGGCGCGCGGCTGGAAGCGCGCCACCTTCGCGCGCGCAGGCGTGCTTGCGCGCGCGGGCGCTGCGCGTCGTCGCGGCCGACGCCGCGGGTGTGGCCGCCCGCGTCGATCGGGCGATCTACCGAGGCGGTCAGTTCCGGGTCGAAGCCTGCTTGGAGGCGAAGCCCGAGGTGAAGCTGCATTTGACGCTGCCCGAGCCGTGCGCGCTCGCGCCGGGCGCCGCGATCAACATCGCGATCGACGACGGCTGGGTTCTGCCGGAACCGGATGGGGGCGTCTGAAGCCGTGCGCGTGAAACTCTACGGTGGCTTCGGCGAGAAAGGCCGCACCGCTCTGGGCGTCGAGAGCGGCGGCTATCGGCTGCTCCTCGACGCGGGCGTCAAGACGAGCGCGCGCGAGCGCGACGATTACTATCCGGCGATCCCGGCGGAGGAGCTCAGGTCGAGCAATGCGCTCATCGTCACCCACGGCCACGAAGACCACGCGGCGGCGCTCGGATGGTGCATCGCCGGCGGCTTCCGCGGTGGCATTTTCATGACGCCCGAGACGCGGCGCGAACTGCGCGCGACCCTTCCGGGCTACGCGCCGGCGGGGCATGTCGGGCTCGTCGAGCGCGCGTCCGTCGAGACGCTGCCCGTCGGACGCGACGTTCTCCGGCTCGGCCCCTTCCGCCTGTCGACCGGCCGCTCCGGCCACATTGCCGGGGGCTTGTGGTGCCGCATCGAGGAGGCGCGCGCGAGCTTCCACTATTGCGGCGATGTCGCGCCCGGCAGCCCGGTTTTTGCGATGGATGCACCGTTGCCCGCCGACACGATCGCGATCGACGCGTCCTACGGCGACGATGACGTCCCGGCTGCCGCGCGCGCCGCCGAGATCGCGCGCTGGATCGAAGCGCATCCGGACGGATGCGTCGTGCCGACGCCACTGTACGGGCGCTCCGCCGAGCTTCTCGCCGTTATTCCCGGCCGCGTCGCGCTCGCGCCTGGCATGCGCGAAGCGCTACGCCTGCAGACCGAAGGGACCCAATGGCTTTCCGTCGGTGCCGCGCACACGCTGGCGCAGCGCCTTGCCTCCGCGGTCGACTGGCGCCGCGGCGACGCGCTGCCTCGGGCCGTGCTCCTCTGCCACGACGCGATGGGACTCACCGGTCCATCGCGCGAGGTCCTCGCCGAGGCGCAGGCCCGCCGCTGGCCGACGCTCTTCACCGGCCACTTGCCCGAGGGCAGCCCCGGCGCGCTGATGGTGACCGAAGGACGCGCCGCTTGGATCCGGTTGCCCACGCATCCGACCCTCTCGCAGAACCGCGCGCTCGTCGAGGCGGGCGCCGCGCGCACGGTGCTCGGACATTCGTGCGATCGTGCCGCGCTCGGTCGGCTCGCTCGGCACATCCCCGCGCTGCGCGCTGATGTCGCGACCGGCGACGCGATCGAGCTGTAGCCATGCGCAACCTGTAGCGATGCGCATTCTCGTGGCCAACGACGACGGTGTCGAGGCGCCGGGGCTTCGACTTCTCGCGCGGGCCGCGCTCGCGCTCGCTCCGGACGTCTGGATCGTGGCTCCCGAGCGCAAGTGGACGGCGGCCAGCCACCAACTCTCGTTCGATCAGGACCTGACGTTGAGGCGGACGAGCGATCGCACGTACGCCTGCTCGGGCGCGCCGGCCGACTGCATCGTCGGCGCCATGACCGTCCTCTTTGTGGACGCGCCGAAGCCCGATCTCGTGCTCGCCGGCATCAATGACAAGCGCAACGTGGGCGAGGACCTGGCCTATTCCGGCACGACCGCGATCGCGCGCGAAGCGAGTTTCTGGGGCGTGCCAGCGATCGCGCTTTCGCGCGACCGCCCGGCGAAGCCGCCGGCGAGCGATCTCCAGGCGCTGCGACGGCTTCTTGCCCTCCTCTGGGAGACGCGCGCGCGTTGGACGGGCGAGGGGCGCTGGCTGGGCGTAAACCTGCCGGCGAGGCTCCCGGCGCCTCTCGTGCAGACGCACACCGGTCGCGACAAGATCGGATCGACCACCGACGTTCTCGAGCGCTCGCCGGACCGCATCCGCTATCGGCTGCGGCGCGGGCGGCCGGGCGGGAGTCGCCCGGGCGACGAGAGCGCCGCACTGAGCGCAGGCGCGATCAGCGTGGTTCGCTACCGCTGGTTCCCGGAGGACCGGCTCCCCGAGCGGCTCTTCGGCGAGTGGAACGACGCGCTAGGATAGCCCGCTAACCCTTCCGCCCCGTCACGCTGGCCGGCAATGGTAAAATGCCGGCTTTCGGGTATGCCGATCGGTGGCGCTTCCGGCATTTCGCCGCCCGTATCAAGGCCCGCAGGAAGCGTCGAAATGGCCGGCCTTCTCCAACCGCTCCCGCGGATGCGGCAGTCCCGGGCGGCCGTTGCCGGGCCCGTATCCCTCGAACACTATGGAAACGGCATGGCTGATGTGGAAATGAGCGCGCTCTCGAGGCCCCCGATCACGCGGCGCCGGACGAGGCTGTGCTTCGTCGGCGGGATCCCGGTCGGCGGCGGCTCGCCGATCGTCGTGCAGTCGATGACCAACACCGATACCGCCGACGTCGAGGGGACGGTGGCGCAGGTCAAGGCGCTCGCCGACGCCGGATCGGAGCTCGTCCGGGTCGCGGTCAACACCGCCGAGTCCGCCGCCGCGGTCCCGCGGATCCGCGAGCGGCTCGACGCGATGGGCTGCAACGTGCCGCTGATCGGCGACTTTCACTTCAACGGCCACAAGCTCCTCTCCAACTTTCCCGATTGTGCGCGGGTGCTGGCGAAGTACCGCATCAATCCCGGAACGGTCGGCCCCGGCAGCAAGCACGATCCCCAGTTCGCGGTGATGATCGAGCGGGCGATCGACTTTGGTAAGCCCGTGCGCATCGGCGTTAATTGGGGAAGCCTCGACCAGGATCTGCTCGCCTTGTTGATGGACGAGAACGCGCGCTCGGCCAATCCGCTCGACGCCGCGCACGTGATGCGCGAGGCGCTAGTCACCTCGGCGATCCGCAGCGCCCAGTTCGCCGAAGCGCTCGGCCTCTCCGGCGACCGGATCATCCTCGCCTGCAAAGTCTCCAACGTGCAGGACCTGATCGGCGTCTACACCGAGCTTGCGCGCCGCTGCGATTATCCGCTCCACCTCGGGCTCACCGAAGCCGGCATGGGCTCGAAGGGCATCGTCGCTTCGACCGCGGCGATGTCGGTCCTGCTGCAGCAGGGCATCGGCGACACCATCCGCGTTTCGCTCACCCCGGAGCCCGACGGCGATCGCACGCGCGAAGTGATCGTCGCCCAGGAGATTCTGCAGACGATGGGCCTGCGTTCGTTCTCGCCGCTGGTGAGTGCATGCCCGGGCTGCGGCCGCACGACCAGCGTGTACTTCCAGGCGCTGGCGGACAAGATCCAGGGCTACCTTCGCGCCCAGATGCCGTCGTGGCGCAAGCGCTACCCGGGCGTGGAGAACATGACCGTCGCGGTGATGGGCTGCGTGGTCAACGGACCGGGCGAATCGAAGATGGCCAACATCGGCATCAGCCTGCCGGGCACCGGCGAGATTCCGGTCGCTCCGGTGTACGTGGACGGGCAGAAGACGGTCACGCTGCGAGGCGAGGGAATCGCCGAGGAGTTCGAGCGGATCGTCTTCGACTACGTGCGTGCCACATACGGGGGCGAGCCTGCGGCACCGCATCTGCGCCCGCAGAAGAAAACGATCGCTGTCGTCCGCGATGCCGACGAGCGACCCGAGCGGTCGTCCTCCGATACCGACGAGGATTGACCGCGTTCGGTAAGTGCCGGCGCGTTACGCGCTGGATCCGACCGGGATCGTCACCCGCGCGAGCATCCCACCGCCGTCGCGCGGCAGCAGATCGAGCGTCCCGCGGTGCAGCCGTGCGATCCGCTCCACGATCGCGAGACCCAGGCCGGCGCCAGCCGCGCCGCTACGCGCCGGGTCGCCGCGGGTGAAGGGTCGCTTCAGGTAGTCGACCTGATCGGACGGAACGCCGCGGCCGCGGTCGGCGACCTCGAGCACGATCGATCCATCCTCGACGCGGCTGGCAATGTCGACCGGCGGCGCGCCGTGACGCAGAGCGTTGTCGACGAGGTTGCTCACCAGGCGCTCGAACTCGGTGGTACGGAGCGCCACGTGCGGCAGTTCGCTGCGCGTGAAGCTGAGCTCGCGACCGGCGCGGCGATGGCGAGCCACGACGGTCGCGATAATGTCGCCCGGATCGCAGACTTCCAGCGGCGACTCCTGCCCGTCGCGGGCGAAGTCGAGAAACTGGCTGATGATGCGGTCCATCTCCTCGATGTCGCCGACCATGCCCTGACGCGCCTTGTCGTCGGACGTGCCGACTTCGATGCCGAGCCGCAGTCGCGCCAGCGGCGTGCGCAGATCGTGCGACACGCCCGCCAGCAGCACCGCACGGTCCTGCTCGATCTGGCGCAGGTTGGCGAGCATCTGGTTGAAGCCGCGGTTGAGGTTGACGATCTCGGAGGGGCCGCTCTCGGGCAGCGGCGGCGGCGACTTCCCCCGACCGACGCTGGCGACGGCATCGTTCAACTGCCGCAGCGGTCGCGCGAGATAGCGCGCAAACGCGTACGCGCTCGCCAGCAACACGGCCAGGATCAGTACGCTCCACTCGACCGCGCGCGACGGCTCCTCCGAAGGTCGCGGCGGCAACTGGAAGCTCGCCCAGTAGGCGCGATCGCCCGCGACGAGCTTGATCCAGAGGAGCTGCAGCCGTGGCTGAATGCGGAGCTCCGTTTCCGGCCCGAGCTCGGACTTCAAGCGTTCACCGAGCTCGACGAGTAGGCGGCTCTGCGGCGGTCCGCCGGTGAAGGGTCGCTCCTGATCGGGAACGATGCGCGCGTGGTACGCCTCGCCGAATTTCGCCAACGTCGCATCGCTCGCCGGGAGCGCGGTGGCGGCGAGCGCGGCGCGCAGTGAGCGCAGCTCGACCAGCTTGGTGTCGCTGAACTGACGGGCGATGAGCGCTGCGCGATCCTGGCGAAACAGGTAGATCGCCGCCGCCTGGCTGACGAGAATCACCCCAAGCAGCA
>DASVPH010000017.1:0-31749 GCA_036382945.1 Casimicrobiaceae bacterium
CCTGCGCGAGCGCCTGGTCGCGCGACATCTTCACCTGGAGATGGACCAGGGGAAGCGCTTGCGGAAAATAGTTCCAGGCGAGCGCCGCGCTGATCGCGGACAGCGCGGCGAATGCGATCCAGAAAAGAGGCTTGCGCGTGATCGCGCTCATCGCCAGCGCTTCACTCGTTCACTTTTCTCATTTGAATCACGCCGCGCGCGGCCAGGTCGTCGAGAACCGCAGGCGCGAGCCTTAGCCGCTCGCGCAGCACCGCCTCGGTATGCTCGCCAAGGAGCGGCGGCGCCTGAGTATACGTGACCGGTGTGGCGGAAAAGTTCAGCGGACTTCCGACCTGCGGCACGCTGCCGGAGAGCGGATGCGGCAGGTCGATGCGCATCCGGCGCGAGCGCACCTGCGGATCGGCGAACACCTGGTCGAGACGGTTGATCGGGCCGCAGGGAACGCCGGCCGCCTCCAGCGCGGCGAGCCAGTCGCGCTGGGTGCGCTTGCGCACGACCTCCGCGATCATGGGCACGAGGACCTCGCGCTGCTGCACTCGCCCGGCGTTGGCGGCAAAGCGCGGGTCGACCGCCCACTCCGGCTTGCCCGCAACCTCGCAGAAGCGCGCGAACTGGCCGTCGTTGCCCACCGCGAGGATGAGATGCCCGTCGGCACAGGCGAAGACCTGGTACGGCACGATGTTCTGGTGCGCGTTGCCGGCGCGCTCCGGCGGCCTTCCGGAAACGAGATAGTTCATGTTCATCACCGCCATCATCGCCACCTGCGCGTCGAAGAGCGCGATGTCGATCCACTGGCCGACCCCTTCACGCTCGCGATGCGCGAGCGCTGCGAGGAGCGCGCTCGCCGCGTACATCCCGGTCATGAGATCGGAGATAGCGATCCCAGCCTTCTGCGGGCCGCCGCCGGGGAGCTCGTCGCGCTCGCCGGTGACGCTCATGAAGCCGCCCATGCCCTGGATGATGAAGTCGTACCCGGCGCGCTCGGCGTACGGACCGGTCTGCCCGAAGCCGGTGATCGAGCAATAGATCAATCGGGGATTCACCGCGGCAAGGCCCGGGTAATCGAGCCCATACTTCGCCAACCCGCCGACCTTGAAGTTCTCGACGAGGATGTCGGCACGGCGCGCGATCTCGCGCACGATCGATTGACCCTCGGCTTGCGTGAAGTCGACCGCGACCGACTTCTTGCCGCGATTGCATCCGAGGTAATACGCCGCTTCGCCGGTCTCGCGACCGTCTCTGTCCTTCAGGAACGGCGGTCCCCAGCTCCGGGTGTCGTCGCCGCTGCCCGGTTTCTCGATCTTGATGACCTCGGCGCCGAGATCGGCCAGGAGCTGCGTGCACCATGGTCCCGCGAGCACGCGGGAGAGGTCGAGGACGACGAGATGGGAGAGTGGACCGGGCACGTGGCTTTCCAGCGTTCGCGAAAGTTTCCGCTGAGAGGTGCGAGGCGCTCGGGCGTCCGAGCGCCTACGACCGACGGGCGGCGGCCTTGAGTCTACTGCTTGGGCGAGCCGAGCATGCCGGGCAGCTTGCTCTCGATTCCCCGTTTCATCAACGACGCCAGTGCCCGCGTCTTCTGCGTCTGATCAAGCGCGTTCCAAACCGTGCGATCCTCAGCTCGTGCCGACGAATAGGTAGTGCCGAGCACAACGCGCTCGTGCGCTTCGATCACGCTACTCTGGAGGTTGATCAGGACAAGCTGGAAATTCGCGAAGACGCCGAGGAATCCACGGCCGCTCTCCATCGTGTCGGAGCGCCTCATGCGCGTCACCGCATCCAGGTAGAAGCCCAGCCCGGACACCTTGCCGCTTCCGCGCTCGTCCCGGCCTGTTCTCAATTCCGGTTGATCGCGGTAGGGGGTGATCAGCAGCAAATGGCCGTCCGGCAAGGGAGGCAATCGCTTCCTGACCAGCGAGATCAGGTCCTGAATATCGGTCAGCTCGGCATCGAGCCACGAATCGCGCAGCTTGTATAAGGTCGGGTCGCTGGCGCGAAGCGTGACGACGCCGGCATCGGGCCGCGCCTTGGCGATCGTTGCATCCGCGACGCTAACCGCGAAATCATCGAGTTGCGATTCGACGAGCGGCACGACCTCGCTCTGGTTCTGGTCGAGGTGACTGCCAACCTGGCTGCCCTGCCCGACGATCGTGACGTGGTCGCCGATCAGCGAGAGGATGACGTATGTGTCCGCGCTCGCTTCGGCGGCCCACGCCACGCCCACGATCATGAGCAACTGCAGCGCGCGCACCTGCCTGCATGCAGCAAGAGCCCGGTCCCGGTTCATCGTCTCCCCCGCGTCGGCTCGATCAGTCCACCGCTTTCACCAGCTCCTCGACCACCTTCTTCGCATCGCCGAACACCATCATGGTCTTGTCCATGTAGAACAGCGGATTGTCGAGACCCGCGTAGCCGGAGGCCATCGAGCGCTTGTTCACCAGGACGCTGCGCGCCTTGTACGCCTCGATGATCGGCATGCCGTAGATGGGGCTGCCCTTCTGCTCGGCGAGCGGGTTGACCACATCGTTCGCGCCGAGGACGAGCGCCACGTCGGCCTGCGGGAATTCGCTGTTGATGTCCTCCATCTCGAAGACCTGCTCGTACGGCACTTCGGCTTCCGCAAGCAGCACGTTCATGTGCCCCGGCATGCGCCCCGCCACGGGATGGATCGCGTACTTCACGCTCACGCCCTTGCCCGTGAGCTTCGCCGCCAGCTCCTTCACCGCGTGCTGCGCGCGCGCGACCGCCAGTCCGTAGCCCGGCACGATGATCACGGTGTCGGCGTTGGAGAGCAGGAACGCGGCATCGTCGGGGCTGCCGCTCTTCACCGTCTTCTGCTGCGTATCCGCGGCCGCCGCGGCCTCGCCGCCGAACCCTCCCAGGATGACGCTCAGGAACGAGCGGTTCATCGCCTTGCACATGATGTAGGAGAGGATCGCGCCCGAGGAGCCGACCAGCGATCCGGCGATGATCAGCATCGGGTTTTCGAGCGAGAAGCCGATGCCGGCCGCCGCCCAACCCGAGTAGCTGTTGAGCATCGAGATCACCACCGGCATGTCGGCGCCGCCGATGGGGATGATGAGCAGGAACCCGAGCAGGAACGCGATCGCCGCCATCACGATGAACGGCGGCCACTCGTACTCGGGCGCGGCCATGAAGAACGCGATGCCGAAGCCGACCATCACGATCGCCAACGCCAGGTTGAACCAGTGCTGGCCGGGAAACACCACCGGCGCCGAGGAGAAAGGGCGAAAGTGCTTGCCCAGCCCCGCGAGCTTGCCGAAGGCGATCACCGAGCCCGAGAAGGTGATCGCGCCGATGAAGGTGCCGATGAAAAGCTCCAGCTTGTTGCCCGACGGGAGCGGCTCGGGCAGCCCCATCGCGCCGGGGTTGTTGACCGCGGCCACGGCGATGAACACCGCGGTGAGGCCCACCAGCGAATGCATCGCCGCGACCAGCTCAGGCATCTGCGTCATCTGCACCCGCCGCGCGACGATCGCACCGACGACCGCCCCGACGACCATGCCACTGAGGATCGGCAGCACGTTCTTGCTGCGCGAATAGATCAGCGCCAGCGTGACCAGCACCGCGATCGCCATGCCGACCATGCCGTAGAGATTGCCGCGGCGGGCCGACTTCGGCGAGGACAGACCCTTGAGCGCGAGGATGAAGCTCACCGCCGCGATCAGGTACCACAAGGCGAGTTGATTGGCGCTCATGGCGTGTCCGGATCGCTGCCTATGGCTTGCCGCCGGACTTCGGCTCCTTCTTCTTGAACATCTCCAGCATCCGCTGCGTCACCAGAAAGCCGCCGAAGGTGTTGATCGACACCAACGCCACCGCCAGCACTCCGAGCCAGCCGCCCCAGTCGAGATTCTCGGAGCCGGCCGCCAGCATCGCGCCGACGAGGATGATGCTCGAGATGGCGTTGGTCAGGCTCATCAGCGGCGTATGCAGCGCGGGCGTCACGTTCCAGATGACGTGGTAGCCGACGAACACCGCCAGCACGAAGATGGTGAAATAAAAGACGATCGGCTCGACGCCTGCAGTCATGGCTTCTCCAGGAGGTTCAGCTTCTCGGTACGACGGCGCCGTTCTCGCACACTCGTGTGGCGTTGATGATCTCGTCGTCCTTCGGCACCGCGAACTCGCCCGTCTTGGTGTTGAGCGAGAGGGCGAGGAAGTTGAGCACGTTGCGCGCATAGAGCGCGGAGGCGTCCGCCGCCACCCGCGAGGGCAGGTTGCCGAAGCCGACGATCTTGACGCCGTTCTTGGCGACGATCTTTTCGAGCTCGGCGCCCTCGACGTTGCCGCCCTGCTCGACCGCGAGATCGACGATCACCGCGCCCGGCTTCATCGCCGCGACGGTCTCGGCCTTGATCAGCTTGGGCGCGGGACGCCCCGGGATGAGCGCGGTCGTGATCAGGATGTCCACGCTCTTGCAGCGCTCGTGGACGATGCCGGCCTGACGCGCCATCCACTCCGGCGGCATCGGCCGCGCGTAGCCGCCCACCCCTTCGGCGATCTTGCGCTCCTCGTCGTTCGCGTACGGCACGTCGACCCACTTGGCGCCGAGCGATTCGACCTGATCCTTGACCGAGGGCCGCACGTCGGAGGCCTCGATCACCGCGCCGAGCCGCTTCGCGGTCGCGATCGCCTGCAATCCGGCCACGCCGACGCCGAGCACGAGCACGCGCGCCGCCTTGACCGTCCCGGCCGCCGTCATGAGCATCGGCATGAACTTGCCGTAGGTGTCGGCGGCGATGATCACCGCCTTGTAGCCGGCGATATTGGCCTGCGAGGAGAGCACGTCCATCGCTTGCGCGCGCGTGATGCGCGGCAGCCACTCGAGCGCGTAGCCCGCTACGCCGGTGCCCGCGTACGATTGCACGGCCGAGGCATCGAACGGGTTGAGCAGGCCCACCAGCATCGCCCCGCGCTTGAGCTTCGGCAGCTCTTCCGCGGTGGGTCCGCGCACCTTGAGCACGATGTCGGCGCCGAACGCCTCCTCTGCGCTGCCGATCCTCGCCCCCGCGGCCTGGAACTCGGCGTCGGGAATGCTCGCCTGCACGCCCGCGCCGGCCTCCACGACGATTGCGTGCTTGCCGCTCGCCGCGTACTTCTTGACCGTCTCCGGCGTGGCGGCCACGCGCGTCTCGCCGACGCGGGACTCGCGCGGAATGCCGATAATCATGGTGGTGAAGGATCCCCTGACGACGATTGCTTCTTGTTGCGGGCGCTATCTTGCCACAAAGGCAAGGCGGAGATCGAGGAGTTAGTTGGGGTCGAGGCCGATCCGCAGGCCGCGACGCTCCCTCGATCCTCAATGCTCGCACTCACGCAATCGCAGCGGCGATCGCCTTGCCGAGCTCGCCCGTGGTCGCCTTGCCGCCCAGATCGGGCGTGCGCGGCCCGTCGACAAGCGCGCGCTCGATGCCGCGCAGCACCGCCGCGCCGGCGTCGGCGTGGCCGAGGTGGTCGAGCATCATGGCGCCGCACCAGATCTGGCCGATCGGATTGGCGATGCCCTTGCCCGCGATGTCGGGGGCGGAGCCGTGCACCGGCTCGAACAGCGACGGGAACTCGCGCGTGGGATTGATGTTGGCCGACGGCGCGATGCCGATCGTGCCGCACACGGCGGGTCCCAGATCGGACAGGATGTCGCCGAAAAGATTCGAGCCGACGACCACATCGAAAAGCTGCGGCCGCTGCACGAAGTGCGCGCAGAGGATGTCGATGTGATACTGGTCGGTGCGAATGTCGGGATACTGGGCCGCCATCGCCCGGAAGCGCTCGTCCCAGTACGGCATGGTGATCGAGATGCCGTTCGACTTGGTGGCCGAGGTGACGTGCTTCGCCGGTCGCTTGCGGGCGAGCTCGAAGGCGAACTTCAGTATGCGATCGACCCCCTTGCGCGTGAAGACGGTCTCCTGGAACACCACCTCGCGCTCGGTGCCCTCGAACATGCGCCCGCCGACCGACGAGTATTCGCCTTCGGTGTTCTCGCGCACGACCACGAAGTTGATGTCGCCCGGCTTGCGGTTCGCGAGCGGGCTGGGGACTCCGGGCATGAGCCGGCACGGGCGCAGGTTCACGTACTGATCGAAGCCGCGCCGCCACTGGATGAGCGAGCCCCAGAGCGAGACGTGGTCGGGAACCGTCGCCGGCCAGCCGACGGCGCCGAAGAACATCGCGTCGTGACGGCGGATGCGCTCGAACCAGTCCTCCGGCATCATCCGGCCGTGCTTCGCGTAGTAATCGCAGCTCCACGGCAGCTCGTCCCAATCGAAGGCGATCCCGAAGCGCTGTCCCGCGGCCTCGAGGACGCGCAAGCCTTCGGGAACGACCTCCTTGCCGATCCCGTCGCCCGGGATCACGGCGATGCGATAGCGCTTGCTCATGATGTGCCGACCTCTCGCGTTGTCGCGCGAGATGCCATGTTAATGTAAGGCGTGCTCTGCCGACAGTCCCTGCACCACACTTCAGCGATGCCGCACGTCGACTGGCAATGGAAACGCTTCGCCGAGCTTGCCCCGGACGAGCTCTACGCGCTGCTCGCCGCGCGCGCCGCGGTCTTCGTCGTCGAGCAGTCGTGCGCGTTCCAGGACGCCGACGGGCTCGATGCGTTCGCCTGGCACCTCCTCGGCTGGGCGGGACCGGAGGAAGCGCGCACGCTGGCCGCGTATCTGCGTCTCATCGAGCCGGGGCGCAAGTACGCCGAGCCGTCGATCGGCCGCGTGCTCACCACCGCGGGGTTCCGGCGCGCGGGGTTGGGGCGCCGGGCGATGCGCGAGGGGCTCGCGCGCTCGCGCCTGCTCTATCCCGGCTCTGCCGTGCGCATCGCCGCGCAGCAGCGCCTGGAGCGCTTCTACCTGGAGCTCGGCTTTCGCACCGTCTCCGAGCCCTACGCCGAGGACGGCATCTGGCACGTGGAGATGCTGCGCCCGGACGAGGAGCCGCCGCAATGACCTCGTGTGCTGACTCGCAAATTCGCTCGATAGTTTCTCGTCGGAACTCCTGATTCAGCACACCGGCCGCCGCGACGCCCGGTGCCAGCGGCGAAATGCGCCGGGTGGAGAGTTGCGCTAATATTCGGCCCTCGCGCCTCAGTACCGCGACGATGAAGCAGACTTTTCTCGACTTCGAGCAGCCGATCGCCGAGCTGCAGGGCAAGATCGACGAGCTGCGCTACGTCCACGAGGATTCAGCGGTCGACATCTCCGACGAGATCAACCGGCTGCAGAAGAAGAGCCAGCAGCTCACCAAGGAGATCTACGGCAAGCTCACCGCCTGGCAGGTGGCGCAAGTGGCGCGCCATCCGCAGCGGCCGTACACGCTTGACATCATCTCCGGCGTGTTCACCGACTTCCACGAGCTGCACGGCGAGCGCAGCTACGCCGAGGACGCCGCGATCGTCGGCGGCATGGCGCGCTTCAACGGCGCGCCGTGCATGGTCATCGGCCATCAGAAGGGCCGCGACACCAAGGAGAAGATCTTCCGCAACTTCGGCATGCCGCGCCCCGAGGGCTACCGCAAGTCGCTGCGGCTGATGAAGCTCGCGGCCAAGTTCGGTCTGCCGCTGTTCACTTTCGTCGACACGCCGGGCGCGTTCCCGGGCATCGGCGCCGAGGAGCGCGGGCAGTCGGAAGCGATCGGACGCAACTTGTACGAGATGGCGGGGTTGCGCACCCCGATCATCGTCACGGTCATCGGCGAAGGCGGCTCCGGCGGCGCGCTGGCGATCGCGATCGGGGATGTCACGCTGATGCTGCAGTACGCGACGTATTCGGTGATCTCGCCCGAAGGCTGCGCGTCGATTCTGTGGAAGTCGGCCAAGCACGCCGAGGAGGCCGCGGAGACGCTGGGCATCACCGCGCAGAGGCTCAAGACGCTCGGGCTGATCGACAAGATCGTCCCCGAGCCGCTCGGCGGCGCGCACCGCGATCATGCGGCGTTGATGGCCACGCTCAAGAAAGCCCTGACCGAGGCGCTGCGCCACGTGCAGGAGCAGCCGCTCGACGCGTTGCTCGAGGCGCGCGAGGACAAGCTGCTCGGCTATGGCAAGTTCAAGGAACTCACGGCGGGCTAGCCGCGCGAGCCCGCCGCGAGGGCCCCCGCGCGGCGGGGATCGCGCGAGGTGACTCGCGGCGGCTGGCGACACGGCGCATGTCAGACACGAGAAGCGTCCAAGGAGCCAACCCGGACGCCGTCGCCGCCGTCAGCACGGCTCTCGCCGCAGCGCTCGACGAGCACGTGGACCCCGGCGCGAGCCTCGCCGTCGCGCTCTCCGGCGGCATCGATTCGATGGCATTGCTCGACGTTGCGGTCGCACTGGCGCCGCCGCGGCGGATCGCGCTGTCGGCGATTCACATCCACCACGGCCTGTCGCCCAATGCCGAGCGCTGGGCCGAGTTCTGTGCCGCGCAATGCGCGCTGCGCGGCGTGCCGCTCGCGACCCATCGGCTGCAGGTGGCGCGCGAGCGGGGGAAGAGCCTGGAGGCACAGGCGCGCAGCGCCCGCTACCAGCGCCTGCTCGCCTCCGACGTCGACGTGATCGCGCTCGCCCATCAGGCCGACGATCAGGCGGAGACGCTGCTGCTGCAGCTCCTGCGGGGCGCCGGCGCGCACGGGCTGGCCGCGATGCCGGCGTTCCGTCCTGGACGGCCCGCGCTGCTGCGCCCGTTGCTCGACCTGCCGCGCGAGACGCTCGCCGCATATGCGAGCGCGCGTGGCTTGTCCTGGATCGAGGACGAGAGCAACGCCGATCCCCGGCACGCGCGCAATTTCATTCGCCGCGACATCGCGCCGCTCATCGCCGCCCGTTTCGCGGGCTACCCGGCCACACTCGTCCGCGCGGCACGGCATCTCGCCGAAGCCGCCGCGCTGGCCGACGAGCTGGCCGCGCTCGATGCGGCCGGAGCGCTCGACGCCAGCGGGCTCGCCCGGTCGCGACTGGCCGCGCTGTCGCCAGCGCGCTCGCGCAACCTCCTGCGCTGGTTCCTGCGCGAGCAGGGATTGCGGCCGCCGACCGAGGCGCGGCTCGCCGAAATGCTGCGCCAGCTTCTGCGCGCGCACGACGACGCGCGCATTCGCATCGCGCAGGACCGCGCGGAGATCGGCCGGCATCGCGACCGCGTCGCGGTCCACGCGCCGGCCAGCGCCGGCTTCGAGCGGGTATGGCACGGCGAGCCCGAGGTCGCGCTGCCCGGCGGCGTGCTCGCCTTCGCGCCCGCGTGCGGCGCAGGTCTGGCCGCGGCAAGACTCGAGCGCAGCCGCGTGACGCTGCGCTCGCGCGCCGGCGGCGAACGGATCCGTCTTGCGGCCAACCGCCCGACGCACGCGGTGAAGAAGCTCCTGCAAGACGCGCACATGCCCCCGTGGGAGCGGCAGGGCCTGCCGCTTGTCTGGTCGGACGAGGAGCTTGCCGCCGTGCCGGGGGTCGGGGTCGCGCTGGCTTTCCAGGCGCAGCCCGGCGAGCCGGGATGGCAGGTCGAATGGCGGCCCGGCCGGCGGCGCCCGGATTGACCGCGGTCAAGGTCGGGTCGAGCGGACGACGTAGCCTTTACGAGCGCGCTGTGGCGGGGATTATTTGACAGCCGCGCCGTTCCCGGCGCTAAATTTCGCCGCAAACAAGCGCCTCTTCCGTCGACACCCTTTGGAGGAACCATGAAGCTTCGTTTGTTCGTCGCGCTCGCCGCGTCGGCCCTGTTCGCTTTCGCGGCCGGTGCCCTCGCGCAGCAGCCCATCGTCATCAAGTTCAGCCACGTCGTGGCCGTCGACACGCCCAAGGGCAAGGCCGCCGAGTACTTCAAGAAGCTCGCCGAAGAGCGCACCAAGGGTCGCGTCAAGGTCGAGGTGTATCCGAACAGCCAGCTCTACAAGGACGGCGAGGAGATGGAAGCCCTGCAGCTCGGCTCGGTGCAGATGCTCGCCCCGTCGGTGGCGAAGTTCGGCCCGCTCGGGGTGCGCGAGTTCGAGGTGTTCGACCTGCCGTACATCTTCGACAGCTTCGCCGAGCTGCGCAAGGTCACCGACGGCCCGGTGGGCAAGCGGCTGTTCAAAAAGCTCGAGACCAAGGGCATCATCGGCCTCGCCTTCTGGGACAACGGGTTCAAGGACTTCAGCGCGAACAGGTCGATCAAGGTTCCCGCGGACTACAAGGGACTCAAGATGCGCATCCAGTCCTCCAAGGTTCTGGGCGACGAAATCAGGGCGCTCGGCGCGATCCCGCAGGTGATGGCGTTCTCGGAGGTGTACCAGGGGCTGCAAACCGGGGTCGTCGACGGCACCGAGAATCCCCCGTCGAACTTCTACACACAGAAGATGCACGAGGTGCAGAAGTACCTCGCGCTGACCGAGCACGGCGTGATCGAGTATGCGGTGATCGTGAACAAGAAGTTCTGGGACGGGCTGCCCGCCGACATCCGCGCCACGCTCGAAGGCGCGATGAAGGACGCCACGAAGTACGCCAACGACATCGCGAAGAAGGAAAACGACGACGCCCTCGAGGCCGTGCGCAAGAGCGGCAAAACGCAGATCATCACGCTCAGCGCCGACGAGAAGGCGCAGATGAGGAAGGCGCTGCTCCCGGTGCACAAGGAGAACGAATCGCGCGTCGGCAAGGACCTCCTCGCCGAGGTCTACAAGGAAACGGGTTTCAAGCCGTAACAGCACACACGGCAACACACGGCAAGCGTCTTCGGGAACCGCCACTGCGGCCGTGCCGGCGCAGTGGCGCGCAGTGCTGTCAGTGATTCCCGGAGCGCGCTGCCGCCCGTCGCGCCGGCTGCAGGAGGGGACACTGATGAAGGTGCTCGACCACCTCGAGGAATGGCTGATCGCCGTCCTCATCGGCGCGGCCACCCTGGTCATCTTCGTCGCGGTCGTGCACCGCTACGCTGCCGGCGTTCCGATTCCCGTGGTGCAGGACTGGCTGCTCTCGCTCGACCTGTCCTGGGCGCAGGAGCTCACCATCTACATGTTCATCTGGATGGCCAAGTTCGGCGCCGCGTACGGGGTGCGCACCGGCATCCACGTCGGTGTCGACGTGCTCATCAACCGGCTGCCGGCGAATATCCGCAGGCGATACATCCTGTCCGGCCTGCTCGGAGGAGCGCTGTTCACGGTGGTTGTCGGCACCCTGGGCGCCAATTACGTCTGGGAGATCGGCCACACCGACCAGACCTCGCCCGATCTCGAATTGCCCCTGTGGATCGCCTACCTGGCCATCCCCGGCGGGTCGTACCTGATGTGCTTCCGCTTCCTGCAGGTCGCCTGGACGTTCTACCGCACCGGCGAGCTGCCCAAGCACGACATCGCGCACGTCGAAGGTGTCGGCGAGGCCGCCACGGCGTTTACGGTCCCGGATCTGCAGCCGGCCGACCTCAAGTCGGAGGGCCCGCGATGAGCCCCGCGCTGCGCATCTCGTCGCTGCTGCCCGCGGCGCTGGTCATCCTGCCGTTCGCCGCCTACTTTGGCGGCTTGCAGCTCTCGCCGTCCCTGATCATCTTCATGCTGCTGATCGGCTTGATGCTGACCGGGATGCCGATCTCGATCGCCCTGGGCCTCACGGTGCTCACCTACCTGTTCACGATGACGCAGGTGCCGATCACGGCGGTCGCGCTCAAGCTCTTCACCGGCCTCGAGAAGTTCGAGATCATGGCGATCCCGTTCTTCATCCTCGCCGGCAATTTCCTCACCCACGGCGGCGTGGCGCGGCGGATGATCGACTTCGCCTCGGCCTGCGTCGGCCACTGGCACGGCGGGCTCGCGCTCGCCGGCGTCATGGCCTGCGCGCTGTTCGCGGCGGTGTCGGGATCCTCCCCGGCCACGGTCGTGGCGATCGGCTCGATCATCCTGCCGGCGCTGGTCAGGCAGGGCTTCCCCAAGCGCTTCGGCGCAGGGGTCATCACCACCTCCGGCGCGCTGGGGATCCTCATCCCGCCGTCGATCGTGATGGTGATCTACGCCGTGGCGACCAACACCTCCATCGGCCAGCTTTTCATCGCCGGCGTGGTGCCCGGCATCGTGCTCGCGAGCATGCTCGGGCTGACGACCTGGTGGCGGGCGCGGAAGAACAACTACCCGCGCCTGCCGAAGGCCTCCTGGGGCGAGCGCCTGCGCAGGTTCCGCGAGAGCGTCTGGGGGCTGCTGCTCATCGTCGTGGTGATCGGCGGCATCTATACCGGCATCTTCACGCCCACCGAAGCCGCGGCGATGAGCGCGGTGTACGCGTTCTTCGTCGCCGTGTTCGTCTACAAGGACCTCGCGCTCTCCCAGGTGCCGAAGGTGCTGCTCGACTCGGCGAACATGAGCGCGATGCTGCTCTACATCATCACCAACGCGGTGCTGTTCTCGTTCCTGATGACCTCCGAGCAGATTCCCCAGGTCATGGCCCAGTGGCTGCTCGACAAGGGGCTGGGCTCGATCACCTTCCTGCTGTTCGTCAACGTCCTGCTGCTTATCGCCGGCAACGTGATGGAGCCATCCTCGATCGTGCTGCTGCTCGCGCCGATCCTGTTCCCGGTGGCGATCAAGCTGGGCATCGACCCGGTGCATTTCGGCATCATCATGACGGTCAACATGGAAGTCGGCCTCTGTCACCCGCCGGTGGGCCTGAACCTGTACGTGGCCTCCGGCATCACCAAGATGGGGATTACCGAGCTCACCGTGGCGGTCTGGCCGTGGCTGCTGACGATGCTCGTGTTCCTCGTCATCGTCACGTACTGGCCGGCGCTGTCGCTGGCCCTGCCCAAGGCGCTGGGGATGATGAGCTGAGGTAGGGTCGGGCCGCCCGGAGTGGACTTGCCGAGGCTTGGTCGCCCGAGCCGCGGGTCGCTTGCCCCCCGAGGGAGCCCGCGCGAGATGATAGAATTATCGATTTGATTTGGACCTCTCTCGAATCGGTCGGAGCCCAAGCAATGGCGGTGGAACAGACACTGTCGATCATCAAGCCGGACGCGGTGGCCAAGAACGTCATCGGCGAGATCTATTCGCGGTTCGAGCGCTCCGGGCTCAAGATCGTCGCCGCGAAGATGACCTGGCTCGCTCGACCCGATGCGGAGGGGTTCTACGCCGTTCATCGGGAGCGACCGTTCTTCAAGGGCCTGGTCGAGTTCATGACCTCCGGGCCGGTGATGATCCAGGTGCTCGAAGGCGAGAATGCGATCGCCAAGAACCGCGACCTGATGGGCGCGACCGACCCCAAGAAAGCGGCGCCCGGAACCATCCGCGCCGATTTCGCGCAGAGCATCGACGCCAACGCCGTGCACGGCTCGGACGGCCCGGAAACCGCGAAAACCGAGATCGCCTATTTCTTCCCGACGCTGGAGATCCACAGTCGATGAGGCGAGGAAGGTCGAACCAGGCGCACCGAGACGCGGAGAAGGCCAGAACTTTCATGCTGCCTCGATCTGCATGTCTGCGTGTCTCTCCTGTGAAATTTGGGCGATGATCAACCTGCTCGACTTCGACCGGGCCGGGCTGGCGGCGTTCTTCGCCGAGCGCGGCGAGAAACCGTTCCGGGCGCGGCAGACGCTGCGCTGGATCCATCGCCGCCTCGCCGATCACGTCGAGGCGATGAGCGACCTCGCCAAGGCTACCCGCGAGGCGCTCGCGCGCGACGCCGAGATCCGCGCGCCGCAGGTCGTGCGCGATACGACGGCAGGCGACGGCACGCGCAAGTGGCTGCTCGACGTGGGCGGGGCCAACGCGATCGAAACGGTCTACATCCCCGAGGAGGCCCGCGATGACTGGCGGAGCGGCTCTGAGCTCGATCCGACGCCCGAGAGCTCCGCTAACGTAGCGCACGCGGGCGCCAGCATCCCCTGCGCTGGCCGATCCCGCTCCGCGGGGCCGTCGGCCCACGCTCCGGGGCGCTACCGCGGCACGCTGTGCATCTCCTCGCAGGCCGGCTGCGCGCTCGACTGCGCGTTCTGCTCGACCGGCAAGCAGGGGTTCAACCGCAACCTCACGGTTGCCGAGATCATCGGCCAGCTCTGGCACGCCAATCGGACGCTGCTCGCCGACGGCGCCGGCGCGCCGTGGGTCGAGCACGGTCGGCATCCGATCACCAACGTGGTGATGATGGGCATGGGCGAGCCGCTCGCCAACTTCGACAACGTGGTCGCCGCGATGCGGATCATGCTCGACGACGACGCTTACGGCTTGTCGCGGCGGCGGGTGACGCTGTCGACCTCGGGACTCGTCCCCGCGATCGACCGGCTGCGCGAAGCATGCCCGGTGGCGCTCGCCGTGTCGCTGCACGCACCCGACGACGCCTTGCGCGACAAGCTGGTCCCGATCAACCGCAAGTACCCGCTCTCCGAGCTGCTCGCGGCGTGCAGGCGCTATATCGAGCGCGCTCCGCGCGACTTCGTTACCTTCGAGTACGTCATGCTCGAGGGCGTCAACGACGCGCCGGAACAGGCGCGCGCGCTCGCGAAGCGGGTGCGCGACGTGCCGTGCAAGTTCAACCTGATCCCGTTCAACCCGTTCCCGGACACCGAGTTCCGCACCAGCCCGCGCTCGCGCATTCTCGCCTTCCAGAGCGTGCTGCAGGAGAGCGGCTTCACCGCGACGGTGCGCAAGACCCGCGGCGAGGACATCGATGCCGCTTGCGGGCAACTCGCCGGACGGGTGCAGGACAAGACCCGGCGCCGCGCGCTGCGTATCCATGCCGTCGCCGCAGCGTAGGGGCGGAAGCGCCGCCGTGACGCCGCCCGTCGCTTCTGCCGTGTTCGGTTGGCGCGCGCTGCTCGCAGCCCTCGCGCTGACGCTCATCGCCGGCTGCGCGACCAAACAGACGGTGGTCGAAGCGCCGCAAGTCACTGCGCTGCCCGCGCCGCAACCCGAGAGCCCGCAGGTCCGCGCGCAGATTCACACCGATCTCGGCGCCGGCTACTACCAGCGGGGCCAGATGGACGTCGCGCTCGAGGAGCTCAACACTGCGATCAAGATCGATCCCACCTACGCCAAGGCCTACAACATCTTCGGGTTGGTCTACGCGGTGCTGGGCGAGGATCGCAAGGCGGAGCAGAGCTTCGCCCAGGCGCTCAAGCTCGCGCCCGACGATTCGGATATCCACCATAACTGGGGCTGGTACCTGTGCCAGCACGGGCGCGAGCGCGAAGCGCTGGTGGAGTTCGAGAGCGCAGTGCGCAATCCGCTGTATCGCACGCCCGAGATCGCGCTCGTCAACGCCGGCCGCTGTTCGCAACCTTTCGACGAGCGCGCCGCGGAGGGCTACTACCGTCGGGCGCTCGCGGCGCAGCCCGGCAATCCTCTGGCGAGCCTGGGGCTGGCGCAGATCGCTTACAAAGGCCGCCGTTACCAAGAGGCGCGCACATGGATGAGAGGCGTGATGCTCACGAACAATCCGCCGCCCGAGGGATTGCGCTTAGGGATGTGCATCGAGCGCAAGCTCGGCGACCGCCAGGCGGAGCTCTCCTACGTCTCGCAGCTAAGGAACCGCTACCCGGATGCGGCCGAGACCCGGGGGTTGGCGACGGACACCTGCGAATGAGCGCCGCCGGGCCGCCCCAAGGCGCGAATTGCGCCCTCTCCGGGGGCAGCGCAGCGGCCGAATTGGCCAATGAGGCCGCAAGCGTGGGGGTCCAGTGAGCGCGACGCACGTGGGGCTGGACGTGTCGCTGTCTTCGGCACCGGTGTCGCACAGCGGCCCGGGCGCGCGCCTGCGCGCCTCCCGCGAGGCGGCCGGCCTCTCGCTCGATCAGGTCGCGCAGCAGTTGAAGCTCGCACCGCGGCAGGTGAAAGCCCTCGAGGACGAGGACTTCGCGCAGCTCCCCGGGCGCACGTTCGCACGCGGGTTCGTGCGCAACTACGCTCGCCTGCTCAATCTCGACGCCGACAGCCTGCTCGCGCAGTTGCCCGACGCAGCGCAGGCGCCGGCGCTCGGTGCACCGGCTCTACGTCCCACCGGTGCCGCCATCGCGGATCTGCCGACCGCCGCGGTCGCCCGCTTCAGCCTCATGCGCTGGCTGATTCCGGTCGTGCTCGTCGCCTCCATCGCGGCGGCCGGGGCGTACGAGTGGTACCGCGGTGGGGCCGGCGTGCCCGGTGGCGCCTCGCGCCCTGCGGCACCGGCGCCCAGGGCGTCCGCGGAGCTGCCTGCCCAATCGCCCACTCAGTTGCCGACGCAACCGCCGGCCGTCGCGTCGCCCGCCGGCACGATCAGCGTGCGGCTCCCCAATCCGCTGGCCGCTGGCGATAGCGCTTCGGCGGCGCAGTCGAGCGACGCGAGCACGCGCGCAGCGGCCGCTCCGTCGCCGGAGGCCGCCGCCGCAGCTCCGGAAACGCTGGCGCCGCTGGTGCTGCGCTATCGCGGGCCGGCGTGGACCGAGGTGCGCGACCGCGACGGACAGGTGCTGCTCTCGCGCCTGGTCGCTGCGGGCGCGGAGCAGGAGATCCGGGGCACCGGTCCCTTCGATATCGTGATCGGCAACGCGCGCGCGGTCACGCTGGTCCATCGCGGGAAGCCGATCGAACTGAGCCGCTACACCCGCCAGAACGTCGCGCGACTGCGCCTGCCTTGAACGCGCCGACGATCCAGGCCGTCCGCGGCATGAACGACGTGCTGCCCGACGAGGCCGCGCTATGGGAGCGCCTCGAGGATGCGGCGCGCGAAACCTTCGCCCTGTACGGTTACCGCAACCTGCGCATGCCGATCGTGGAAGCCACCGCGCTGTTCGTGCGCGGCATCGGCGATGCGACCGATATCGTCGAAAAGGAGATGTACAGCTTCGAGGACCGGCTGAACGGCGAGAGCCTGACGCTGCGACCGGAGGCCACCGCCGGGGTCGTGCGCGCTGCGATCGAGCACCATCTCACCTACGAGCGGCCGCAGCGGGTGTGGACCGCGGGCCCGATGTTCCGGCACGAGCGGCCGCAGAAGGGCCGCTATCGGCAGTTTCATCAGTTCGACGTGGAAGCGCTCGACTTCGAAGGCCCGGACGTCGACGCCGAGCAGATCGTCATGCTGTCGCGGTTGTGGACGAGGCTCGGCCTGGTCGGCATGTCGCTGCACATCAACAGCATCGGCGATCCCGACGAGCGCGCGGCGCATCGGCGCGCGCTCGTCGCCTATTTCAGCGAGCACGACGGGGCGCTCGACGCGGATTCCCGCCGCCGGCTCGCGGCCAACCCGCTGCGCATCCTCGACAGCAAGAACCCGGCGATGCAGAGTATCATCGCCGGCGCGCCGAAGCTCGTCGAGCTGCTCCGGCCGGATTCGGCATCGCGCCGCCACTTCGAAGGCCTCAAGGCGATGCTCGCCGAAGCCGGGATGCCTTTCGTGGTCGACCCCCGGCTGGTGCGGGGGCTCGACTATTACAATCGCACGGTTTTCGAGTGGATCACCGACCGGCTCGGCGCGCAGGGAACCGTTGCCGGCGGCGGGCGCTACGACGGCTTGTTCGAGCAGCTCGGCGGCAAGCCGACGCCGGCGTGCGGCTTCGCGATCGGGGTCGAGCGTCTGGTTCTGCTCCTGAAGGCGGGCGAGCGCGTCGCCGCACGGGTTCCGGACGCGTATGTCGTGCATGCCGGCGAGGCTGCGGCGAAGCTTGCGCACGCGACGGCCGAGCGCCTGCGCGACGCCGGCTTGGCGGTCATCGTCAACGCCGGAGGCGGCAGCATCAAGGCGCAGATGCGGCGCGCGGACGCGAGCGGCGCGCGCTGGGCGCTGATCGTCGGCGAAGACGAGGTTAGCACCCGGCGGGTGGCGCTCAAACCGTTGCGTGTTGCGGGCGAACAGGTCGCCTTGCCGCCGGAGGCGCTGGCGGAACACATCGGTTTGGAGAGGACCTGACTCGCGGAAGGACTGTTGGGACGGACTGACATGGCGGCTTTCGATCTCGACGAGCAGGAAAAGCTCGAGGACCTCAAGGCGTGGTGGGCGACCTACGGCAAGTATGTCAGCGCCGCGGTGACCAGCGCGGCGATCATCGTCATCGGCGTGCAGGGC
Organism: Casimicrobiaceae bacterium; assembly: GCA_036382945.1. Classification (GTDB taxonomy): domain Bacteria; phylum Pseudomonadota; class Gammaproteobacteria; order Burkholderiales; family Casimicrobiaceae; genus PALSA-1003. The sequence continues at coordinate 17,981 of DASVPH010000017.1, forward strand.
TGGCGCTGGTACCAGCAGACGCAGGCGCAGAAGGCGAGCGTGCTCTACCAGGTGGTGAGCCAGGCGGCACGCGGCAACGACCCAGCCAAGGCGAAGGATGCGGCGGCGCAACTCGCCGAACAGTTCAGCGGCACCGCCTACGCGCCGCGCGCCATGCTTCTGTACGCCAAGCTTCTCTACGACGCGGGCGACAAGGCCCAAGCCAGAGCGCAGTTGCAATGGGTAGTCGACCACGCCGGCGAGGACGAGCTCAAGGCGATCGCGCGCTACAGGATCGCCCAGGTGCTGCTCGACCAGAAGCAATACGACGAGGCGCTCAAGACGCTGGACGCCAAGACCGAGGAGTCTTTCGCCCCGCTCTACGCCGATCTGCGCGGCGATATCCTCGCCTCGGCCGGCAAAACGGCGGATGCGCGCGGCGCGTACCAGACAGCGCTCGCCAAGCTCGATGCCAAGTCCGGTTATCGCAGCTACGTGCAAGCCAAGCTCGACGCGCTCGGAGGCCCGCCGCCCGCGCCGGCCGATGCGACCGCAGCGGCCGCTGCACCGGCGTCTGCGCCTGCTGCGCCGGCGCCGAAACCACCGAGCGCACCGCCGAGCCGATGAAGTCACGTCCTCCTGCGAGCGTGCCGTCCTGCCGCGGCCGGAGCGCGATGATCGCGCTCGCCGCGGTCGTTGCGGCCACGCTCGGCGGCTGCGCGACGCTTTCGACCTCGCTCCCGTCGTGGCTCACCGAGCCGCCATCGTGGCCGTCCTGGCTTTCGTTCGGGCGCAGCGCGCGCAAGCCCGGACCGCTGCCGGCCTTCGAAGCGAAAGCGACCGCGCGCGTCAACTGGCAGGTCGCGCTCGGAGGCCAGGGCGGTCCGGGCTTCGCTCCCGCGGTGCGCCCCGAAGCGATCTACGCCGCCTCCTCCGATGGGGCGCTGGTGAGCGTCGAGCCCGCGAACGGCACGCAGCGCTGGCGGACCACCGCCGCCAAGGCGCTCTCCGCGGGCGTCGGCGCCGATGCGGGCACGGTGGTCGCCGGGACCGACAAGGGCGAGGTGCTCGCTTTCGATGCGGGCGGCAAGCCGTTGTGGCGGACCAAGGTGTCGAGCGAGGTCAGCGGGCCGCCGAAACTGAGCGACGGGACGGTCGTCGTCTGGTCACTCGATGGGAAGATCTTCGGTCTGTCCGAGACCGACGGCGCGCGTAAATGGGTCTACCAGCGCGCCACGCCGCCGCTCACCGTGCGCCGCTACGCCGGCGGCATCATCAGCCGCGGGGGGCTGTTCACCGGGACACCGGGCGGAAGGTTGTTGGGCATCGACCCCGGCACCGGAACGCTCGCCTGGGAGGCCAGCGTCGCCACGCCGAAGGGTGCGACCGAGCTCGAGCGCATCGCCGACATCACCAGCCTGCCGGTCTTCTCGGAACAGCAGGTCTGCGCCGCGGCGTATCAGGGCCGGGTCGCGTGCTTCGATGCGCAGCGCGGCACGCTTCTCTGGTCGCGCGACTTCGGTAGTCTCGGAGGCCTCGCGATCGACAACCGCTACCTCTACATCACCGACGACAAGGGCGCGGTGCAGGCCCTCGACAAGACGACCGGTGCGTCGGTATGGAAGCAGGACAAGCTCGCACAGCGCTTCCCGAGCGGCCCGGTTGTCGTCGGCGATTATCTGGGGGTCGTCGACGCCGAGGGCTACCTGCACCTGCTCGACCGCAACGACGGCAGCCTCGTGGGTCGCGTCGCGACCGACGGCAAGCCGGCGTTGTCGCAGCCGGTGGCGTCCGGCGACGCCGCGGTGTGGCAGAGCACCGGCGGCGATCTCATCAGCGCGAGCGCGAAGTGAAGCAGGGATGAGGCCATGCTCCCCACCCTCGTGCTCGTCGGCCGACCCAACGTCGGCAAGTCGACGCTATTCAATCGGCTGACCGCCTCGCGCGCGGCACTGGTCGCGGACTTTCCGGGACTCACGCGCGATCGCCAGTACGGGCGCGGCCGGATCGGCGAGCGGCCTTATCTCGTCGTCGATACCGGGGGCTTCGAGCCCAAGGCCAAGAGCGGGATCATGCACGCGATGGCGACCCAGACCCGGATCGCGATCGCGGAAGGCGACGTCGTGATCTTCCTCACCGACGGTCGCGAAGGGGTCACCGGCGAGGATCGCACCATCGCCGAGCTGCTGCGCCGGTCGGGTCGGCCGGTCGTGCTCGCGGTGAACAAGGCCGAGGGACTGGCGCCCGAGCGCGCGGCCGCCGAATTCCACGAGCTGGCGTTGGGCACGCCGTTGCCGATCTCCTCGGCGCACGGCGAGAACGTGCGCGAGCTCCTCGAGCACGCGCTCGAGCGCTGCCCGCCCGAATCGCGCGCGGACGAAGCGCTACCCGCGGCGGCGAAGCGTATCCGGGTGGCCATCGTCGGCCGGCCGAACGTGGGCAAGTCGACGCTGGTGAACACGCTGCTCGGAGAAGAGCGCGTGATCACCTCCGAGGAGCCGGGAACCACCCGGGATGCGCTCTATCTCGACTTCGATCGCGGCGGCCGCGGCTATACCCTGATCGACACCGCAGGCGTGCGCCGGCGGGGGAAGGTCGTCGAAACCATCGAGAAGTTCTCGGTGATCAAGACCCTGCAGGCGATCGAGGATGCGCACGTCGTCGTGCTGCTGCTCGACGCCGAGCAAGGCCTCTCGGAGCAGGACGCGCACATCGCGGGCCACATTCTGGAAGCCGGACGAGCGCTGGTGGTTGCAGTCAACAAGTGGGACGCGCTCGACGACGGGGCGCGGCTCGCCGTCAAGCGGGAGATCGAGCGCAAGCTCGGCTTCCTCTCCTTCGCCGAGCTGCACACCATCTCGGCCCGCGAGGGTAGGGGCATCGGGCCGCTCGTCGCGGCCATCGACCGCGCGTACGTGGCGGCGATGGCGCGTCTGCCCACGCCGCGGCTCACGCGCACGCTGCAGGACGCGCTCGCGCGTCAGCAGCCGCCGCGCGCCGGCATGGTCCGCCCGAAGCTCCGCTACGCGCACCAGGGGGGCACGAACCCGCCGCTCATCGTGATCCACGGCAACGCGCTCGCCGGCGTCCCGGACGCCTACCGCCGGTACCTGGAACATTTCTTTCGGGAGGCGTTCCAACTGCAGGGCACGCCGCTTAGGATACAATGGAAGACTGGTGCGAATCCCTACGCGGCGTCCGCCACGCACCGGCGGAGGCGCCGCTAGGACCGCGATCTTCCGGGGGTGTGCCCGGCGGCGGCCTGGACGAACAACGGTGCGGCCAAGAAAACAAGCGGAGCATGCGATGAGCAATAAAGGGCAAATGCTACAAGACCCGTTCCTGAACACCCTGCGCAAGGAGCACGTTCAGGTTTCGATCTACCTGGTCAACGGCATCAAGCTCCAGGGACAGATCGAGTCGTTCGATCAGTATGTCGTGTTGCTGAAGAACACCGTCACCCAGATGGTATACAAGCATGCGATCTCGACCGTGGTGCCGGCGCGCGCAATCACGATGGCGCACGACAACGAACGCGAAGCCGCATGAGGTCGGTCGCGCGGGGCCTCGCCGGCATTGCCAACGAACAGTAGTCGAAGACCGGGCCCGTCCTCGGCGCGCGACCGCGCGCTGCTGGTCGAGCTCGATTTCGGCGACGGCGGCCGCAACGAGCGCCTCGCCGAGCTGAAGGCGCTCGCCCATTCGGCCGGCGCCGACATTGCCGACATCGTCACGGCGCGCCGCGCCAAGCCCGATCCGGCGCTGTTCGCCGGCAGCGGCAAGGTCGCCGAGATCGCCGCGCGGCGCGCCAGCACGCACGCCGACGTGGTGATTTTCGACCACGCGCTGTCCGGCGCGCAGCAACGCAACCTCGAGCGTGCGCTCGACTGTCGCGTCGTCGATCGGGTGAGCCTGATTCTCGACATCTTCGCCCAGCGCGCGCACAGCGCCGAAGGCAAGCTGCAGGTCGAGCTGGCGCAGCTCAAGCACCAAGCCACACGCCTCGTCCGGGGCTGGACGCACCTCGAGCGGCAGAAAGGCGGCATCGGACTGCGCGGTCCCGGCGAAACCCAGCTCGAGACCGATCGTCGCCTGATCGGCATTCGCGTGAAGCTCTTGAACAGTCGACTCGAGCAGCTCGGGCGCCGGCGCGAGACGCAGCGTCGCGCCCGGCGGCGCGCTGCGGTAAGGAACGTCGCGCTCGTGGGCTACACCAACGCCGGCAAGTCGACGCTGTTCAACCGCTTGACCGGCGCCAGCGTGTATGCGGCCGACCAGCTCTTCGCCACGCTGGACACGACGCTGCGGCGCTGGCGGCTGCCGGAAGCGCAGGAGATCGTGCTGTCCGACACCGTGGGTTTCATCCGCGACCTGCCGCACGACCTCGTCGCCGCCTTCCGCTCCACACTCAAGGAAGCCGTCGACGCGGATTTGCTGCTGCACGTCGTCGACGCCGCCCAGATCGATCGCGAGCCCCAGATCGAGGCGGTCGATGCGGTTCTCGCCGAGATCGGCGCGGCCGATGTCGCGCGGATTCTGGTGCTCAACAAGTGCGACGCCGCGGGCCTCGGGTCGGGGGTGGAGCGCGACGAATATGGTAAGATTCGCGCCGTCCGTTTGAGCGCGCTCACCGGCGCGGGCGTGCCGGAATTGGCCGCTGCGCTGGCCGAGCGGTTCCCGCGCTACGCCAGAGATGTCCAGTACCAGGCAGCGACCGCGTGAGCTCGCTCAAGCCACTGCTCACACCCGCCACCCCCTAGACTTCCCGTCCGCCCGTGCTCCATGTCGCTTAACGATCCGCAATGGGGTAAGCGCGGCCGCAGCGGACCGCCCGACCTGGACGAGATCTGGCGCAACGTCAACCGCCGGGTCAACGAGCTCTTCGGCCGCCGCGAACCCGAGGAGGGCGACCTCGGCAAGCCGCCGCGCCCCGCTTTTCCCCTTCGCGGCGCCGGCCTGTTGATCGTCCTGGTGCTCGTCGTCTGGCTCGCCAGCGGCTTCTACATCGTCGATGAGGGTCGCCGCGGCGTGGTGACGCGCTTCGGCAAGTACACGCAAACGACCTTGCCGGGGCCGCGCTGGCACCTGCCGTTTCCGATCGAAGCCGTCGAGGTGGTCGACTTCTCCAAGATCAAGACCGTGGAGATCCGCGGCAACACGTCGGCGAGCCGCGCGGCGCGGGGCCTGCTGCTCGTTACCAACGACGAGAACATCACCGACGCGCTGTTCGCGGTGCAGTACCGGCTGAAGGACGCCAAGGACTACGTGTTCAACGCCAAGAACCCGGACGATGTGCTCGTACAGGTCGCCACCACCGCGATCAGCGAGGTGGTCGGCCGCAGCCAGATGGACTTCGTGCTCTACGAAGGGCGCGGCGAGATCGCCGAGAAGACCGAGACTCTGATGCAGGAGATGCTCGACCGTTACGGCACCGGGATCCAGATCCAGAGCGTGTCACTGCTCGATTCGCAGCCCCCGGAGCAGGTGCGCCCGGCGTTCGACGACGCGGTCAAGGCGAGCCAGGATCGCGAGCGGCAGAAGAACGAGGGGCAGGCGTACGCCAACGATATCGTGCCTCGCGCCCGGGGGTTGGCCTCGCGCCTGCTGCAGGAGGCCGACGGCTACAACGCGCGCGTGATCCAGGAAGCGGAAGGCAACGCAAGCCGCTTCAAGCAGATCCTGGTCGAATACAACAAGGCGCCGGCGGTGACCCGCGAGCGGCTCTATCTCGACATGATGCAGTCGGTGCTGGGCAGCACCAGCAAGGTTCTCGTCGACCAGAAAGGCGGCAACAACAACCTGCTCTATCTCCCGCTCGACCAATTGCTCAAGCAAGCGCAGGCGAGCACCGGCGCGCCGGCCGGCAGCGGCGAGGCGGTGCGCGCAACGCCAGCGCCCGAGGCACCGACTTCCCTCGATTCGAACCGCGCGCGCGAGCTGCCGCGCAGCCGCGAGCGCTGAGCCGGCCGATGAAATCCGCGATTCCGCTGATCGCCCTCATCGTCGCGGCACTGCTGGTGCTGTCGCAGTCGATCTACACCGTCGACCAGCGGCAGTACGCGATCAAGTTCCAGTTGGGCGAGTTCATCGACGCCAAGACGGAGGCCGGACTGTACTTCAAGGTCCCGCTGCTGCAGAACATCAAGGTCTACGACCGGCGGATCCTGACGCTCGACGCGCCGCGGCCGGAACGGATCACGACCGCGGAAAAGAAGCCGCTCAACGTCGACTTCATCGCCTACTGGCGCGTGGTCGACGTGCGCAAGTACTACCAGAGCGTGACCGGTGACGAGGAGCTCGCCAAGCAGCGTCTGGCACAGACCATCCGCGGGATCCTCGGTCAGGAGATCAACAAGCGCACCATCAACGAGGCGATCTCCTCCGAGCGCGACAAGATCATGACGACCACGCGGGCGCGCGCCGATGCCGACGCGAAGTCGATGGGCGTGGAGATCGTCGACGTGCGCCTGCGCCGGGTGGAGCTGCCCGACGAAGTGCTGGCGCAGGTCTACCAACGCATGGAATCCGAGCGCAAGCGCGTGGCGAACGAGCTGCGTTCGCTGGGCGCGGCGGAGTCGGAAAAGATCCGCGCCGACGCCGATCGCCAGCGCGAGGTGATCCTGGCCGATGCCTACCGGCAGGCGCAGAAAGTCAAGGGCGAGGGCGACGCCAAGGCCGCGGCGATCTATGCCGCCGCGTACGGGCAGAACCCCGAGTTCTATTCGTTCTACCGCAGCCTGGAGACCTACAAGGCCACCTTCCGCAGCAAGAACGACCTGTTGGTGCTCGATCCGAGCTCCGAGTTCTTCCAATACCTCAAGCAATCCGGCGGCGGCAAGGGCACGCCGCGACCGGGCGTGAAGTAGCCGCTTGGGCCCAAGGGAGCGAGCGGTGCCGGAAACTTTCCTGGCCGCGCTGGCGCTGGTGCTCGTGCTCGAAGGACTGCTGCCACTGCTCGCTCCCGGTACCTGGCGCGAAGCGTTCCGGCGGCTCACCGAGCTGACCGACGGGCAGCTGCGCTTCGTCGGCCTCGCCTCGATCGCCATCGGTGCGATACTTCTGGTGCTCGTCTATGCGTAAGTGGGTGCTTCCCGAATACGTCGAGGATATCCTGCCCGCGGAAGCGGAGCGGATCGAGAGCCTGCGGCGGCTGCTCCTCGACCATTTTCGCGATCACGGCTACCGCCTGGTGCAGCCGCCGCTGATCGAGCACCTGGAATCGCTGCTCACGGGCACCGGACACGACCTCGAGCTGCAGACCTTCAAGGTCGTCGATCCGCTTTCGGGACGACTGCTCGGCGTGCGAGCCGACATCACCCCGCAAGTTGCGCGCATCGACGCGCATCTATTGAACGAGCCCGGGGTCACGCGCCTGTGCTACGCAGGCAGCGTGCTCAGGACCGTGGCGAGCGGCGTGGCGCGCTCGCGCGAGGTCCTGCAGATCGGCGCGGAGCTCTACGGCGACCCCGACATCGGCGCCGACAAGGAGGTGCTGGGGCTGCTGCTCTCGTCGCTCGAAGCCGTGGCGGTGCGCCGGCTGCATCTCGATCTCGGCCACGTGGGCGTGTATCGCGCGCTCGCCAACAGCGCGCACATCGCCGGCAACGACAGCGACACCGAGCTCTTCGCGGCGATGCGAGGCAAGGACGTGCCCGCTGTGATTGCGCTCACCGCCCGACTTCCGGCGGTGTGGCGCGAGGCGTTCGGCGCGCTGCCCACGCTCTACGGACCGTCCGATGAGGTGCTGGCGGCCGCGCGCTCGCGGCTTCCCGACACGCCGTCGATCGCGGCGGCGCTCGGCGCCCTGGCCACCCTGGCGGCAGCCGCGGGCGACCGTGTCGAGGCGGTGCACATCGATCTTGCCGACCTGCGCGGCTATCATTACCAGAACGGCGCGAGCTTCTCGGTGTTCACCGCGGGGGAACCGAACGCGATCGGCCGCGGCGAGCGCTACGACGGCATCGGCAAAGCCTTCGGCCGCGCGCGCCCGGCGACGGGGTTCACGCTGGACCTGAGGCAGCTCGCCCGACTGGCCTCCTAAAGTCGACTCTCGACCCCACCGACCCCGCACCGCAACCATGATCGCGAAATCGACCTCGACTCCAATGGGCAAGAACGTCGTTGTGATCGGTACGCAATGGGGCGACGAGGGCAAGGGCAAGGTCGTCGACTGGTTGACCGAGCATGCCCACGGCGTGGTCCGCTTTCAGGGCGGTCACAATGCCGGCCACACGCTGGTCATCGGCGGCAAGAAGACGGTGCTGCGACTGATCCCCTCAGGCATTCTGCGGCCGGCGGTGCGCGCCTACCTCGGCAACGGCGTGGTGGTGTCGCCTTCCGCCCTGCTCGAGGAGATTACCGAGCTCGAAGCCGCCGGCATCGAGGTCCGCAAGCGGCTCGCCATCTCGCCCGCCTGCCCTCTGGTGCTGCCGTATCACGTCGCGCTCGACCACGCCCGCGAAGCGGCGATGGGCGACACCAGGATCGGCACCACCGGTCGCGGCATCGGGCCCGCGTACGAGGACAAGATCGCGCGCCGCGCGCTGCGCGTGCAGGACCTGTTCTACCCCGAGCGCTTCGCGGCGAAGCTCGAGCGCGTGCTCGACTACCACAACTTCGTGCTGACGCAGCACTTCAAGCGCCCCGCGGTGTCCTTCCGCGAGACGCTCGACGCCACACTCGCCGCGGCGCCCGCGATCCAGCCGATGGTCGCCGACGTGGCGGCGCTGCTGCAGGCCGCACGCCACGCCGGCGAGTCGCTGCTGTTCGAAGGGGCGCAGGGGGCGCTGCTCGACATCGATCACGGCACCTACCCCTACGTGACCTCGTCGAATTGTCTCGCCGGCGCCGCCGCGCCCGGGGCGGGGATCGGGCCGCGGATGATCGATTACGTGCTCGGCATCGTCAAGGCGTACACCACGCGCGTAGGGACTGGGCCGTTCCCCACCGAGCTCACCGACGACATCGGCGCACGGCTGGCCAAGCGTGGCGACGAGTTCGGATCGGTTACCGGGCGACCGCGGCGTTGCGGCTGGCTGGACATTCCGGCGCTCGCCCGCTCGCTGCAATTGAACGGCGTCGACGGGTTGTGCATCACGAAGCTCGACGTGCTCGACGGGCTCGAGTCGATCCGGATCTGCACCGGCTACCTCGTCGCCGGCGCGCCGCTCGCGCTGCTGCCGACCGGCGCCGAGGCGGTGGCCGCTTGCGAGCCCGTCTACGAGGAGCTTCCGGGCTGGAGCGAGAACACCTTCGGCGTGAAGAGCCTCACTGCGCTGCCGCCCGCAGCACGCGCGTATCTCACGCGCATCGAGACGCTCACCGGCGTGCCGATCGCGATGGTCTCGACCGGGCCCGAGCGCGACGAGACGATCGTGGTGCACCACCCCTTCCGCTGATCCGCGCGCCCGAGCGCTCTTGAACCCACGACCCGACCATCATGACCCTCAACGTCAGCTGGGAACGATACAACACGCTGGTCGAGCGTCTCGCGCTCGAGGTCTACGAGTCGGGCTGGCGTTTCAATCAGATCATCTGCATCGCGCGCGGGGGACTGCGCATCGGCGACGTCCTGTCGCGCATCTACGAGGTGCCGCTCGCGATCCTGTCCACGCATTCGTACACCGCAGAGGGGGGCACCGTGCGTGGCCAGCTCGTGATCGCCGAGCACATGACCATGACGGCGCCGCGCCTGGGCGAGCGCGTGCTGCTGGTCGACGACATGGTCGATTCGGGACACACGCTCGAAGCCGTGTTCAAGACGCTGCCGACGCGCTTTCCGCACATCGCCGACATCCGCACGGCGGTGGTCTGGTACAAGGGGCACTCGGTCTTCAAGCCCGATTACTACGTCGAGTATCTGGCCGACAGCCCGTGGATCCACCAGCCGTTCGAGATCTACGACACGCTGCGGGCGGATGCGCTGCAGGCGCGACTGGGCCCTGCGGCGTCGCGTGAGCACAAGTCCTGAGCAGCGCCGTTACTTCGACTGCACGAACGCGGCGACCGCCAGGATCTCGGCGGGTGTCAGAAACTTGACGATGCCGTGCATCACCGACGCCGTATGCACCAGCGACTGGATGTAGTTGAGCTGCTTCGCCACGTATCGGGAATGGCTTCGTAGCGCCAGCTCACCAGTCCCACCAGCCGAACGGCGATTTACGGCTCGTGACTCGGCCCGCGTCGGTAAAAAACACCGACCCGCTTCCGGTTGCCGGATAGTAGTAGTACCAGACAGTTCTCCCATCGAGCGTGAACTTTTTCGATGGCGGGCCGAGAAGCCTCGCGACTTCGCTCTCGTCCATATCTGTCTTGATCTTCGACCAGTTCACCCGGAGCACCGCCTCCGGGCTGACAGGCTCGGTGCTTACGCCGATCGGTGCAGCCTGTGGCACGGCCGGCGTCGCCTGCGGCGCTGCTGCAGGAGCGGCTTGGGGCACTGCCACAGGAGGCGGGGACGCAGTCGCCGGTGGCGGGGCGGGAGCGGCCTGCGGCACAGGCGTGGCGGCCAAAGGCATGACGGGCGTCACCGTCGGCACCGCCGCGGCGGCTGGCGCGGCCGGTGGAGCTGCTTGGACAGCCGAGGGTTTCGCGAGCGGGACGGATGTCGTGGCGGGCGCGCGCCCTTCGAGCACGGTCAGGCGGCGCTCGAGGTCTCGCACGGTCTGCACGAGGTCCTGCATCGCCTCCTTGAGCGCCTTTATCTCCTGCAGCAGGGTCGCGCTATCCGGCTCCGCTGCGTGCGCCGCCGGAACCGCCGTGAGCGCAAGCAAAGCGAGCGCCCAGATGCCGAGACGCATTCGCCTGCCCAACCCGAACGGCCGGAACCTCATCCCAACGCACCCGGTGATGTCAGATCTCCCGACATGGCTTTTCCACGGCCGCTATTTCGAGGCGGCGTAGGTCGCGGCCGCTCTCATCTGCTCGGGGCTCATCGTCTTGACGACGTTGGTCATGATCGGAGCGTTCGAGCGGGTCCCGGACTTGAAGCCGTCGAGCTGCGCGATCAAGTATTCGACATGCTGCCCGGCGAGGCGCGGAAAGGCGGCTGCCCCTTCCGCGTTCTGGCCGTGGCACGACGCGCAGGCGGGAACGTTCTGCTGCGGGATCCCTTCGGTGTAGGTCTTCCGTCCCTCGGCCATCAGCGCCGGATCGCCCGCGACCCCCGGCGCCGGCGGCTGGGACGTGTAGTAGTCCGCCAAAGCCTTGATCGTATCGTTGGAGAGCTGCGAAGCCATCCCCCACATGTAAGCCCGCGCGTTCGGGTCGCCGCGCTCGCGGGCGCGAAACGCATCGAGCTGCAGGACGATATACGCCGACTGCTGGCCGGCGAGGTTCGGAAACACGGGTGAGATGCTCTGCCCGTTGGGTCCGTGGCACGCCGAGCACACGCCGGCGGCGAGCGCCTTCGCTTCCTGCTGAGCCGTTGCTTGGGCCGATGCCGTCCCGCCAGCGAGCGCAAGCACTGCGCCTGCCGCAAGTGCAATGATCGGTTTCATCGTCGTCCGCCTAGAAGTTGATCCAGCCGAGCACGTAGAGCGTGTTGTTATCCGATGCGTTGCGGCCGAGGCCGTCGTAGTTGGAACTACCCCCGTTGAACTTGTTGTACCACGTGTACTGCAGGGCGAACTTGGTGTTCTGGTACGGGACCCAGTCGAGCTCCGCGGTCCAGCCATTGCTATTCGGACTGTTGTTGGCGAAGCCCGTCACGGCAGTGCCTTGGGGATAGAGCAGCTCATCGGAGGAACCTGTAGTCGAGAAATAGCCGAGCGCGGCGCCGTACTTCCGCTGGTAGAAATAGCTGGCCCCGATCCGGAATGTCTTGAGATCGTTTGAAAGGTTGTTCGAGCCGCCGGCTGCGAAGGTCGCGTCGAGGGTCTGCTTTTCGTGGATATAGGTGCCGAGCACCGAGAACGTGTGCTCGTCGCCGATATACTGGTACTGCGAGTCGATCGCCCAGTCGCTGAACTTGTTGGTCGGACCCGACAGCGGGATACCGCCGCCGGGAAATAGCTTCGCCTCCACGCCATAGGCGCCGACCTCCCAGGAGTTTCGGCCCCACTGGCGCTCGTAGGCGATTCGCCAGTACGGCGCCGCGCCGTTGACAACGTTGGTGCTCGTGCTGTCGATCTGCGCCGCCGCGGGCGCCGAGCGGTAGACCCCGACTTCAGCATAAAGCGAATCTGCGAAGTAGCCGTACAGGCTCACCCCCGCAACGCCTGCGTCTGCCAAGCCGCCGTCGATCATCGTGACCGCGCTGGGCGTCGGCGCGACGGAACTGCGTTGGTCGAACGGCGACTGCCAGGCTGGCGTGGAATTCCACGGATCCTGCACGGTGGGGTTGTTGTTGAAGCTGATGCCCCCAAGGAAATTCTCGGTCAGCAACCTGGCGTAGCGGATGTCTGTGTTGTCCCAGCCGAACTGCCCCACGGTTCCGTCATAGGTCATTTGAACGAATGCGCCGAAATTTGGCGCGACGCGCCCGGCATAGAACAGGCTCGCCTGCTGCGGGAACAGCACTTGGCCGTTCTTGGCGAACGCATCGGGGAGCTGCGTGTCGGGGAGCGCCTTGCTGGTAGAAGTGTAGGAAGCCTGGAACATGAACGACAGCGGCGGCAACTGGTTCAGCAGGAGCGTCTCCTCCCGGTTCGGTGTTATCCCACTTATCTGGGGCAGGTTGTCGATCGTGTAGGCATTGAGCTTGAAGCGCCGTCCGAAGGGCGTGAGCTCGGGGAATACGGTGTGGCAGGCCTCGCAGGCCAGCCCGGTCTGGCGCGCGAAGCTCGGCACCGCGAGCGCGCTCTCGGGCGCGAGCAGCGATGCGGCGGCGGCGACCACCAGGGCGGCGATGAGCGTGTTCCAGCTGCCCGGGCGCACGATCGGCGCGCCGACAGCGAATTCACACTGTCGAGGACGCGCGGCTGCCACGCGACTCCATGCGTTGCTTCTCGTTTTCATTTCCTTGCTCCTATTGTCTGTAGCCGAGGATCCAGATCACCGAGTCTCGAGACGTTCTTCATGTCGTAACGCGCCACCATAGCGGCAAGCTAAGCTAAGGCGACCGGGCCGTTATTGACTAAGATCAAGCTGCAGGAATGCGCTGGCGTGCGCTTCCGGTGTCGCGGGCTCTCCCCGGTTTCGGGATCGGTCTTGCGATTGTTTCGCGAATTTGTGACAGACGCCTACACAGCTAGCGCGAGATAGTTGCGCCTTGCTGATCGTATAGCCGGTGAGCTTGAAGTAGCGCCCGTATGGCGTCAGTGATTTGTCAGCAAAACGCGCGCATTTACGCCCTCACAGCGTGTGCGCAGGAGACCACCGGCCTTGCCTGATATGACTAGGTAGCGATACAGATCGCTCTTCGACAAGACGTTAATCGAAGCGTGCGTCGTTCCTATTGAAGCGGACTTGCACATCGGTGCGACGGCAAAAAAATCGCACCGCCGACGAGTGGCCGGCGGCGCGATCCATTGCTTGCTGGAGATCGCCGCGGCGTTAGTGGGCGGCGGAGAAAGATGCTATCTTGGTGCCCAGAAGAGGACTCGAACCTCCACAGTGTTGCCACCGCTAGGACCTGAACCTAGTGCGTCTACCAATTCCGCCATCTGGGCAAGCGTTTGATTTTATAAGTGAACCACACCCTTGTCAAAGCGCTCATCGCGGAATAGTGTGGGTAAATTCGAAGGGTCGATCGGCCTGAAAGGCGCGTGGATGCTGGGCTCCGGCGCTATTGAGAGAGGCGGAAAGTTGGCATGATGTTCGAATGCCTACTTCATCGAAGCCCAAGCGTC
>DASVPH010000018.1:0-10926 GCA_036382945.1 Casimicrobiaceae bacterium
ACCGCCTTCTACTGGGACCGCGACGACGCCTCGCGCAAGTGGTCGAAGCGGTTCTTCGACCGGCACAAGAAGATGCCGACGATGGTCCACGCCGGCGTCTACTCGGCGGTCATGCACTACCTGAACGCCGTCAAGGCGGCCGGCACCGACGACGCCGACGCCGTCGCGAAGAAGATGAAGGAGACCCCGGTCCACGACTTCTTCGCCGCGAACGGCAAGATCGGTCCCGACGGCCTGCACCGGCACGACATGTACCTCGTGCGCGTGAAGACGCCCCAGCAGTCGAAGTACCCCTGGGACTACTACGAGATCATGAAGACGATCCCGGCCTCCGAGGCGTTCCCGACCGTCGAGATGCAGGCCGCCGCGGGCTGCAAGCTCAAGTAGCGTTCTCCCCACCCGCCCCCGGCGTGCCCGGGGGCGGGGGCCGGCCTCGCCGGGCTCCGACCATGATCCAGGCGCTCTCAGGGCAGCTGCTCATCGGCCTCATCAACGGCTCGTTCTACGCCTTGCTCTCGCTCGGGCTGGCGGTGATCTTCGGTCTGCTCAACATCATCAACTTCACCCACGGCGCGCTGTATATGATGGGGGCGTTCTCCGCCTGGTTCCTGCTGCAGTACGCGGGCCTCGGCTACTGGTGGTCGCTTCTGATCGCGCCGCTCGCGGTCGGCGCCTTCGGCGTCATCATCGAGCGAACGATGCTCGCCCGTCTGTACAAGCTCGATCACCTCTACGGCCTTCTCCTGACGTTCGGCCTGGCCCTGATCATCCAGGGACTTTTCCGCAACGAGTTCGGTTCCGCGGGACTTCCGTATGAGATGCCCGAACTGCTGACCGGCGGCCTGAACCTCGGCTTCATGTTCCTCCCGAAATATCGCGCCTGGGTGATCGTGGCCTCGCTCGCCATCTGCCTCGGGACTTGGTACGTGATCGAGCGCACCAAGCTTGGCGCCTACTTGCGCGCCGGCACCGAGAACCCGGCGCTGGTCCAGGCCTTCGGCATCAACGTTCCGCGGATGATCACCTTGACCTACGGGTTCGGGGTCGCGCTTGCGGCGTTCGGCGGGGTCATGGCCGCACCGATCTACCAGGTCAACCCGCTGATGGGCGCCGACTTGATCATCGTCGTGTTCGCGGTGGTCGTCATCGGCGGCATGGGGTCGGTCCTGGGCTCGATCATCACAGGCTTCGCGCTCGGCGTGATCGAGGGCCTGACCAAGTTCTTCTATCCCGAGGCGTCGAATACGGTGATCTTCGTGATCATGGTGATCGTGCTGATCGTTCGGCCCGCCGGTCTGTTCGGCCGCGAGCGCTAAGCCATGGCCACGCCCGCCTCGAGCGCTTCGGTGTCGTCCTGGTTCGGAGCGAACGGCTTCGCGCTGGGCAGCGCGGCGATGCTCGCGCTTCTCGCCGTGGCTCCCTTCGTCGGGGTCTACCCGGTGTTCCTGATGAAGGCGCTCACCTTCGCGTTGTTCGCCTGCGCCTTCAACCTCCTGCTGGGGTTCGGCGGCCTGCTGTCGTTCGGCCACGCGATGTTTCTCGGTACCGCGGGCTATCTCTCCGCGCAGGCCGCGAAGGTCTGGGGATTTCCGCCCGAGCTCGCGATCCTGACCGGAACGGTTGTGTCGGCCGCGCTCGGCGTGGTCGTCGGGGCTCTGACGATCCGGCGCCAGGGCATCTACTTCGCGATGATCACCCTGGCGATCGCGCAGATGGTGTACTTCTTCTACCTGCAGGCGCCGTTCACGCACGGCGAGGACGGGATCCAGGCGGTGCCGCGGGGAAAGCTCTTCGGCGTGCTCGACCTCGCCAACACGATGACCATGTACTACGTCGTGGTGGCGATTTTCGCGGCCGGGTTCCTGCTCATCTACCGCATCGTGCATTCGCCGTTCGGCCAGGTGCTGAAGGCCATTCGCGAAAACGAGCCGCGCGCGACCTCGCTCGGCTACAACGCGGATCGCTACAAGCTGCTCGCCTTCGTGCTCTCCGCGGCGCTCTCCGGCCTCGCCGGCGCGACCAAGGCGATCGTGTTCCAGCTCGCCTCGCTCACCGACGTGTACTGGACTATGTCGGGCGAGGTCGTGCTCATGACGCTGCTGGGCGGCATGGGAACGATCTTCGGCCCGGTCGTCGGCGCGTTCGTCATCATCGGCCTGGAGAGCTATCTGGCCGGCTTCGGCGAGTGGGTGACGGTCATCACCGGGGCGATCTTCGTGGTCTGCGTGCTCGCCTTCCGCCGCGGCATCGTCGGCGAGCTCGCGGCGTGGCTGAAAAAGTGAAAAAGTAGGGTCAGATTCGACTTTTCCTTCTCTTCCTCGCCGCGTGCGCCGTCCGGGCGTCCGCGCAACCCTATGTCCCCGTCGGCCAGTGCCGCTCGGGTGTTCCCAACGGCGCCTACGAGCTGCGCATGCCCAACGGGCGGGTGCGCGTGGTGGGTGCGTTCGCCCAAGGGCGGATGACCGGCACCTTCATCTTCTGGAACGCCACCGGCGCGCGCATCGCCGTCCTGCCGCTCGACAACGACGTCCGAAGCGGCACGATCGCCCTGTGGTATACAGCGCCGGACGGCCGCGGCGAATCGGGGCACCAGCTCGAGGCCCCCTACGTCGATGACCGGCTCCACGGGATCAAGCGCACGTGGTATCCGAACGGCGTGCGCAGAGCGGAATATCGCTACGAACGCGACGCGCTCACCGAAGCCAGGGCCTGGTCCGAGGGCGGGGCCCCGCTGCCCCAGGCCGAGGCGCGGCGCCGGGCAGCGCACGACGCCGATGCCGACGAGCAAGTCTATGCTTCGCTCGTGGCGCTCGTCCGGGAGAACTTGCCCATCTGTGACGCAAACGTTCCGAACGGGGAAACCCCCAGGGAAACCCCCGGGAGTTGACCCGCTCGACTTATGCCGCCATCATTATTCGTCCGGGCGGCGCCAGGTACTGGGCCAAGGGATCGGCGCCGCGGCCGAATGCCCTCGAAGGGAGGCGCTTATGCGCTCGATCGCCAAGTTGGGAGCGGTTGCCGTCGTCGCGACACTCGCGGGCTGCCAGTTCAGCGGCACGTATCGCGACGCGGGGTACAGCTCGTCCGCCAGCGTCTACACCGACGAAATCAAGCCGCGGCCGGTGTACCCCCCGTACGTGATGAAATTCCCCGACGACACGATGTACTTCTACCCCATCTACCAGGATGAGCCGCGGCACGCCGACCTCAAGTTGAGCCGCATGAGCTGCATCGCGGGCGAGAGCGGATTCGTCGTCGTCTCGGCGAACGTCAGCAATCTGGGCTCCAATATCGTCGCGCCGATACCGCTGCTCTCCGGCGACCTAGGCGCGTTCCGGATCGGAGCGACCGTGACCACCGCCAGCGGGACGCATGAGGACGTCTACGCGACCCAGTACGTTCCGCTCACCGTCGGCGCAGCAGTCACGCTCGTGCTCTCGCCGATCCGTGCGCCCGCCAGTGACATCGTGCGCATCGACGTCGAGGCGGATCCCGACCGCGTCGTGCCCGATCCGCTGCGTGACAACAACACGCTCACCTGGCAAGGAACGATGGGCGCTGCCCGCCCGCAGTGCACGGCGATAAGATGAAGCGGCGCGAGCCTGCGGCGAGGGGCCTCCGCGTACGAAGTGCGTGGGGATCGCGCGTGGCGAGTCGACGCCGAGGCCGACACGGGATATTGCGCGTGCGCGTTTCGCGCGTAAGGAGGCCCCGGGAACGTGCTCGGCGGTCCGGCGCAGCGGACCGGTAGCGCAGGTAGACGCTGCATTCCGCGGTCCACCCGTTCCAAGTTATAATCGCACCCTCCGCGGCGCGCTGGTGTCGCGGCCGCAGCGCCCGCCGATTCCCATGAAGGTCCTGGTCTCCGTCAAGCGCGTCGTCGATTTCAACGTCAAGGTGCGCGTCAAGCCCGACGGCTCCGGCGTCGACACCGCCAACGTGAAGATGTCGATGAACCCTTTCGACGAGATCGCGGTCGAGGAGGCGGTGCGCCTGAAGGAGAAGGGGATCGCCACCGAGATCGTCGCGGTGTCGTGTGGACTCGCCTCCTGCCAGGAGACGCTGCGCACGGCGTTGGCGCTGGGCGCAGACCGTGCCATTCTGGTCGAGACCGACGCCGAGCTGCAACCACTCGCGGTCGCCAAGCTCCTCAAGGCGATCTGCGCCAAGGAGAACCCTGAGCTCGTCATCATGGGCAAGCAGGCGATCGACGACGACGCCAACCAGACCGGGCAGATGCTCGCGGCGCTCCTCGACTGGCCGCAGGCGACGTTCGCCTCGAAGATCGACCTCGCCAACGACGGCGGACGGATGCGGGCGACCGTCAAGCGCGAGATCGACGGCGGGCTGGAGACGCTTTCGATGCCGTTGCCCGCGGTCATCACCACCGACCTGCGCCTGAACGAGCCGCGCTACGCGACGCTGCCCAACATCATGAAGGCGAAGAGGAAGCCGCTGGAGGTCGTGAAGCCCGATGCCCTCGGCGTCGACGTCACGCCGCGGCTCGCCACGCTGAAGATCGTCGAGCCGCCGAAGCGCAAGGGCGGCGGCAAGGTCGCCGACGCCAAGGAGCTGGTGGCGAAACTGCGCAACGAAGCGAAGGTGATTTCGTGACGCGTGCGGCGCAGGCGTCACGAAATCATCCCCGCGCAAGCGGGGATCCAGTGACTTTCGCATCAAAGACGCTGGATTCCCGCGTTCGCGGGAATGACGTCACGAGACCATGACCACCCTCGTCATCGCCGAGCACGACAACACCGCTCTCAAGAGCGCGACGCTCAACACCATCGCTGCCGCGGCGAAGCTCGGCGGCGAGATCCACGTGCTGATCGCGGGCCACCACGCCGATGCGCCCGCGCAGCAGGCAGCGAAGGTCGCCGGGGTGGCGAAGGTTTTGCACGCGGACGCGCCGCAATTCGCCGCACCGACCGCGGAGGCCGTCGCCGCGCTCGCGGTCAGGCTCGCACCCGCGTATACCCACATCCTGCTTCCGGCAACGAGCTTCGGCAAGAACGCCGGCCCGCGCATCGCGGCGCTGCTCGACGTCGCCCAGGTCTCCGACATCATCGCGGTGGAGTCCGACGATACCTTCGTGCGGCCGATCTACGCCGGCAACGCGTTCGCGACGGTGCAATCGAAGGACGGCAAGAAGGTGCTCACCGTGCGCGCGACCGGGTTCGACGCCGCCCCGGCCACGGGGGGCGCCGGCGTGGTCGAGGCGCTCGCCGTGGCGCCGGATCAGGGCGTGGTCCAGGTCATCGGCCAGGAGCTGACCAAGTCCGCCCGCCCCGAGCTCACCAGCGCGCGCGTGGTCGTTTCCGGCGGCCGCGGACTGCAGAACGGCCAGAACTTCAAGCTGCTCGAGGCGCTCGCCGACAAGCTCCATGCGGCGATCGGCGCCTCGCGCGCCGCGGTCGACGCCGGCTACGTACCGAACGACTACCAGGTCGGACAGACCGGCAAGATCGTCGCGCCGGATCTGTATATCGCGGTGGGCATTTCCGGCGCGATCCAGCACTTGGCCGGCATGAAGGACAGCAAGGTGATCGTCGCGATCAACAAGGACCCCGAGGCGCCGATCTTCCAGGTCGCGGACTACGGGCTCGTCGGCGATCTGTTCGAAGTCATCCCCCAGCTCACTGCCGAATTGGGGTGACGCGAAGTCGCGAT
Source organism: Casimicrobiaceae bacterium (assembly GCA_036382945.1). Taxonomy (GTDB): domain Bacteria; phylum Pseudomonadota; class Gammaproteobacteria; order Burkholderiales; family Casimicrobiaceae; genus PALSA-1003. Next base: position 5,671 of record DASVPH010000018.1, read on the forward strand.
TCGGGACCTCGTGTCGTACACGGTTGAAAGCAGTCGATGAGCCAATACCACCCGCCGCTGCAGGAAATGGAGTTCGTGCTGCACGAGCTCGCCGGGCTGGACCAGGTTGCGAAGCTGCCCGGCTTCGAGGACGCGACTTCCGACACCGTCGCCGCGATCCTTTCCGAGGCGGCGAAGTTCGCCACCGAGGTCCTCGATCCGCTGAACGTCGTCGGCGACCGCGAAGGGGCGCGCCGGCTCGACGACGGCAGCGTCAAGACGCCGAACGGATTCAAGGAGGCGTATCTGCAGTATTGCGCCAACGGCTGGAACGGGCTCACCAAGAATCCCAAGTACGGCGGCCAGGGCCTGCCCCAGCTCGTGGCCACCGCGGTCGAGGAGATGTGGCACGCCGCGAACATGGCCTTCGATCTGTGCCCGCTGTTGACGCAAGGTGCGATCGAGGCGATCGAGCTATGCGGGACGCCGGAGCAGAAGGAGCGCTTCCTGCCGAAGATGGTCGAGGGCGTGTGGACCGGAACCATGAACCTGACCGAATCGCAGGCGGGCTCCGACCTCGCCGCGGTGCGCACGCGCGCGGTGCCGCAGGGCGACGGCAGCTTCAAGCTCTACGGCCAGAAGATCTTCATCACCTACGGCGAGCACGACTATACGCAGAACATCATCCATCTCGTGCTCGCGCGCACCCCGACCGCGCCCGAGGGGGTGAAGGGCATCTCGCTGTTCATCGTTCCCAAGGTCCTGGTCAACGCCGACGGCTCGCTGGGCGCGCGCAACGACGTGCAGTGCGTGTCGATCGAGCACAAGCTTGGCATTCACGCGAGCCCCACGGCGGTGCTCGCCTACGGCGACCACGGCGGCGCGGTGGGCTACCTCGTCGGCGAGGAGAACCGCGGCCTCGAGTACATGTTCATCATGATGAATCTCGCCCGCTTCTCGGTCGGGCTCGAGGGTGTGGGCATCGCCGAGCGCGCGTATCAGCGCGCCGTGGCGTACGCCAAGGAGCGGGTGCAGGGCCGCGCCGTCGGCGAAGAGAAGACCACCGGAACCGCGACCATCCTCCAGCATCCGGACGTGCGCCGCATGCTGTTGTCGATGAAGGCACACACCGAGGCGATGCGCGCGATCGCCTACGTGACCGCCGGCGCGCTCGACCACGCCCATGCGCATCCCGATCCGCAAGCGCGCAAGCGCCATCAGGCGTTCGCCGAGCTGATGATTCCGATCGTGAAGGGCTGGTGCGCCGAGACCGCGCAGGAGGTGGCGTATACCGGCGTGCAGGTGCACGGCGGCATGGGCTTCATCGAGGAGACCGGCGCGGCGCAGCATTATCGCGACGCGCGCATCATCACCATCTATGAAGGCACGACCGGCATCCAGGCCAACGACTTGATCGGCCGCAAGACCGCGCGAGACGGCGGCAGGACGGCACAGGCGGCGATCGCGCAGATGGAGAAGCTCGATGAAGATCTCGCCCGGCAGCCCGGCCCGGAATTCGCCGCCATCCGGCGGGAGCTCGCCGCGGCCGTGGCGGCGCTCGCCGAGGCGGTCGAGTGGATCGTGCGGACGTACGGCAGCGACCCGCGTGCCGCCCACGCCGCCGCGGTTTCGTACCTCAAGCTCTGGGGGCTCACGGTGGGCGGCTGGCAGATGGGGCGCGCCGCGCTCGCCGCGGCGAGGCTTCTCGCCGAGGGCAAGGGCGACCCCGATTTTTATCGCGCCAAGATCGCCACCGCGCGCTTCTTCGCCGACTATCACCTGCCGCAGACCGCCGCGCTCAAGCACGCCGTGCTGACCGCCGGTGAGAGCGTGCTCGCCCTCGCCGATGAGCAGTTCTGATTCTGCGCGCCAGTTCTGATTCGTTGCCGGCGCGGCGCTTGGGCCGCGGGAACGTGCGTCGCGCGCGCACGGTCTCAAGGCGCATGCAACGTTCACGCGCGCTGGGCTGGGCGGTGTCTCTCGGCATTCTCGCCGGCGTCGCGCTCGCTACCGCAGCCAGCGCCGATCCTACGGCGATCGTCGCGCCGCTGCCGCCCGGTGCCTATCCGGTGGGCTGCAGCAACGTCGAGCAGGATTTCAGCCGCCTCCAGCCGGGCGAGACCGCGCAGCAGTACTGGGAAGGCTACCCAAGCGGCAGTGGGGAGCGCTACGTCGATCAGCTCCTCGCCGACCCGGCCGACACGCTGCGCGCCGGCATCGCGGTCCCCGACGATCGCGAGCTCTACGTCGATCGCGCGACGACCGTGGTCGCGTACGATTTCCTGGTCTGCTATCCGACGAGCGCAGACAACCCGTACCCCGACTATGCGCTGCCCACCGGCAACGCCGTGCCGCACATGCAGCGCGGCGCCGATCCGCCGGTCTGGCCCGACGCGGCCACGCGCTGGCCGGTGCTGCTCTTCTCGCACGGGCTCGGCGGCAGCCCGCTCACGCCCGAGTACTTGACCGCGCTGACCTACCTCGCGAGCTACGGCTTCGTGGTCATCGCGCCGTTCCACGGCGATCCGCGTTTCGCCGACGTGAACATCGAGAATCTGTCCGACGCCCTCTACGCCTTCCTGTACTTTCCGACCTACGTCGAGATGCAGGCGATCCGCGCGCTGTCGAGCGCGACCGCGCTCGACGTGCTCACCGCCGATCCGCGCTACCAGGACCATATCGACGGCAACCGCATTACCGGCTTCGGCGCGAGCCTCGGCGGCGAGACGCTGCTCCTTCAGGCGGGCGCGAAGCTCACGATCACCATCGGGCTCTCGTCGAAGCAGGTCGTCGCCGATCCGCGGCTCAAGGCAATCGTCGGCTACGTGCCGTACTTCGGCCAGGCGTTCTTTCCGGCATTCGGGCGCGATCAGAGCGGGCTCGACGGCATCGCCGTTCCGTTTCTCGGCATCAGCGGCACCGCGGACACCACGGCGCCGGTCGGCCCGGCGATCGAAGGCGTGGAGCGGCTCGTCGGATCGCGTTATCTCATCACGCTCGAAGGCGTGACGCATCACTTCGACGTGCCGAGCACCAACGACATCTTCACCTGGTCGCTCATCTTCATCGCCGCCCAGGGTCTGGACGACCGCACGCGGCGGGTGCAGCTCGCGCGCATGACCAGCGTGGCGGGCGGAGGCGACGATCGGCTGGTGATCGACTACACCGCGCCCGCACTGCCGTTGCTGCCCGGCGAGGCCGAGGTCGTCGAGTACTACCGCGGCCTCACCGATCACTATTTCATCACCGCGAACCCGCTCGAGACCGCCGCGCTCGACGCGCTCGGCGCGTGGCTGCGCACCGGCTTCGCGTTCAAGGCGTCCGTGCTCGGCTCGGGACTGGGCGCGCCGGCCTGCCGCTTCTTCAGCACGCCGGCGCTCTCGCCGGACACGCATTTCTTCAGCATCAACCCGCTCGAGTGCGCCATCGTGAAGTCGAGCCCGCTGTGGCTCTACGAAGGCTTGGCGTTCGAGGCCGAGCCGCCGCTCTCCGACGGCAACTGTCCGGCCGATCGCATTCCGGTCACGCGGCTCTACAACAACGGGATGAACCTCCAGCCGAACCACCGCTTCCTCACCAGCAAGAGCGAGACGGCGGCGATGCAGGCCGCCGGTTGGGCGCTGGAAGGTCCGGTGTTTTGCGCCGCGCCGTAGTTTTTGCCCGAGCGCGGACCGACCCGTCGGGGATGTCGCTGACCAAGTAAGCTCGCGGTCCGGCGTCGAGCCGGCCACCGTTTGCGCCGATCGTATCGGCGCGGTCGAGCTCAGCGAGCGAGGGCGATGCGCTCCAGCGCGTTGAAGATGCCGGGTGCCGCGCCGATCACCGGACCGCCGGCGAGGATCCCGCCTGGGCCGGGGTAGGGGTGCACGCGTCCGCCCGCTTCCTCGACCAGCAGCAGCCCGGCCGAGGCGTCCCACGAATGCATGTGCGGCTCGAGAAAAGCGTCGAAGCGACCCGCCGCGACGTGGGCGAGCATCAGCGCGCCCGCGCCCATGTCCTTCACGGCCGCGCCGGCCTCGTGCAAGTGCCGTTTCAGCGCGAGGTGCGCCTCGAGCGGGTGGCGCGGCACGTAGCCCAGACAGAGCAACGCACGATCGAGCCGGTCGCGCGGCGAGACGCGAATGCGCGTCTCGTTGCACCATGCGCCCTCGTTCTTCGCCGCCCAGAAGAGCTCGTCCTGCGATGGATCGTAGATCGCGCCGAGCTTGCGCTCGCCACCGGCGATGAAGGCGATCGAGATGCACCAGTAGCGCACCCCGTGCACGAAGTTGAGCGTGCCGTCGATCGGATCGACGACCCAGAGATTGCGTCCCGCCTCGCCGCCGCCTTCCTCGGCGAGCACGGCATCGGTGGGGAATGCGTCGTGCAGACGTTGCTTGATCAGCGCCTCGACCGCATGATCGGCGGCGCTGACGAAGTCCTGCGGTCCCTTGGCTTCGGTCGCGAAGTCGAGCTCGCGGCGGAAGTAGCGCCGGGCCAGCGCGCCGGCTTCGCGCGCCAGGCCGCGGGCGAGCTCGGCACGCGCCGCGAGATCGCTCGCTTTCATGTTTCGGTCTTGTTCGCGGCAATCGGGACCATGGTTTGGCCGTCCTCTTGTGGTGGTGCGGGCGGCTGCTCCTGACGCGATTTTACGCCGGCTTTGCGTTATGCTTGCCGGCGCGGTGGGTCGTACCACAACAAGCTTCAACCGAGGAGGAATCATGCAGATACGCAACTGGCTTGCGGGCATCGCCGCCGCGCTTGCTCTCGCGGCGCCGTTTTCCGTTGCGGCGCAGGGCGAGCTCGTCGTCTATTGCACCGTTCAGGAGGAATGGTGCCGGCCGATGGTCGCCGCCTTCGAGAAGGCGACCGGGATCAAGGTGCTGATGACGCGCAAGAGCTCGGGCGAGTTCTACGCGCAGATCAAGGCCGAGGCGGCCAACCCGCGCGGTGACATCTGGTGGGGTGGCACCGGCGATCCGCACCTGCAGGCAGCCGAGGAAGGGCTCACGCAGCCCTACAAGTCGCCCCGGATGGCCGAGCTGCAGGACTGGGCGGTCCGGCAGTGGGAGCAGTCGAAGGGTCGCACGGTGGGCGTCTATGCCGGCGCGCTCGGCTACAGCTACAACGTCGACCAGCTCAAGAAGAAGGGGATCCCCGAGCCGAAGTGCTGGTCGGATCTCGTCAAGCCGGCGTTCAAGGATGAGATCCAGCTCGCCAACCCGAATTCGTCGGGGACCTCGTACACCATGCTCGCCACGCTGGTGCAGCTCATGGGCGAGGACAAGGCGTTCGACT
>DASVPH010000019.1:0-7435 GCA_036382945.1 Casimicrobiaceae bacterium
CTCACGGCCTTACTTGATGTACGGCCTGACGGAGGCGTTCCGCTCGACTTACTTGCCTCCGGAGGAAGTCGACCGCCGTCCGGACTCCATCGGCAAAGCCATACCGAACGCGGAGATCCTTGTGCTGCGCGAGGATGGAACCCGATGTGCCCCCAACGAGCCGGGGGAGCTGGTGCATCGCGGGGCACTGGTCGCGATGGGCTACTGGAACGATCCGGAGAAGACCGCCGAGCGCTATCGGCCGCTGCCGGGGCGCGAGCCGGGCTTGGTGTTGCCCGAGATCGCGGTGTTCTCCGGCGACACGGTGCGCATGGACGAGGACGGCTTCCTGTACTTCATCGGCCGCCGCGACGAGATGATCAAGACGTCGGGCTACCGGGTGAGTCCCACCGAGATCGAGGAAGTGTTGTACGGGACTCAACTGGTCGGCGAAGCGGCCGCTTTCGGCGTTCCGCACCCGAACCTCGGGCAAGGGATCGTCGCAGTGGTCACGCCGAAGGACAGTGCCGCGATCGACGAGTCTCGGCTGATTGCGGTCTGTCGCGAGCGCCTTCCCGTCTTCATGGTGCCGGCGAGGATAGATATCCGCAATGAGCCGCTGCCGCGGAACCCGAACGGGAAGATCGACCGCAAGAGGCTCGCCGCCGACTTCGCGGATATCTTCGGTGCCAACGAGCCGTGAGAGAGCCGCAACATATTCCGCTGCGCGGCTGGTCGGTGGTCGACGACTGCCTTGTCGTGGGAGGCATGCCGATTACCCGCCTTGCAGCCCGCGTCGGCCGCACGCCTTTCTACGCCTACGACCGAGGTTTCGTTACCGAGCGTGTCGCGCTCCTGAGGGGCCATCTGCCCTCCGGAATCAAGGTTCACTACGCGATGAAAGCGAATCCGATGCCCGCGCTCGTGGGGCATCTCGCGCGGCGGGTGGACGGATTGGACGTCGCATCGGGCGGCGAGCTGCGAGTGGCGCTCGACGCCGGAGCGAATCCGCACGATATCAGCTTCGCCGGACCGGGCAAGAGCGAATCCGAGCTGGCCCAGGCGGCGAGCGCCGGCATCCTGCTCAACGTCGAGTCGCTGCGCGAGATCGAGTTGCTGGCGGAGCTATCGCGTCGAATGAGCACGCCAGCCCGGGTCGCGGTCCGGGTGAATCCCGATTTCGAGTTGAAGCTCTCCGGGATGAAGATGGGAGGCGGCCCGAAGCAGTTCGGCATCGACGCCGAGGCAGTTCCCGAGGCACTCGAAGCGATCGGCCGGCGCGGACTGCACTTCGAAGGTTTCCATATCTTCAGCGGATCACAGAACCTCAAGGCGCAAGCGATCTGCGAATCGCAGCAGAAGACCCTCGAGCTGGCGATTCGTCTGTCCGAGGGTGCGCCGCGGCCGGTGCGGGTGCTCAACATCGGCGGCGGCTTCGGCATCCCGTATTTCCCCGGCGACGAGCCGCTCGATCTTGTGCCGATCGGTGTGAACCTCCGCGACGTCGCGGCTCGCGCCAAAGCCGCGCTGCCGGATGCGCAGCTCGTGCTCGAGCTTGGCCGGTATTTGGTAGGCGAAGCAGGAATCTATGTCTGCCGTGTGATCGACCGCAAGATATCGCGGGGGCAGGTGTTCCTCGTCACCGACGGCGGACTGCATCATCACCTCGCCGCTTCGGGAAACTTTGGGCAGGTGATTCGGAAGAACTATCCAGTCGCGATCGGCAACAAGGTGCAAGGCTCGCGCCGCGAGACGGTATCCGTTGTCGGCCCGCTGTGCACGCCGCTCGATCTCCTTGGCGACCGGATGGAGCTCGCGGAAGCGCATCCGGGGGATCTGGTGGTCGTCTTCCAGTCCGGAGCGTACGGCGCGACGGCAAGTCCGCAGGGCTTTCTGAGTCACCCTCCGGCACTTGAGGTCCTTGTCTGAAGGTGTCTGCCCATGCCCCGCGTCAAAGCGTCGCCGGCGCTTCCGCAGACACTATCGCCTGGTGCGCCCGCAGCCACTGTTCCAGCATCATGAGGATCCAGACCATCTCGCCGTAGTAGCCCGGCGCTTCCGGAAGCTGCCTCGTTAGCAGGTCCCGAGTGAACTGCTGGCGGACGATACCTCGCTGAGCGATGCCCTCGAGAGACTCCTCTGCGAACCGGCGCAAACCGGCGTGGCGCAAGGTCCAGGCCCCGAACGGCAAACCAAAGCCGTGCTTTTTCTTTCCAAGGATTTCTCGCGGCAGGAAATTGCGTAAGGCTTCCTTGAAGAACCAGCGCAACTTCAGCCCTTTGAGCTTCCACTCGGGCGGCAGGGTGAGGGAAAAGTCCGTTAGCGCCGGGGAAAGAAAGGGATATCCGACCGTGATCCCCGCGAGCTGCGTCGCCTGGCGCACTTTGGGCAGATCGCTATCGCCGAGTGTGTACTTCCAGTCGTAGGCGAGCATCCGGTTGATCAGCGAGCCGGCTTTTGTCGCGCCCCATGTTGTCCGTTGCCAAGTCAAAGGCCGTCCCCGATCGACCCGGGCAAGGAAATCCGCTTCCAGCATGGTCTCCTCCCCCACTCGATGCAATAGCTGAAACGCTTCGAGCCGATCCGGCATGGGCACGCTCGAATGCCGGATGTACCCGCCGACCTGCTTGAGACCCGGCACGCGGCGGAACAATGTCCAGCCGTTTGCAGCGGGCTCCAGCGCATGGCGGAGCGAACGAGGGAGCGCGTGATAGAACTCGAACGCCTTCTGCACCGAGTAACGCGAGTTTCCCGCAAAGAGCTCATCCCCCCCATCGCCAGCGAGAATACGCTTGAACCCGTCCTGCTTGGCGAACAAAGCACAGTAATACGCGGGCAGCACCGACGAGTTGCCGAACGGCTGATCGAATGACGCAGCCAACTTCGGAATCGCGGACAGCACGTCCTCGGGCGTGAGATAGTGCTCGTGGTGCACAAGGCCGAAGTGATGCGCGGCGATTCGCGCGTACGCCATCTCATCGTAACCTTCTGCCGCGAAGCCGATGGAATAGGCGTGAACAGGCTCGCCGCGGAGCTGCGTCAGCATGCCGGCAACACTCGAGCTGTCGGTCCCTCCGCTCAAGAAGCAGGCGGTTGCCGGTTCACCGGCCTCCTGCTGGACGCAGCTCTTCAGGATCGCCGCGAACTGGCGCAGCCGGCCCGGCATATCCCGGCGATCGTCTTCGATGAATGCAGGCTCCCAGTACCGGAACGCTCGCTCAGCCGTTGCAGAGACGCTCACGCAATGCGCAGGCTCGACGCGTCGCACGTCGGTGAAAACGGTCTCTGGCGAGGGGATGACGTGGAAGTACAAATAGTCGTAGAGAGACTGCGCGTTCAGTGTCTTGCGAGACTTCGGGACGTCGGACGCGGCGTTTGAGAAGCCGAGCATTCCGTCGCCGGCTCGATAGCACAAGGTCTCGATCGAGAAGCGATCGACGACGAGCAGCACCTGCCGCTTGCCGAGATCGACGATCACGACTGCGAATCCTCCGTCGACCGCTTCGGCCGCATGCTCGCCATGCCGAACATAGCGCTCGATCCAGCGCTGCCCTTCGACGGGCTCTGCGGCACCTGCACGCGCATTTCTCGCAACCATCGCCATCACGCCGTCGGCCAGCGCAACCTCGGCATGTCCTGCCTTCCAGCGCATCTCCAAGCCCGGCAGCTTGCATGACCGATTCTCCGCCTGCGATTCAACGCGAAGTTCTCCCGCGCCACGATCCAGCAGCGAAAGATCGATCAGTCCCTGATAGCGGAGCATGGATGTGTGGCGTGTCGGGCAACTGCGGCCGATCGATCACGTTTGCGACAATTTCGATCAGGCCCTCTATCCCGACTCAATCGTTGCGCGTGCCTGCCCACGGCTTGCTGCGTCCCGCCAGACGGCAGTCGCCGACCAAGCGCTATACCTCGACGGCGCTGGTCGGCGCGTCTACCAGACGAACACGGCTTTCAACGTACCGGTACTTGCCCGATTTCTCCGGAGCGATGTACTCGACTCGGCGCACTTCGATTGCGACCGAGGAACCGAGTCGGGATTTGAAGTCCCGAATGATCTTCTGCTCGTGCTCGGGTGAAAACGCCGGGGTCGCAACGAGCTGCACCTCGGTACGATCGAGATCGTGCTGAGTGATCCTGAACTGCTCTACCCCGGGCAAATCGCGAACAGTGTAGATGAGCGCAAGCGCATGCATGACCGTTCCATCCCGCGCGACGACGAAGTCCGTGGTGCGTCCCTGGATGTCCTTGAGCAGAGGCAATCCTCGTCCACACGAACAATGCCGAGTGTCCAGCGACGCGAGGTCGCCGGTGCGATAGCGCACAAAAGGGAAATCGCCGGTAGCAAGGTGAGTTACAACGATTTCTCCGACCTCGCCCGGCGGCCGCGGCATCCCATTCGCATCGACGATCTCCACGATGACGTCCTCCGCACTGATATGCATCCCGCCGCTCGGGCACTCGTGCGCGATGAACCCCGCGTCGCGCGCTCCATAACCGTTCGCCACCGGGCATGCGAAAGCCCGTGCGATCGCGGCGCGCTGGTCATCGTAGAGCATCTCCGAGGTGACAAAGGCGACACGGACGCCGAGATCGTCGAGCCGTTGGCCGGTGCGGGCGGCATGACGAGCGATGTGCGCCAGAGCCGATGGATAGCCGAAGAGCATCCTGGGACCGATCGAGCGAATCTGCTCGATGAATTCGTCGAGCCTGGAAGGAGACATTTCAAACGCCGGCAGGAGCGTCGTCCTGAACAGACGATCACGCAGCCCGCGAAGACGGTCTTGGGCTCCCAGCTCGATCGGCGACCCCCAGACGACGATCTCCGGATCGCCGATGTCGACCCCCCACCAGCGTGTCGCGCGCCACTTGGCGGCCACGTCGTGGCTCGTGCGGTCCTTACCCATGAAGAACACGAGCGGCTCACCGCTCGATCCTCCAGTGTTGTAGCGCTTGAGCGCGCCCGCGCGGTCCGACTTCAAGGCATCGACATTCGCACGGATCAGCCGCTTATCGAGAAGCGGGATTCGAGCCAGATCGCCGAGGTCGGCCAGCGAAGAGGGGTCGAAGCCGATCTCGCCGAACAAACGCCGGTAGTGGGGGACATGCGCCTTCGCTTCGCTGAGGAAATGGCGCAGGCGTTCCAGCCTATACTGCGCCAGTGCCTCGGGCGACCACCATTGGCTGCGCTCGAGCGCGCGGCGCCGGGCCACGCTGTCATGCCCCTTCACGCGCTCGTGCAGCGGGAAGACCACGCCGGCAATGACTTGAGTAACGAGCGACCTGGTCATGGAGCACACGCAGCAGTCATCGGCGGGCGAAGCACCCTGCGATAAACGGAAAACAGGCGATCACGCACCTGGGGCCAGCTATAGACTTCAACCGCCTTTAGGCCGTTAGCGCGCAGCCTTACGGCGAGCTCGCCGTCGCGTAAAAGCCTTAGCGCAGCCTCCGCCATCGCAGTGGGGTCGCGGGGCGGAACCAAGAGCGCGGTCCGTTCGCTTTCGACCACAAAAGGAATCCCGCCGACATTGGTACTTACGATCGGGACCCCGCTCGCCAAAGCCTCGAGAATCGAGACGGGCAGGTTATCCGCGAGCGATGGATTCAAGAATAGATCGGCGCCGCGGTAGAGCTGAGCCATCTGCTCGCCTTCGAGCTGGCCAGTGAACGTGACGGAGGCGTCGATCCCAAGCTCGCCACACAGCGTCCGCAGGGCGGGAAGCGCCGGTCCGCTCCCTGCCACGCTTAGCGTCGCATGAGCAAATTGTTCACGAATGACTGCAAATGCGCGGATCGCGGTGGGGATGTCGTAGACATCCTCGAGATTACGCGCGACGATGACGTGGAGCCGGCCCGTGCTTCTTGTTCCAGGGCGAAGGCGCGCGAGATCTATGACATTGGGTACGATATCGGCGCTGACATTCCAGCGATCGAACATGTCGCGAAGGAACCCCGATGGCACGATCACTGCGGAAGCTAGCTTCAGCGTGGGCCGAACGAATCGAAACTGGCTTTCGAAAAACTTCTCCGCTTCGCCACCATGGTAATGCACGATTCCGGGCGCGCCTCGAAAGTGGGCGATCCAAATCGCTGGGGCGGCGACCAAATGCCATGCCCACCCGGAATTGGCCATGACGTGGACGATGCGGGCGCGACGAGTGGCTGCCCAGAGACGGCAAAGGTAGGGAAGTAGACGGAACAGCGCTCGAAGGCCACGAATTGCGCCTACCCACGCCGGGTAGTAGGGCGCGTTTCCCTGAACGAACGTTACGTCGCAGCCTTCGCGAGCTAGCAGTTGAGCGAGTTGACGAGTCTGATTCGCCATGCCTCCGGCGGGCGGCGGCAGAGGACCAACCAGGGTGATCGAACGGGGCGGTGCGCAGCTCCTTTCCTCCGCAGGAGCCTCAGTCGCTTCGGCGCGGCTCATGCGGCCGCCACTTCGACGCCTGTGAAAAGATTGCGTGCAAACCGCGCACCCCACCGGGCCGGCGTCCGACCCCAGGGAGTGAAGCGCGGCAATTCATACACGGAGCTGCCCGCTCGGGCCGCACCGGGCGCCGTCGAAACCGCCGCCGCGAACCCCAGCTCTGTCGCCATGCGGACGTGCGTCGCGGTGTAATCCATGCCGGGCTTGCCATTCGGGTAGGCGAAGAGCTTGACCGGCTGCCGAACGATGCCTTCGAGCGCGTCGCGTCCGTCGGCAATCTCGCGTCGCGCCGCGGCATCGTCGAGCCGTGCCAGAATCGGGTGATTCGCGGTGTGGCCGCCGAAGCCCATCCCGGCGGCCGCGAGACCACGGAGCTGTGCCTGGGTCATCATCAAGTCGTCGGGCAACGTCGGGCTTAACTGCGCCGCCATTGCCTCCGGGAGCGCCTGCCGCTCACCCAGCGGCAGATACTTGAGCTGCGCCAAGAGGGAGTCTATCGCCTGCCGCCGTTCCTGCACCGAACCGATCGGATGCTTCCCCAGCCCTACGTTCGACAGGTCGACGGCATCCCCGCTCGCCCGACGGAGGCTCTCGATGACCGTATCGTTCCACATCCGTCCGCCATCGAGGAATCCCGTGGTCACGAAGAACGTCGCGTGGAGCCCGAGCTCGCGCAGGATCGGCAGCGCGACGGCAGCGTTGTCCGCATACCCGTCGTCGAACGTGATCGAGAGCGCACGCGCTGGCAGCGCGCCGCGACCGAGCGCGGCCACCGCCTCCTCGAGCGGAAGCACGTTGAACCAGTCGCGCACCCAGAGCATCCGTTCGCGAAAGGAAGCAGCGTGCATCTCATCGGGGAACAAATCGTCGGGCCGCGCATGCACCCGATGAAAGATCAGGATCGACAGCCGGCCGCCTGAACCCCCCGGAGACACTAGCCCGATCAGCTTGCGCACCCAGGCGGTGCGGACAGCCGCCTTGGGCTCATCCGTGACAGCGAGCGACCGCGTCATCGCCAGCACAATC
>DASVPH010000020.1:0-6173 GCA_036382945.1 Casimicrobiaceae bacterium
CGCTGCTTCGCAGCTTAACGTTCGCAATGCTCACGTTAGCCTACGCTGAAACTTCGTTTTCGCAGCTTCGCTCGTGTACGCTGTCGTACACGTCGCTCGCTGCCTCATTGGCCAATGAGGTATCCCATCCCGAAACACGGCCGTCGCAACCGCGCGGAGGTATTTCAGAGGTTCCTTAGGTCTGCCGCGAAGCGGTTTCAGCTCGCCGGAACCGCCTCGCAATTGAGTTCGCGCAGCAGCTTTTCCGAATCGGCCATGCTCTTTTGTCGCTCGGCGGCCTCCAGGTAGACCCTCTCGCCCTTTTCGTTGAAGCGATAGACCGCCCCGTCCGAGCGCATCGCCTGGATGTTGCCGCGAATCTGGGCGCAGCGCTCGAGCTTGGCCTTGGCCGCGGCTTGCGCTTTTTGCGCCTTCGCCTCCCCCTCCGCTCGTGCCTGCTGGCGCGCCCTGAACTGCGCGTCCTTGGCGGCCATGTCGCGCACCGCGTTCGGGTCGGCGGGAGGCACCGCCGCATTGACCTTCTCCGCGTTGACCCCGGCGGGCGGCGTATCGCCGTAGACGACGCGGCCGTTCTCGTCGGTCCATTTGTACAGCGCCGCGGCGGCGGGCAGGGCCGCGAGCACGAGCGCGCAGGCGGCCACGCAAAGCGATGCTCGTCGGGTCATGGCGGGCTCCCTTATCGATGGCAGACGCCGACACGGTAATGCAAACGCCGCGTGGGCGTCAAACGCGGCCCGCAACGGCACCGCAAGCGTTTACCAGCTCCCATGACCTGCGTATAATCCGCTTTTGCGCATAGGAGAAATGCACCATGCGTGTCGTCCAGAAGGCGCTGACTTTCGACGACGTCCTGCTGCTCCCCGCCCATTCCACGGTCGTTCCGCGCGACGTCAGCCTGCAGACTCGCCTGACGCGCAGCATCGCGCTGAACATTCCGCTGCTCTCCGCGGCGATGGACACAGTCACCGAGGGCCGGCTCGCGATCGCCATCGCGCAGGAGGGCGGCGTCGGGATCGTGCACAAGAACATGCCCCCCAAGGCGCAAGCGGCCGAGGTGGCCCGGGTCAAGCGCTTCGAGAGCGGCGTGGTGAAGGAGCCGATCACCATCCCGCCGACGATGTCCGTGCGCGAAGTGCTGGCGCTGACGCAGCGCCATCGCATCTCCGGGCTGCCGGTCCTCGACGGCAGGAAAGTCGTCGGCATCGTGACCAACCGCGACCTGCGGTTCGAGACCAATCTCGATCAGCCGGTCGCCAACATCATGACCAAGGGCTCCCGGCTGGTGACCGTGCCCGAAGGCACCGACCTTGAGCACGCCAAGGCGCTGATGCACCGGCATCGGCTCGAGCGCGTGCTGGTGGTCGACGAGCGCTTCGAGCTCAAAGGGCTGATCACCGTCAAGGACATTCTCAAGTCGACCGAGCATCCGCTGGCGTGCAAGGACGCATTGGGGCGGCTGCGCGTCGGCGCCGCGGTCGGCACCGCGGGCGATACCGACGAGCGCGTCGAGATGCTGGTCGCCGCGGGAGTCGACGTCATCGTGGTCGACACCTCGCACGGCCACTCGCAGGGCGTGCTCGAGCGCGTGCGTCGGTTGAAGCGAAGCTATCCGCAGGTCCAGGTCATCGGCGGCAACGTCGCGACGGCGGTGGGGGCGCGGGCGCTCGTCGATCATGGGGCGGACGCGATCAAGGTCGGCATCGGACCGGGGTCGATCTGCACCACGCGCATCGTGGCCGGGGTCGGCGTGCCGCAGATCTCGGCGGTGCAGAATGCGCTCGAGGGGGCCGCGAACCTCGAGGTCCCGATCATCGCCGACGGCGGAATCCGCTACTCCGGCGACATCGCCAAGGCGATCGCGGCCGGCGCTTCGTGCGTGATGGTGGGAAGCCTCTTCGCCGGCACCGAGGAGTCGCCCGGCGAGACCGAGCTCTACCAGGGACGCTCGTACAAGAGCTATCGCGGCATGGGCTCGCTCGGCGCGATGCAGGAAGGGTCGAGCGATCGCTACTTCCAGGACGCGGAAGGCGAGGACGCGGCGGAGAAGCTCGTGCCCGAGGGGATCGAAGGTCGCGTGCCGTACAAGGGCGCGCTCGCCGCGGTCATCCACCAGCTCATGGGTGGGCTTCGTGCGGCTATGGGTTACTGCGGATGCGCGACGATCGACGCGATGCGCACCCGGGCCGAGTTCGTCGAGATCACCTCCGCCGGCATGCGCGAATCGCACGTGCACGACGTGCAAATCATCAAGGAAGCACCCAACTACCGCGCGGAATGAAACCGGCAGGACGCGTCCGTGTCTGAATCGCCCGCTGCCGCCGGCCGTCGCGCCGCGCTGCCGTTCATCCTGGTCGTCGTCTTCATCGACGTGCTCGGCATCGGGCTGGCGATGCCGGTGTTGCCGATGCTCATCGGCGACTTCACCGCCAGCCGCGAGCTGCAATCGTACTGGTACGGAGCGCTGGTCATCGTCTACGGCGTGATGCAGTTCTCGTGCGCGCCGCTGCTCGGCGCGCTGTCCGACCGCTTCGGCCGGCGGCCGGTGATCCTGGCGTCGATCTTCGGGCTGGGCCTGCACTACCTGCTGCTGGCGCTCGCGCCGTCGCTGTGGTTCATGCTGCTCGCCCGGCTCGTCGGCGGAATCACCGGCGCGAGCTTCTCGGTCGCGAACGCTTACGCGTCCGACCTGAGCTCGGCCGAGGCGCGCGCCAAGAGCTTCGGATTGATCGGTGCGGCGTTCGGACTGGGCTTCATCTTCGGGCCGATGCTCGGGGGAGTGCTCGGCAGCATCGACCTGCGCCTGCCCTTCTACCTCGCCGCGGGATTGTCGCTCGTGAACGGGCTCTACGGTGCGTTCGTGGTTCCCGAGTCGCTGCCGCACGAGCGGCGTGCGGCGTTTGCGCTTCGCCGCGCCAATCCCTTCGGCGCGCTGCTCGCGCTGTCGCGGCATCCCGAGATCGGGCGTCTGGTCGCGGTGTTCGCGCTCGCCGTGCTGGCGCAGCTCATCCTGCAGACGACCTGGGTTCTGTTCACCCACTTCCGCTTCGGCTGGGGCCCGCGCGAGAACGGCTTCGCGCTGTTCTTGGTCGGGGTGGTCGCCGCCGTCGTTCAGGGTGCGCTGCTCGGTCCGCTGCTGCGCAAGTTCGGCGAGGTGCGGCTCGCGCTCACCGGGCTCACGCTCGGAACGCTCGCCTACCTGCTCTATGGCCTCGCCCAGCAGGGCTGGATGATGTACGCGATCATCGTCGGCAACTTCGTCTCCTTCGCTGTCGGGCCTGCGCTGCAGGGGATCGTGTCCAACGCGGTGGGCGTGAGCGAGCAGGGCGTGACCATGGGCGCGCTCAGCTCGATCCAGAGCATCATGTTCGTGGTGGCGCCGGCGATTGGCACGCCGCTGCTGGCGCAGGTGAGCCGGCTGCCGGCATCGGATTGGCGGGTCGGCGCCACCTTCTTCGTCAGCGCCGGGTTACAGGGGCTCGCGCTCTTCCTGGCGCGGCGGCATTTTGCCTACCGGCGCGTCGCGCGGGCCAGCTGAAGCGCGGCCGCCATGCATTGCAAGATCCTGATCCTCGACTTCGGGGCCCAGTACACGCAGCTCATCGCACGGCGGATCCGCGAGCTGCACGTCTATTGCGAAATCCAGCCCTTCGACGTGGGCGACGCGTTCATTCGCGAGTTCGCCCCGGCGGGGATCATCCTCTCGGGCGGTCCGCAGAGCGTCACCGAGGGTGACACGCCGCGCGCGCCGGAGGCGACCTGGCGGGCCGGTGCGCCGGTGCTCGGCATCTGCTATGGGATGCAGACGATGGCCGCGCAGCTCGGCGGCACGGTGCAAACCGGTCTCACCCGCGAGTTCGGTTACGCCGAAGTGCGCGCGCACGGTCACGGTCGGCTGCTCTCGGGAATCCAGGATCGCACGAATGCGCAAGGGCACGGGCTGCTCGATGTGTGGATGAGTCACGGCGACAAGGTCACCGGGCTCCCGCCCGGGTTCTCGGTGATGGCGAGCAACCCGGCCACACCCATCGCCGCGATGATGGACGAATCGCGGCGCTTCTACGCCGTGCAGTTTCATCCCGAGGTCACGCATACGCTGCAGGGCCGCGCGATGCTCGAGCGCTTCGTCCGAGACATCTGCGGCTGCAAGGGCGACTGGACGATGCCCGGCTACGCGGAGGAGGCCGTGGCCAGGATCCGCGCCGACGTCGGCGCGGACGAGGTGATTCTCGGCCTCTCGGGTGGCGTCGATTCCTCGGTGGCTGCGGCATTGATCCATCGCGCCATCGGCGACCAGCTCGTGTGCATCTTCGTCGATACCGGGCTCCTGCGGCAGAACGAAGCCCAACAGGTGATGGACACTTTCGCCTCGCATCTCGGTGCGAGAGTCGATCACGTCGATGCGAGCGAGAGGTTCCTGCGTGCGCTCTCCGGCGTCGCGGAGCCGGAGGAAAAGCGCAAGATCATCGGGCGCGAGTTCGTGCACGTCTTTCAGGCCGAGGCGGCGAAGCTCAAGCACGCGAAGTGGCTCGCGCAGGGGACGATCTATCCGGACGTGATCGAATCGGCCGCGGCCAGGACCAGGAAGGCGCACACGATCAAGTCGCACCACAACGTGGGCGGACTCCCCGAGACGCTGCATTTGAAGCTGCTCGAGCCGCTGCGCGAGCTCTTCAAGGACGAGGTGCGCGAGCTGGGCCTCGCGTTGGACCTGCCGCGCGAGCTGGTCTACCGGCACCCCTTTCCGGGTCCTGGGTTGGGCGTGCGCATCCTGGGCGAGGTCACTCGCGAGCGGGCCGATCTTCTGCGCCGCGCGGATGCGATCTTCATCGAGGAGCTGCACCGCTCGGGCTGGTACGATCAGGTCGCGCAGGCGTTCGCGGTGTTCCTGCCGGTGCGCTCGGTGGGCGTGATGGGCGACGGCCGCACCTACGAGCATGCGGTGTGCCTGCGCGCCGTCCAGACGACCGATTTCATGACCGCGCAGTGGGCGCCGCTGCCGCACGAGCTGCTGGCGCACATCTCGACGCGGATCACCAACGAGGTCCGCGGCATCAACCGTGTGGTCTACGATATCTCTGGGAAACCCCCGGCCACCATCGAGTGGGAGTGACCGGAACAACTACGGAAACGTGTCGAATACGCTTCCGTCGAAGTGGTCGCTCCTTTCGTCGAACTCGGTCATCGTCCCTATCGCTCAAATTGGAAACGGCATTTGCTCCGTTGCTTCCTCGATCACTGCCTCTTTCTGAACCAAGAATGCGCGAAGGGAAAGTATGATCTGACGGCGGGAGGGCAGTGGAGTAGTCTCGAGTATGAAATCGGCTGGTTCACCGGTGGTCGGCGAACGTAGCTCCGCCGGTCATCCGGAGGTGAGCGCGGTAACAGCGATGGGCTTGATCCGAGCCCTAAACCGAATCAAAATTTTAGGCTACACTAGCCGACCGTCAAGCATAATCCGGCTTAGGCTCGAGTGCACGTTGAAAGGTGATGCAGATTGTGGGAGCAGGTAGGTTGGGTTCTTGTGAGCCTCGCTGGCGCCATAGTCGTTCTGCTCGTTGTTCCGCTCCAGCTGCCGGAGAGAATTAAGGCTGTGGTCGGGCTGGTCGGCATAACGGCTAATGTGCTTCCTTGGTTCTGGTTGCCATTCACGAGTCAGCCAAGGACTTCGGGAACAATCGGGTACACTCTCTCTGCGGCAGGCATCCTGCTTCTCATCTTTGGAACTGTTCTTGGTGGGCAGGCCAACCGCGCCATTCGCAGCCAGATTGGCTGGGCGCACGCCGAATCCAAGGCCATTGTGAAGGAAGGACCATACAAATTCCTTCGGCACCCAATGTACGTTGGGCTAGCGACAGCGGCGCTAGGATGGGAGCTCATCTGGGGAGGAGTCTACGCAATCCTACTGATACCCTTGTTCTACCTTATCTTGGGAGTCGGGGCCTGGAGCGAAGAGAGGCAGCTTCTGGCGAGGTTCGGCGCGATTTATTCGAGTTATCGAAGAGACACGCCAGCCTTCTTTCCGGTCTTTCTTGCGATTCCACTAATCGTCATAGCGATCTTGGTCGGTCTGGCCATCCTGTTGGGTTGGACTCAACCAACTTCAGTTTCGCCTGCAACCCCGGTACCTTTGTCCATCTTACTTGCAGTAGCGGGGTTTGCTCTTGCCGTAGGAG